>CAXXTG010000176.1:0-32300 GCA_963666855.2 Vicinamibacterales bacterium
CGACCGGAGGGAGATTGTGTCGGCACTGAACTTGGCAGGGGCGCGCCCGCGCCGCCGGCCAGAGGCTCGGTCCGTGCGCGTCCGCCAGCCGGGTTGCCGCTGGTTTCCGGGCCGCCCGGCTGGCAGTTCCGGCTGGCGGCGATTCGGGCCGTCGCCGTAAGTCCTTTGTTTCCAACGAGTGGGCCGCTAGCTCAACTGGTAGAGCAGCAGACTCTTAATCTGCGGGTTCGGGGTTCGAGTCCCTGGCGGCTCACCACTCTCTTCGTCCGACTCCGGGATGCCGCCCCGGGAATCCCGGCCGCGGCGCTCAGGAGGAGGTCGCCGCCGCCACCAGCGCGACCCGATCGCCGTCGGCCAGCTCCGGCGGCGCGTCGATCACGACCCGGTCCCCCGCCCCGACGCCGGACGCCACCTCGACCTCGCCGCCGTTCTCCAGCCCCAGACCGACGGCGCGGCGCTGCACCCGGTCGCCCCGCAGCAGGAAGACGGCCGGGCCGCCGCCGTCCCGGCGGACCGCCCCCGCGGGAATCCACAGGCGGGGCGACCCGGCCGCCGCATCGACCGGCGGGTCGTCCTCCAGGAAGGCGACGTCGACGCCCATGTCGGGCAGGAGGCGGGGATCGCCCAGCTCGTCGAAGGCGATGCGCACCAGGACCGTCGCGCGCTGACGGTCGGCGGCGGGGATGGTCGTGATGACGCTGGCGGGAATGTCCCAGTCGGGGTACGCGTCGAGGTTCGCGACGACGCGCTGGCCGTCGGAGACGCGGTTGATGTACGCCTCGTTCACGTCCACCTCGATCTCCAGCGAGTCCATGTCGACGACGGTGGAGATGCCCGTCCGGGTGAAGCCGCCGCCGGCCGAGACCGGCGAGATCATCTCGCCCGGCTGGGCGTTCTTCGAGATCGCGACGCCGCCGAACGGAGCCCGGATGACGGTGTCGTCGAGCGAGGTCCGGCGGACGTCGACCTCGCGCTCGGCCACCACCACCTGTTCCCGTTGATTCGCGATGCGCGCCTCGAACGAGTCCGCCTCGGCGCGCGAGGCGTCGAAGTCGGCCTGCGAGACGATGTCCTCGTCGAGCAGCCGGCGCTGGCGCTCGAGGTCGAGCAGGGCCTCGTGATGCCGGACCTCCAGCTCGGTCAGGGCGCTCCGGGCGGCGCCCAACCGCGCCTCGGCGAGCGCGAGCTGCGAGCGCTCCATGGTGTCGTCGAGCAGTGCGAGCACCTGGCCGGCCCGGACCTCCATCCCCTCCTCGACGAGGACGTCCACGACCTTGCCCGTGACCTTGGAGGAGACGGTCGCCTGGCGCCGCGCCGTCACGTAGCCGGACGCGTTCAGGACGGCCGGCTGGCCGCCGCCGGCCGCGGTCGAGCGCACCGACGCGGTGCGGACGACGGGCACCCGGGACTCGGTCCACCAGCGCCAGCCGAGCGACCCGCCGCCCGCGACCGCGGCCGCCACCAGCCCCGCGGCGATCCATGGCCCCCACCGGCGGCCGTCCCGGGACCGGTCGATTCTCAACTCGTCGAGTGATGCGGGCATACGCTCAAGCCCCGTCTCACACCGATTCCAGGGTGTGTCCCAGCCCGGCCCGGCGGCGCGCATCCCGCCACCGGCGGTGCCGCCCGCCGGCCGGTGCGCGAGCCACGAAAGGTAGACAAGCGGAAGCGACCGCCGCACCGTGATTCTAGCAGAAGCGCGGCCGGCCGTGACACCCTTGACACGGGCGGCCGCGCTTTCCTGTAGTATCGGGCCATGCCCCGAGCCGTCGACGAGAGCGCCCACCCCCTGAAAGGCCCCGACGAGTTGCGGCGGGAGAACGAGGCGCTGCGGGACCGCATATCGAGGCTGAGCGCGGCCGTCCTGCGCATCAGCGCCAGCCTCGACCTCGACACCGTCCTGCGCGAGGTCGTCGAGAGCGCCCGCGCCCTGACCGGCGCGCGGTACGGCGTGATCATCACGCTCGACCAGAGCGGACCGGTCCGCGACTTCGTCACCTCCGGCCTGACCCCGGAGGAACACCGGCGGCTCGAGAGCTGGTCGGACGGGCCGCGGCTCTTCGAGCACCTGCGGGATCTGCCGGGCCCCCTGAGACTGGGCGACGGGCGGAGCTTCGTCCGCGCCCTCGGCTTCTCCTCGGACCGGCTGCCGACGGGAACCCTGCAGGGCACGCCGATGCGTCACCGGGGCGCGCACGTCGGCAACTTCTTCCTCGCCGACAAGGCGGGCGGAGAGGAGTTCACGAGCGAGGACGAAGAGGTCCTGGTGCTGTTCGCGTCGCAGGCGGCGGCGGCCATCGCCAACGCCCGGGCGTACCGGCAGGAGCAGCGCGCCCGCGCCGACCTGGAGGCGCTGGTCGACACGTCGCCGGTGGGCGTCGTGGTCTTCGACGCCCGCACCGGCCAACCCGTGTCCCTCAACCGCGAGGCCCGTCGCATGGCGGAACGCCTGCACCTGCCCGACGGCACGCCGGAGGGGCTGCTCGGGATCATCACGTGCCGGCGCGCCGACGGGCGCGAGGTCTCCCTCGAGGAACTCCCCCTGGCGCAGCAGTTGACCAGCGCCGAACCGGTCCGCGCCGAGGAAATCGAGCTCACCGCCCCCGACGGCCGCCACGTCAGGGCCCTCATCAACGCCACGCCGCTCCAGGGCGAGGACGGCGGCGTCGAGTCGCTCGTCGTCACCCTGCAGGACCTGGCCGACCTCGAGGAGCGGGAGCGGCTGCGGACCGAGTTCCTGGGCATGGTGAGCCACGAGTTGCGGGCCCCCCTGACCTCGATCAAGGGATCGGCCTCCACCGTGCTGGGCGCTTCGACCGCCGTCGACCCGGCCGAGATGCTCCAGTTCTTCCGGATCATCGACGAGCAGGCCGATCAGATGCGCGGGCTGATCAGCGACCTCCTCGATGCCGGGCGCATCGAGACGGGCACGCTGTCGGTCTCGCCCGAGCCGGCGGAGGTGGCCAGCCTGGTGGACCAAGCCCGGAAGACGTTCTTGAGCGGCGGGGTCGGCCGGCACCCCGTGCGCATCGACCTGCCGCCGGACCTGCCCCCGGTGATGGCCGACCGCCCGCGCATCGTCCAGGTCCTGAACAACCTCTTCTCCAACGCCGCCCGGCACTCTCCCGAGGCCACCCCCATCCGGGTCGCGGCGGTGCGGGACGGCGTGCACGTGGCGGTCTCGGTGGCCGACGAGGGGCGGGGCGTGCCGCCGGACCAGTTGCCGCACCTGTTCCGGAAGCACGCCGGCGTCGCGGGCGGCGGCGGAGAGCCGGGACTCGGCCGCTACGGCCTGGGCCTGTCCATCTGCAAGGGACTGGTCGAGGCCCACGGAGGCAGAATCTGGGCCGAGAGCGCGGGGACCGGTCGAGGAACGCGGTTCACGTTCACGATTCCGGCGGCCGAAGAGGCCGGGGCCGCGGCCGACCCCGCCCCCGGCGGTTCCCGCCCGGCCCGGAACCGGCGGCGGGAACAGCGCGTCCTCGTGGTCGACGACGACCCCCAGACGCTGCGGTACGTGCGCAACGCCCTCGGCAACGCGGGCTACGTCCCGCTCGTGACGGGCGACCCGCGGCAACTGCCCGAGATACTCAGCACCCGGAAGCCCCGGTTGGTCCTCCTCGACCTGATGCTGCCGGGGGTCGACGGCATCGAGCTGATGCAGATCGTCCCCGGGCTGGCCGACCTGCCGGTCATCTTCATCTCCGGCTACCGCCGGGACGAGACGATCGCGCGGGCCCTCGAGGCGGGCGCCGCCGACTACATCGTCAAGCCGTTCTCGGCGACGGAGCTGACGGCCAGGGTCCGGGCGGCCCTGCGCAGGAACACGGAGCCGGAGGCCTTCGTGACGGGGGACCTGGCCATCGACCACGCGCGGCGCCGGGTGACGGTGGCCGGCCGCGCGGTGCGGTTGACCGCCACCGAATACGAGGTCATGCGCGTGCTCTCCGCCCGCGCCGGCCGCATGACGACCTACGAGTCCCTGCTGCGCCAGGCCTGGAAGGGCCGGAAGTCCGCCGGCGACTCGCGGCTGGTGAGGGCCGTCGTGAAGCGGATCCGCCGCAAGCTGGGCGACGACGCGGCGCGGCCCGCGTACATCTTCACCGAGCGGGGCGTCGGCTACCGCATGCCCGCGCCGGACGACCCGCGCTGACCCGCGACGGGCCGCCCGAACGCCCATTCGCCGACGCCGCACGGCGGCCCAAACTCAACCTACGGCAGCGTCAGGGCCAGCAGCTCGGCCGGCTCGCCGCGGGCGCTCACGGCCATCGCGATGTACTGCCTGCCGTCGACCGTGTAGGTCATGGGCACCCCGCTCTGCCGCTTGGGCAGCTCCATCTCCCAGACCGTCTCGCCGGTCCGCTTGTCGTAGGCGTAGAACATCTGCCCGCCCGCCCACGTCGGCGTGGCGAAGAGCCCGCCGCCCTCGCCGGCGAAGACCAGCGTCTTCGTGACGAGGATGCCGCTGCGCTCGGGCTTGCCGGTCCGCGGGAGGTCGACGCCGCTCAGGGCCGGGTGGTCCCTCACGCAGTCCGGGGTGTCGCCGTTCGGGATCATCCAGAGGTGGTCGCCGGTGTTGAGGTCGATGGCGGTGATGCGGCCCCACGGCGGAGCGATGAGGGGCAGGCCGAGGGGCCCGATCTCGCCGCACCCCTGCGGCAGGGCGGGTCCGCGGCGCCGCCCGCCCCCGCCCACGAAGTCCATGGTCGAGCGGCCGGGGTCGTTCACGAGCCCCGCGACGGTGGGGTTGGTGACCGAGGCCACGTAGAGAATGCCGGTCTCCGCGTCCACCGCGCCCCCCTGCCAGTTCGCGCCGCCGGTCATCTGCGGCAGCATCAGCAGGGCGCGCCGGCCGTCCTGCCCCGCGAGGATCGGCGGCGTGTAGATGGGGCCCATCAGGTACTCGGACGCGATGCGCCGCGCCTCGGCGGCGAGCTCCGGCGTGAAGTCGATGAGGTCGTCGTTCGACACCCCCTGGCGGTCGAACGGGGCGGGCCGGGTGGGGAACGGCTGGGTCGCCGCCGCCTGCTCGCCGGGCACCGTCGACGCGGGCACGGGGCGCTCCTCGATGGGCCACACCGGCTCGCCGGTGACCCGGTCGAAGACGTAGGTGAACGCCTGCTTGGTCACCTGGGCCACCGCCTTGATCCCGCGGCCGTCCACGGTGATGTCGACCAGGGCCGGCGGGGTGGGGATGTCGTAGTCCCAGATGCCGTGGTGGATGAGCTGGTAGTGCCAGACCCGCTCGCCGGTCCGCGCGTCGAGGCACACCAGGCTCTCGGCGAACAGGTTGTCGCCGGGCCGGTGGCCGCCGTAGAGGTCGTTGGTGGGGGTCTCGACGGGCAGGTACACGTAGCCCAGCTCCTGGTCGGCGGACATCGGGGCCCACACCCCGGTGTTCCCGCTGTAGCGCCACGAGTCGTTCCCCCACGTGTCGTTCCCGAACTCGCCGGGCTGGGGGATGGTGTGGAATATCCAGAGCTGCTCGCCGGTGCGCACGTCGAAGCCGCGGACGAACCCGGCCGGGAACTCCGGCGCGGGGGCGGTGGCGCGCAGGGCGGCGCCCACCACGATCACGTCGCCGACGACCATGGCCGGCGAGTTCAGGCCGATCTGGCCGTCCTCCACCGGCGGGCGGTCGAGCCCGTCGAAGATGCCGTCGTAGAGGTCGACGACCCCGTCCTCGCCGAAGCCGGGGACGGGGTAGCCGGTCGCGGCGTCGAGGGCCACCAGGTGATAGCCCCGGGTGACGTGGATGACGCGCGCGTCCTCCCCGTCGGTCCAGTACGCCACCCCCCGGCCCGAGCTGGCCCGCACCGGGGCGGCGTCGCCGCGCCCGCCCTCGTCGAGGCGGTACATCCACAGGGTCTCGCCGGTGGCCCCGTCGATGGCCACGGCGTTCCGCCGCCAGCCCGCGGTGGTGTAGAGCACGCCCCCGACCGCCAGCGGCGTCGCCTGATAGTTGAAGTCGGTGCGGGGGCCGAGGTTGTCGGTCCGCCACCGCCACGCGACGTCGAGATCGGCGACGTTCCCGGGCCCGATCTGGTCGAGGGGCGAGTACTTGGTGCTGCCCGAATCCCCCCCGTAGTACCGCCACTCGCCGTCCTGCGCCCCCTGCTGCGCCGGGGCTGCGACCGCCGTACTGAGGAGGGCGGCGGCGAGCAGCATCCTCCGGCTATCCCGATTCGCCCGTATCGACATGTCGTGCTCCTGTTCTCCGCGCCGCGCGACGGGGCGCGGTCCGTTCAACTCTCCGGGTCCGACTCGACCGCCCCCGCGGCGTCAAGGACGCGCCGGGCCGAGGCGATGACGGGGCGCTCGACGAGCTTGCCGTCGACCAGCAGCACGCCCCCCTCGTTGGCCTCGTAGGCGGCGACGATGCGCCGGGCCCACGCCACCGCGTCGGGCGGGGGCGAGAACGCGGCCTGGATGATGGGAACCTGGGTGGGGTGGATCGCGGCCTTGCCGGCGAAGCCCAGGCGGCGGGTGGCGCGGGCCTCCTCCTCAAGCTGCGAGGGCGCCCCCACGTCCATGAACGGCGTGTCCATGGCGTCGACCCGGGCCGCGGCGGCGGCCGCCACGACCCGGGACCGCGCGTAGAGCAGGGCGTCCCACTCGATGGCGCAGCCCAGCTCGGCCGACAGGTCGACGGCGCCGAAGAAGAGGACGGCGATGCGGGGCGACGCGGCGGCGATGGCGTCGACGGCGGCGAGCCCGCGCGCGGTCTCGATCTGCACGACCAGGGGCAGGCCGGGCAGGGCCGGGGCGAGCCGCCGATCGAGGGCCCGCAGGGTGTCGGGGCCGTCCACCTTGGGCACCATCAGGGCGTCGGGCCGGACCCCCGAGGCGAGGAGGGCGGCGAGGTCGCGCTCGCCGAGGTCCGACTCGGGCTCGTTGACGCGCAGGACGACCTCGGCGCGCACCGCGGGCCGGTCGGCGAGGAGGGCCAGCGCCTTGTCGCGCGCCTCGTCCTTCTGGGCGAACGAGACCCCGTCCTCGAGGTCGAGGCAGACGGCGTCGGCGCCGGTGGCGACGGCCTTGGCGAAGCGGTCGGGCCGCACCGCCGGCACGAAGAGCACGGACCGGCGGACGCGCCGTCGCGGGGTCGGTTCGGCGGTGGTCGGCATGGATTCCCCCCGGACGTCAGGCCGGCACGGGCTCGCGGACGAGCTCGGGCAGCGCGGAGACCTCGGGCTGCCGCTCGACGTCGCGCAGCCACGCCAGCGCGGCCGCGGCGGCGGCCGGCGGCACCGCCCGCGCCGCGCACGCCAGGAACTTCGCGTCGAGCTCGGCCGCCGAGGGCGGCCGGCTCGGATAGCCGCGCGCGCCGCGCACCCGCCGCGCGCAGCGCCGGCCGTCGGCGAGGCGCACGGTCACCGCCGCCTCCGTCAGCGGCGGCTGATCGACGCCCACCGTGGGGTCGACGCGCATCGCCACCCGCGGCAGCAGCCCGCGGGTGACGGGGTCGGCCACCCCCGCCGGCTCGAACGTCGCCAGGTCGACGCGCCCGTGGGCGACGGCCGAGGCGGCGCAGAAGTGCATGCTGAACTTGCCCTCGAGGCCGGTCCGGGGCCGGTCGTGGATGAGCACGGTGGGGGTGACCGCGTCCACGCCGACCTCCACCGCCTCGATGTCGCCGGCCGCGAACCCGTGCTCGGCCCGCAGGTCGAGGAGGGTGTCGATGGTGGGGTGGGTGGCCGCGCACGACGGATAGAGCTTCACGGTGATGCCGCCGTCGACGATCTCCCAGTCGCGCCCCAGCCCGTCCGCCAAGTCGCCGAGGTCGCGTGCGCGCCCCTGCATGGCCACGAGCAGGCCCTGCCCGCCGTCGACGGCGCGGTCGGGGGCGGTGAACCCGGCGCGGGCGAGCATCGCCGCGAGCACTCCGTTGCGTCCCGCCAGCCCCGCCTGGAGCGGCTTGACCATGGTGCCGAAGCTCTCCTTGAGGCCGGACGCCTCGGCCGCGGCGATGGCGAGCGAGCGGACGGTGGTCGCGGCGTCCTGCCCGAGCAGCCGGGCCGCGGCGGCGGCCGCGCCGAGGGTGCCGATGGTCGAGGTGGCGTGCCAACCCCGCTCGTAGTGGGTCGGGTTCATCACCCGCCCCAGCACCGCCTCGACCTCGAAGCCGACCGAGTAGGCGTCGAGCAGCGCCGCCCCGCCGGCGTCGGCCAACTCCGCGGCGGCGAGCCCCGCCGCCACCAGGGGCGCGCTGGGATGCGCCATCGACACGAAGCACATGTCGTCGAAGTCGAGCGCGTGCGCGGCCGTCCCGTTGGCCAGCGCCGCCCACCCCGCGCCGGTGCGCGCGGGCGCGCCGAGGACGCCGCACCGGGGCGCGCCGCCCTCCTCGTCGGCGAGGCCGCGCACCATCCGGGCCGCGGGCTCGACCGACCCCGCGAGGGCGACCCCGACCGTGTCGAGTATCGCGTCCCGCGCCGCGCGCCGCGCCGCCGGGGGCACCGCGCCGTCGGCCACGAACTCGCCGAACCGGGTCAACGCCGGCAGGGTCCCGCTGCTCACTGTCACTCCTCCTCGGTCCTCGGTTCCGCTTCCGGCGGAGGTCCCTCGAACAATACGACATAGCGCCCGTAAATCAGCCTGGACATGATCCTGAATGGTCCCTGTCTTTTGAGCCCCCGGTGAACCAATCCGAATCAGGTGAAAAACCCCGTTAGGCGACTCCTCGCGGCCGCGCAGAAGGGCCGCATCGGCGGTCTCGCCGACATGGATGGTCTTGTTGAGTACGTCCACCGCCACGAAATGGCCTCGATGGTCGCGCTCCAGTGCGGCCCGCTTCTCTTCGTACAGCCTCTTGCCAGCTTCCGCAATTCTCTCCAGTGGTCCGAGTTCAGGCATCGTCGCCCTCCCTTCGTCGGCCGCGGTTCCGCCTGAGTACCATCCCCGCAGGGCGCGGCTCCCGCCGCAAGCCGTCAGTTTCCGTAGAACTGCGCGATGCCGGCCAGCCGCTCCTGTATGCGCTCCTCCGACCACCAGTTGCCGTTCACCATGACCCCACCGCGCCGGGCGACGTTGGCGATGTCGTCGATGGGGTTCCCGGTCAGCAGCAGGAGGTCGGCGCGCCGGCCGATCTCGATGGTGCCGAAGTCGTCGAGGGCGTCGAAGTACTCGGCGGCGCGCCGCGTCCCCGCCTCCAGCACCTCGTAGGGGGTCATGCCGACCTCGACCCACAGGGCCATCTCGTGGTGCACGGAGAAGCCGGGCACGCTGAATATCTGCGGCGAGTCGGTCCCCAGCACGATGGGGACGCCGCCCTCGTGCAGGGCCCCGAGGATCTGCCGGCGCAGCGCCGCGACCCGCCGGTCGGCCTCGGGGTCGGCCCCCGCGGCCCGCTCGTCCACCGCCCGCTCCCACCGCTCGACCGTCTCCGGCGGCATGTAGCGCACCTCGGGACGCGCGGCGCGCAGTTCGGCGGCGGAGCGGCCGCCGAAGAAGACCGTCTCCCACAGCACCATCGTCGGCACCATCCAGGCCCCCGCCGCGCGGGCGTCCTCGACGAGCTGCGGCAGCAGGGTCATGTCGACCCGGTCGAGCAACCCGGCGACCCCGAAGGGCCCGGCCCCCCCGGCGGGAAGCTGGTCGTCGGGCACGAGGGCCTCGATCGCGTTGTCGAGGTGGTCGATCGAGACCGGCCCCGACGCCAGGGCGCGGCGCAGCCCGACGGCGTCCGGCACATGGCCGCCGAACGGCAGGCCGACCTCGTTGGCGGTCGCGGCCACCGCGTCGAAGACCTCCGGCGCGAGGCCCTCGTGAATCTCCACGAGGTCGTAGCCGCGCTCGTTGTACTCGCGCACGAGCTGCCCGCCCTGCGCGGGGGTGGTGACGCGCCCCCCGCCCATCGACGGGCTGCCGACGAAGAGCCGCGGCCCCAGGGACTGGCCGCGGGCGATGCGGGCCCGCAGCCCGAGCTGAGACCGCTCGCCCTGCATGCCGCGGACGGTGGTGACGCCGTTGGCGATGTAGAGGAAGAGCAGGTTCCGGGCGTCGGACTGCACCGTGCGCGGACCGGGCAGATTCCCGTGCATCTCGGCCAGCCCCGGCATGAGGTACATGCCCGCGGCCTCGACCGCCTCCGTGCCCTCCGCGACCTGCACCTCGTCGGCCGGGTGCATCGACGCGATGCGCCGGTCCGTCACGACGACGGTGCGGTTCTCGACCACCACGGGGACCCCCGGCGCGGTCATCGGGATGACGTTCACCCCCACGAACGCCAGGTCTCCCCGCACCTCCGGGAGGGGGTCGCCGCACCCCGCCGCCGCCCCGAGGACGGCGAGAAACAGCCCGGCGGCGGCCGCCCGCGTCGTGCGCGCTCTCACGCTGCGTTACCTCCCCGCGCCGTCGCTCACGCGGCGGGCGCGGCCGGCCGGAACCGCTGCGGCGCGTGCCCGCGCTTGTAGACCATGAACGTCCGCTTGAACTCGATCACGACCTTGCCGTCCTGGTTGAAGCCGGTCGACTTCACGGTGACGATGCCGACGTAGGGCCGCGACTTCGACTCGCGCTTCGACAGCACCTCGCTCTGCGAGTAGATGGTGTCGCCGTCGAAGACCGGGTTCGGCAGCCGCACCTCGTCCCACCCCAGGTTCGCCATGACGTTCTGCGACAGGTCGATGACCGACTGCCCGGTGACCACCGCGAGGGTGAACGTCGAGTCGACCAGGGTCCGCCCGTACGGGGTGTTGGCGGCGAACGCGTGGTCGAAGTGGATGGGGTTGGTGTTCATGGACAGCAGCGTCGCCCACGTGTTGTCGGCCGCGAGCACCGTCCGGCCGAGGGGGTGCTCGTAGACGTCGCCGACCTCGAAGTCCTCGTAGACCCGCCCCGTCCATCCTTCCTTCACTGGCATCGGTGACTCCCTTCAAGCCCGCGGCGACGGCCCCGGGCGCATTCCGGCCGGCTGCATTGTCCGTCGTTCAGAAGATTGTCCGTCATGCCCGTTCTTCGCGGGTCGTCCGGGCCGCCACGATCCGCCGGCGCCTCGCCCGACGCGGGCGTCACCGCGAACCGTCCAGGCTCCAATGATAGCCCGCGCCGCCACCCGCGGCGCCCGCGAGGCCCGGCGAGGCGGATCGCCACGACGGAGACCGGCGGACCGTCACGCCGTCCCGTCCGACCGCCATCCCGCGACGGCGCGTCGGCGAACGCCGCGCCCGCGGGGCGGCCCAGCGCTCAAATGACGCCCGCCGACCGCCATCCCGCGATGATCGCCCGGTCGAACCCCAGTTCGCCGAGGATGGCGCCGGTGTGCGCTCCGAGCTCGGGGATCGGCCCCATGACCGGCTCGACGCCCTCGACGGTCGCGGGGGGCAGCATCGCCGGCAGCGGCCCGACCGACGTCTCCACGCCGCGCCAGCGCCCTCGGGCGGCGAGTTGGGGATGCTCGGCGAACTGCCGCACCGTCCGCATCCGCGCGTTCGCGATGCGCGCCTTCTCGAGGCGCTCCACGATCTCGGGCGTGTCCAGCTCCCCGAAGACCGCCTCGATCTCCGCGTCGAGGGCCGGGCGGTTCTCCAGGCGGAGCGCGTTGGCCGAGAACCGAGAGTCCGCCGCCAGCTCCGGCCGGCGCAGCACCCGCTCGCAGAACGCCCGCCACTCGCGCTCGTTCTGAATGCCGAGGTACACCACATCGCCGTCCCCCCCCGCGAACGGCCCGTAGGGGGCGATGACCGCGTGCCGGGCCCCCGAGCGGCGCGGCGCGGTGCCGCCCGAGGCGTAGTACAGGGGATAGCTCATCCACTCGCCGAGCGCCTCCAGCATCGAGACCTCGACCACCGTGCCCTCGCCCGTGCGCGCCCGCATCAGGAGGGCGGTGAGGACCCCCGAGTACGCGTACATGCCGGCCGCGATGTCCGCGACCGAGATGCCCACCTTGACCGGCTCGTCCGGGGTGCCGGTGATCGACAGCACCCCCGCCTCGGCCTGCACGAGCAGGTCGTAGGCCTTGCGGTCGCGGTAGGGGCCGGTCGAACCGTATCCCGAGATCTCGCACACCACGAGCCGCGGATGCGCGGCCCGCAGCTCGGCCGCCGACAGCCCCAGCCGTCCGGTCGCGCCGGGGGCGAGGTTCTGGACGAAGACGTCGGCCTCGTCGAGCAGCCGCAGCAGCACCGCCCCCGCCTCGGGGTGCTTCACGTCGAGGGTCAGCGACTCCTTCGACCGGTTCAGCCACACGAAGTGCGACGACAACCCGCGCGCCGCCGCGTCGTAGCTTCGCGCGAAGTCGCCCACCCCGGGCCGCTCGATCTTGATGACGCGGGCCCCGAGATCGGCGAGCTGGCGGGTGGCGAACGGCGCCGCCACCGCCTGCTCGAGCGACAGGACCGTGACCCCCTCGAGCGGTCGCATCAGCATGACTCCATCGCCGACTCGATCTTCTCTGGTTCGTTGCGAACCGTGACCCCGTCGAGCGGCCGCCTCGGAACAACCGGGGCAGGTCCGCCGCGGGGGCGGTCGAGTCGGCCGCCGGCTCGCGCGTCGAGCGGCCGCCTCGGAACGACCCGCACCGCCGCCGGCACCCGCGCCCGTCGGCCCGCGCCGGCCCGCGCGTCGAGCCGCCGCATCAGAACGACCGCGGCAGGTCCAGCACGTGCTGGCCGATGTAGGAGAGGATGAGGTTGGTCGAGATGGGCGCCGTCTGGTAGAGCCGCGTCTCGCGGAACTTGCGCTCGACGTCGTACTCTTCAGCGAACCCGAAGCCGCCGTAGGTCTGCATGGTGACGTTGGCGGCCTCCCACGAGGCGTCGGCCGCGAGCAGCTTGGCCATGTTGGCCTCGGCCCCGCACGGCTTCCCGGCGTCGAACAGCTCGGCCGCCCGCACCCGCATCAGGTCGGCCGCCTCGACGTTGACGTGGGCGCGCGCGATGGGGAACTGGATGCCCTGGTTCTGGCCGATGGGGCGGCCGAACACGACCCGGTCGCGCGCGTAGCGGCAGGCCCGCTCGACGAACCAGCGCCCGTCGCCGACGCACTCGGCCGCGATGAGGATGCGCTCGGCGTTGAGCCCGTCGAGCAGGTAGCGGAACCCCCTGCCCTCCTCCCCCACCCGGTTCTCCACCGGCACCTCGAGGTTGTCGAAGAACACCTCGGTCGTCGCGTGGTTGATCATCGCCCGGATCGGACGAACGGTCATGCCGTTGCCGACCGCCGTCTTCAGGTCGACGAGCAGCACCGAGAGGCCCTCGGTGCGCTTCTTGACCTCTTCGAGGGGGGTGGTGCGGGCCACCAGCAGCATCAGGTCGGAGTAGTCGACCCGCGAGATCCACACCTTCTGGCCGTTCACCACGTAGCGGTCGCCCTTGCGCACCGCCATCGTCTTCATCTGGGTGGTGTCGGTCCCGGTGGTCGGCTCGGTGACCCCGAACGCCTGCAGGCGCAGCTCGCCGCTGGCGATCTTCGGCAGGTAGTGGCGGCGCTGCTCCTCCGACCCGTGCCGCAGCAGGGTGCCCATGATGTACATCTGGGCGTGGCAGGCGGCGGAGTTGCCGCCCGACCGGTTGACCTCCTCCAGGATGATGGACGCCTCGGCGATGCCGAGCCCCGACCCGCCCAGCTCCTCGGGTATCAGGGCGGCGAGGTAGCCCGCCTCGGTCAGGGTGCGGACGAACTCCTCCGGGTACGCCTCGCGGGCGTCGAGTTCGCGCCAGTAGGCGTCGGGGAAGCGCGCGCAGAGTTCGCGCACCGCGGTCCTCAGATCGGCATGCAGCTCGGCGTTCGCCACGGCGATTTCGTCCCGGATACGCTCGGCGTGTCCACCACGTTCAGCGGGCCGACCCGGGCGCGGCGTCGCCGCCCGCCCCGCGGCCGGATGTCTCCGGGCCGTCCATCGCGGACCCGTCCAGGCCCGCGACTGTTCCCTCCAGGTTGCTGACCGCGTCACTCAGCCTGTCGACCGTCCCCCTCAAACCCTCCAGGCCCGCGACCGCCTCCCGCAGGGTGCCGACCGTTTCGCCCAACCTGTCGACCGTCCCTTTCAGGCCCTGCAGGCCCGCGGCCGTCTCCCGCAGATCGTTGACCGTTCCACTCAGGCTGCGGACCGTCTCATTCAACGGTCCGAGCGCCTCGCGTACGGCCGTGTCGACGTCATTGGTCGTCGCCAAGGTAGACACGTACCAGACCGCCGCGCCGACGCCGCTGAAGGCACCGCCGATGAACGTGAGCACGGCCACGCCCAAGGCGAGCACTGCCGCGTTCCGGCGAATCCACCGAACCCTCCGCTCGATCCCCGGTACCATTTGTAAACTCTAGCACACGCCGCAGCCCCGGGGCACCGGAACGGGCCGCCGACCTATAATCGAGAGCATGCCGGTCACTACGGGCTCGGCGCGGCTGGCCGGGCACATCGGCGCGCGGGCGGCGGGACGGCGCGTCGGCCTCCTGTCGAACCCCGCCTCGGTCGACGCCGGGCGCCGCCACGTCGTCGACGTCGCGGCGGCGGCGCCCGAGGTGCGGCTGACCGCCCTCTTCGGCCCCCAGCACGGGTTCCGGTCCGACGTTCAGGACAACATGGTCGAGACCGACCACGCGCGCCATCCGCGGCTCGACGTGCCGGTGTTCTCGCTCTACGGCGAGACCCGCGCGCCCACGCCGGCGATGCTGTCGGAGATCGACGTGCTCGTCATCGACCTGCAGGACGTGGGCACCCGCGTCTACACCTACGTCCACACGATGACCAACTGCCTGCAGGCGTGCGCCGCGGCCGGCATTCCGGTCGTCGTCTGCGACCGGCCGAACCCCGTCGGCGGAACCGCCGTCGAGGGCCCGATGCTGCGGCCCGGCTTCGAGTCGTTCGTCGGCCAGTTCCCGATTCCCCTACGCCACGGCCTGACCATCGGCGAACTCGCCCGCCTGTGCAACGAGACCTTCGGGCTGGGGACGGAGCTCGAGGTGCTGCCCCTCGACGGGTGGCACCGGGGGCAGTACCACGACGAAACGAGGCTGCCGTGGGTGCTGCCGTCGCCGAATCTGCCGACGCTCGACAGCGTCGTCGTCTATCCCGGCATGGTGCTGCTCGAGGGCACCAACCTGTCGGAGGGACGCGGCACGACCCGGCCGTTCGAGCTCGCGGGGGCGCCGTGGCTCGACGCGCACGCGGTCGCCGCGGCCATGAACGGCCTCGACCTGCCGGGGGCCTGGTTCCGCCCCGCGGAGTTCCAGCCGACGTTCCAGAAGCACGCCGGCGAGACCTGCGGCGGCTGCCAGATCCACGTGGCGGACCGCGCCGCGTTCCGGCCCGTGCTCACCGCGGCGGCCCTGCTGCAGGCGTGCCGCCGGCTCGACCCCGAGCGTTTCGCGTGGCGCGAACCGCCCTACGAGTACGAGGAGGTCATTCCGCCCATCGACATCCTGTCCGGCTCCGACGCGCTGCGGCGGTCGCTGGACGACGACGTGCCCCTCGACGCCATCGCCGAGGGGTGGGCGGCGGACCTCGCCACGTTCCTGCGGTTGCGCGATGACTATCTGCTGTACTGAAGCCGCGGCCCGGCGACCGGCCGCCGGCCGCGGACGGGACGCCCGCTGATCATGTCCCCGCCGCCGCCGCTGGCGTTCGAGCGCACCGTCGTCATCACCGCGCGGCCCGACGCGGTGCTGGAGGCGTTCTTCGACCCCGCGGCGCTGACCGTGTGGTGGGACACGGTGAGGTCGGTCACCACGCCGCGCCCCCTCGGGGTGTACGCCGTCGAGTGGCGCGCCACCCCGTTCCGCGACGAGCTCCTCGGCACCCTGGGCGGCGTATTCTACGGCACGGTGATGGACTTCCGGCCGGAACGCGGGTTCTCGATCGCCGGCGCCTACTGGCTGCCGCCCGGCCCGCTCGCCTTCGGCCCCATGGCCCTCGACGTGCGCTGCTCGGTGCAGGGCCCGGCCACGCGCCTGCTGGTCCGCCAGAGCGGCTCGTGGGAGGGGCCGCGCTGGGAGCGCTACTATCAGCTCATCGCCACCGGGTGGCGGGCCTCGCTCGACGGCCTGAAAACCTACCTGGAGCGGCCTCCGGAGCAAGACGGCGCGGCCCGCCCCGAAGCGCGCGGAGCCGACCGGCGACGGCGGCGGGCGGGCGGAGGACGACGGTGAACGCGCCGCCCGGACGCATGGTGACCGCGGACGCCGGGGCGGACGACGGACGGGCCGCGCCAACGCGCCGACGGCCGGACGGGGAGACGGCGTGAACAAGGGGCGCGGACCCCGCGCGGCGGCCGCGGAACCACGGCGGCGGGACGGTGGACGCGCCGGCCCCGGGAGACGACGGTGACGGCGACGGCGGGCCGGGTCGTGATCGTGGGCGGCGGGGTCATCGGATCGAGCATCGCGTACCACCTGGCGCGCGACGGCCATCCGGGGCCGGTGGCGGTCGTGGAGCGCGACAAAACCTACGCGCGCGCCTCGTCGTTCCTCGCCATGGGGGGCATCCGCCAGCAGTTCAGCTCGGCCGCGAACATCCGGCTCGCGCAGTACGGCGCGCGGTTCTACGCCGCGTTCGACCGCGACATGCGCGTGCCCGGGCACACCCCCCGCGCCGACTTCCGGCAGCGCGGCTACCTCTTCCTCGTCGACGACGCGGGGGCCGAGCGCTTCGAGGCGCGGCTCGACCGGCAGCGCCGGCTCGGGGCCCGCGTGCGGCGGCTCGAGCCGGACGACATCCGGGCCCTCGCCCCCGACCTGCGGCTCGACGACATCCGGTTCGGGGTCTTCGGCCCCGACGACGGCTACGGCGAGCCGCGGGAGGTGCTCGCGGGGTTCCGCGCGGCGGCGGCCGACGCCGGGGTCCGCTACGTCGCGGCCGAGGTCGTCGACCTGACGCGGCGGGGGGGCCGCGTCGCCGGCGTCGTCCTCCACGGCGGCGAGCGGCTGGCGGCCGACGTCGTGGTCAACGCGGCGGGCCCCTTCGCCCGCCGGGTGGCGGCGATGGCCGGCCTCGACCTGCCCGTCCAGCCGGTCCGCCAGCACCTGTTCCGCTGCGCCCTGCCCGCGCGCCTCCCCTACCGGCTGCCGATGATCGTGGACCCGAGCGGCGTCCACTGGCGCCACGACGACACCGCCGACCGCCCGGGGCCCGACCGCCTGGTGGTCGCCTGCACGAAGCTCGACGAGCCCCCCGGCGAGAACTTCGCCTGCGACGACGCGCGCTGGGAGTCCGACTTCCGGCCGCCGCTCCAGGCCCGCATGCCGGGCCTCGCCCCCATCGAGCTGATCGAGGGCTGGGCGGGGCTCTACGCCATGACCCCCGACCACAACCCCCTGCTCGGCGAGCACCCCGCCGCCCCCGGCCTCGTCCTCGCCAACGGGTACAGCGGCCACGGCCTGATGATCGCGCCGGCGGTCGGCAAGGTCCTGTCAGAGCTGATCCGCCTCGGCCGGACGGAGACCGTCGACGTGGGCTGCTTCGCGCCCGACCGGTTCGAGCGCGGCGAAGCCGTGCACGACGAGGCGATGGTCTGAGGGCGGGCCGATCCCGTCCCGCAACCAGCTTCCCGCCGGCGGGGGAAGGACCTCGCGGAAGCGCCGACCGGCCCGCCGGCCGGGTCGGGCCGACGAGGGTGGTCAAGGTGCGTCGTCCGCCGGGCCGCCGGCCTCCCCGGGTGGGCGGCGCAGAGCCTCGTAGCCCCGGTCGCCGCCGGCACCGGTCTCCACGGGCAGGCCCGCGGGGGCCCAGCCCTCGGCCGCCACCTGCCCGGTCGCGGGGTCGCGGCGCCCGCCGAAGCCGCCGTCGACGTTCACCGCCGTCTCGTAGCCCGCGCCCGCCAGCAACTGCGCCGCGCGCGCCGAGCGGCCGCCCATCTGGCAGCCGACGAGCAGCTTGGCGCCGGTCGGGAAGCGCGCCTGCATGACCGCGAGGAACTCCGGATTCGGCTGCATCCGCCGGGTCGCCGCGTCGAGGTGCAGCAGCGGCACGCTGCAGGCTCCTTCGGGGTGCCCGTTCTCGAACTCGGGCACCGACCGCACGTCGATGTAGGTGTACCCTTCCTCGGTCTGGAGGCGTCGAGCCTCCTGCACGCCGACGGTCGTCATGCCCATCGCGCCTCCTTCGGTCCAACGGTCCGCGGTGATACTACACGAGTGATCGAGAGATTCTTCCACGCCTGGGAGCGCCGGCTCGCCGCCGCCACGACGAACCGCGTCGTCCGGCCCTTCGAATGGGGGCTCGACTGGCTCGATGGGGCGGGCGACGCCGGCGGGGCGCCGGCGGGGCGGGCGACGCCGGCGGGGCGGGCGACGCCGACGGGGCGGACGGCGCCGGCGGCGCGTCCGGCGACCCCGCGCGGCGGCTGGAGCGGGCGGCCGCGGCGGCCCTCGCCGACCCCGGCTGGTTCGCCGCCGCGCCCTGCCCGGGCTACGTCCTCGACGGCGATCGGCTGACCTTCCCCAGCCAGATCGAGACGCCGCACCCCGCCAACAACACCGTGCACGCCCGGTACCACCCGGCCGCGTCGGGGGACCGGCGGCGGGCGGTGCTGGTGCTGCCGCAGTGGAACGCGGACGCGGAGGGGCACGCCGGCCTGTGCCGGTTCCTGGCGCGGGTGGGCATCAGCGCCCTGCGCCTGACCCTGCCCTACCACGACGCCCGCATGCCGCCCGAGCTCGAGCGCGCCGACTACATCGTCAGCGCCAACGTCGGCCGCACTCTGCAGGTGAACCGCCAGGCGGTGCTCGACGCCCGGCGCGCCGTCGCGTGGCTCGACGCGCGGGGCCACGGCCGCATCGGCATCCTGGGCACCAGCCTCGGGTCGTGCCTCGCCGCCCTCACCGCCGCCCACGAGCCGCGCATCACCGCCGCCGCCCTCAACCACGTCTCGCCGTTCTTCGCCGACGTGGTCTGGGACGGCCTGTCCACCGCGCACGTGCGGGCCGGCCTCGACGGGGCCATCGACCTCGACCGCCTGCGCCGCCTGTGGCTGCCCATCAGCCCGTTCCCCTACGTCGAGCGGCTGCGGGGGACCCGCGTGCTGCTGGTGTACGCCCGCTACGACCTGTCGTTCCCGGTCGACCTGTCGCGCCGGTTCGTCGCCGAGTGCCGCCGCCGCGGTCCGACGCCCGAGGTCTTCGCCCTGCCGTGCGGCCATTACTCGACCGGCGAGGCGCCCTTCAAGTGGCTCGACGGCTACGTCCTGATCCAGTTCCTGCGGCGCAGCCTGTAGGCGCGGACCCGGGCGCCGTGCCGTTCAGGACGTGACGATGGGCGGGCTAGAGATAGCCGAGAAGACGCCGGATGGCCTCGTAGAGAATCGCGGCCAGCTCGCGGACCAGGGGGGTCACGTCCTGCTCGCTCACGGCGTCGGCCACCGAGACGGGATCGGTCAGCAGCAGCCAGATCGTAGCGCCGGCTACCGTGACCGCCACGACCCCGACGACGCCGGCGATGCTGACGCTGATCCGGGCGAGACTCCGCATGGTCGAACTCCCGGACACCGATACCCGGCCCCGCCGGCCGCGCCCCTGCGCCTCCCGCCCGGCGGCCACGCCGACCCGCCGACGGTCCGCGCGGTTCTACGGCGCAGACTCCGTTAGGACGCGGAAACGCCGGGATTGGTCTCTCAGGGCAGCAGGACGATCTTGCCGAACTGCGCCCGGTCCTCCAGCCGGCGCTGGGCCTCGGCCGCCTCGTCGAGGGGGTAGGTGCGGTCGACGACGGGCTCGAACCGGCCGTCGAAGAACAGCTCTGCCGCCCGCAGCAACTCCCCCTTCGACCCCACGTAGCAGCCCATCAGCGAGATCTGCCGCGTGAACAGGTGCCGGATGTCGAGAGACCCGACGTGGCCGGTGGTCGCCCCGCAGGTGACGAGCCGCCCGCCGCGCCGGAGGCTCTTCGTCGACTGCTCCCACGTCGCCTGGCCCACATGCTCGAAGACCACGTCCACGCCCCGGCGGTCGGTGAACCGCCGCACCTCGCGCGCGATGTCCTCCTGGTGGTGGTCGATGCCCTCGTGGGCTCCGAGGGCCTTCGCCCGCTCGACCTTTTCGGCGGAGCCGGCGGTCACGATGATGCGGGCGCCCTGGGCGCGCGCCACCTGGATCGCGGCCTGCCCGACGCCGCTGCCGGCGGCGAGGATGAGCACCGTCTCGCCCGGGCGAAGCTGCGCCCGCGTGACCAGCATGTGCCACGCCGACAGGAAGGTGAGGGGGAACGCCGCCGCCGCGACGAATCCGATGCCGTCCGGTATCGGCACCACGTTCTCGACCGGCACCGTGACCAGCTCGGCGTAGCCGCCCTCCGACTGGTGCCCCACGAGGCCGAAGCTCCGGCACAGGTTGTCCTGGCCGTTGAGGCAGGCGACGCACCGGCCGCAGCTTATGCCCGGCTGCAGCAGGACCCGCACGCCTTCGCCGACCCCGTGCGCCTCGCCGCGCACGACCTCGCCCGCGACGTCCGTGCCGGGGCAGTGCGGCAGGGGCACGCCGGGAATGCCGCGGCGCTGCCACAGGTCGAGGTGGTTCAGGGCGCAGGCGCGCACCCGGACGAGGACCTCGCCGGACGCCGGCTCCGGATCGGGGACCTCCTCGCACCGGAGCACGTCGAGCCCGCCGTGTTCGTGGAAGCGGACCGCCTTCATCCTCGAGCTCCTCCCGGCCCGTCCTGCGGCGCAGACACCCGGCCCAGCCGATCGTCGTCGGCGGCTTGGCCGCCCAAGACCAACCCTACAAGGAACTCCGCGCCGTACCCAAGCGCAGACTCCTGGACCGCCCATCGTCGCCCAAGGCTCCGCTCACCGCCCAACCAACCGGACTCTGCTCCGTTCTATGGCGCGGACCCCTGGGGCGCGACCGCCTCCAGGTCCGCCCGCAGTGGATCGCCTAGCCGCAGCGCCCCGAGGCCGCGCTCGATCTGCGCCGCGGGCCCCACGACCACCACGACCGCGCGGTCGGCCCGCAGACGGCGGGCGGCCGCGGCGGTCACCGCCCGCGCGTCGACCGCGTTCACCGCGGGCACGAACCGGTCGTGCTCGTCGTCGGGCAGATCGTACTGCACGAGGTTGGCGACGCCCCGCGCGACCTGCCCCGCGGTCTCGAACCCGCGGGCGAAGCCCCGGGTGAGGGATGACCGCGCCAAGTCGAGCTCGGCCGGCGTCACCGGCCGCGGCCCGCCGATCCCGCCCATCTCGTCGAGCACCTCGCTGACGGCCTCGACGGTGGCGTCGGCCTGCACGCTGCCCTGCATGACGAAGGGACCGGGCCCCCGCCGAAGCTGGAACGCCGTCCGCACTCCGTAGGTGTACCCCTTCTCCTCGCGCAGGCTCCGGTTGAGGCGGCTGACGAACTGGCCGCCCAGCACCGCGTTGAGCACCTGCAGGGCATGATACCCGGGCGTCCGGCGGGGCGCCGCCACATGGCCGATCCGCAGCGCCGACTGCACCGCCCCGGGGCGGTCGACGAGCACGAGCCGGGCCGGCGGCGGTTCCGGCGCGCCGGGGTCGGGCGGGGGGTCCGGCGTCGGCGCGCCCCCCCCGGCCGGCGGCAGCCCGCCCAGCGCCCGCTCCGCCATCTCGGCGAAGGCGGCGTCCGGGAGCGGCCCGGTGGCGACGAGGGTGGCGGCGTCGAGCCGGTAGCGGGCGCGGTGGAAGCGGCGGACATCGTCGACGGTCATCCCCGAGAGCGCCTCGTCGGTGCCGATGCCGAGGTGCCCGTAGGGATGCCCGGCGTACACGGTCTCCAGGAAAACGCGCTCGGCGACGGCGGCGGGCACGGTGCGCAACTGGCGCACCCGGCTGCGCCGCAGCCCGCGCACCCGGTCGAAGTCCGCGTCGGCGAAGCGCGGACGCGTCACGATCTCGACGAGCAGGGCCAGCCCCTCGGCGGCGTGGCGATCGAGGGTGGTGAGGGACACCATCGTCGCGTCCGCGCCCACCTGCACCCCGAACCGCGCGCCGAGGCGGTCGAGGGCGGCGTGCAGCTCGAGGTCGGACCGCGCTTCCGTGCCGTCGTCCAGGAGATCGGCGGTGAGGGCGGCGAGGCCCGGCAGGGCGGCCGGGTCCGAGGCGGCGCCGGCGCGCCACACGAGCAGCCAGTGCACGACCGGCGGCCCCGGATGCCGGGCGGCGCGCAGCACCGTGCCCGAGCTCAGGCGGCGGCGCGCCACGGGCGGGAACCGCGCGGCCGGGGCCGGGCCGGGCGCCGGCGGCCGCGTCCGGTCGACCGGCGCCATCAGGACACCTCCGCCGGGACCGACCCGGTCAGCGCGAGGGCGGTCCCGCCCGCCGGCACGATGCTCAACGCCACCCGGGCGTCCGGCGCGAGCCGGCCCGCGAGGGCCCGCACGTCGCCCGCGCCGGTCCCGCGGTAGCGGGCGAGGTCGCGGTCCAGGTACCCGGGGTCGCCGGTGTAGACGTTGTAGGCGTTGAGCTGGTCCGACCGGCCGTGGAACCCGCCCACCGTCTGCAGGCCGTACACGAACTGCGCCTCGACCTGGGCGAGGGCGCGCTCGATCTCCCCCGCTTCGGGGCCGTCGCCGGCGAGGGCCGCGAGCTCGGCGCCGACGGCCTCGTCGAGCTCGTCGAGGCCGCGGCCGGGGGCGGCGGTGGCGGTGATGCAGAACCAGCCGGCGACCTCGCGGGAGCTCTGGGCGGCGCTGACGTCGGTGGCGATGCGGCGGTCGCGCACCAGCGCCCGGTACAGCCGCGAGGTCTTCCCCCCGGCCAGGACGTGGGCGAGCAGGTCCATCCCCGCGTCGCCCTCGTCGAACAGCGCGGGGCTGCGCCAGGCGAGGTACAGCCGGGGCAGCTCGACACGATCCTCCAGCAGGAGCCGGCGGCCGTCTCCCGGCCCGTCCGCCGGCGACCCCGCCGCGCCGTCCCCCGCTGCGCGGCGCGGGGGCGGGCCGGCGGGGATCTCCTCGAAGTGGCGCCGCACCGCGTCGATCGCCGCGCCCGCCTCCACGTCGCCGGCCACCGTCAACGACGCGTTGCCGGGGTGGTACCAGTCGCGGAAGAACGCATGGGCGTCGTCGAGGGTGGCGGCCCGGAGGTCGGCGACCTCCCCGATGGTGGTCCAGCGGTACGGGTGGCCGGGCGGGAACAGGGCGGCCATGAGGGCCATCAATGCGAGCCCGTAGGGCCGGTTCTCGTACTGCTGGCGGCGCTCGTTCAGCACGACGTCGCGCTGGTTCTCGAACTTCTCCGCGGTCAGGGCGGGCAGCAGGTAGCCCATGCGGTCGGACTCGAGCCAGAGGGCGAGGTCGAGGGCGTTGGCGGGGACGACCTCCCAGTAGTTCGTGCGGTCGCAGCTCGTCGACCCGTTGACGGCGCCCCCGGCCTTCTGCAGCGGCGTGAAGTAGTTGCGGTCGTGGTGCAGGGAGCCCTCGAACATCAGGTGCTCGAAGAGATGGGCGAGGCCGGTCCGGCCCGGAGACTCGTTCCGCGAGCCGACGTGATACCAGAGGTTGACGGCCACGATGGGGCAACGGTGGTCCTCGTGCACGATGACGTCGAGGCCGTTGTCGAGGGTCTGCCGGGTCCAGTCGAGCATCATGATGGTTGTCAGGTGCGGACGGGCGCGGCGGCCCCGCCCCGCGGCCGGCCCACCCAGCCGCCGAGCTCGTCTTCGGCTCCGTTTGGCGCCCGACCAATCATCCAGCCACACGAGCCGTTCCGCGGCGCGGGGCCGCTACTCGCCCATGAGCTGGACGACGAAGGGCCGCCGCCGGGGGCGGGTGTCGCATTCGAGCAGCACGATCTGCTGCCAGGTCCCCAGAATCAGCTCGCCCCGCTCGAACGGCACCGTGAGGGAGGGCCCCATCAGGGCGGCCCGGACGTGGCTCGAGCCGTTGTCGTCCCCCCAGCGCGCGTGGTGCGCATAGTCGCCGCCGCGCGGCGCGAGCCGGTCGAGCAGCCGGCCGAGGTCGGCGACGGCCCCCGGCTCGAACTCGATGGTGGTCACCACCGCCGTCGAACCGACCACGCTGGTCGTGGCGAGGCCGCTCGACAGGCCGGACCCGCTCACCGCGCGGGCCACGATCCCCGTGATGTCGTGCGCGTCGCCCTGGCCGGCGGTCTGCAGATGGTGATGGGTCGTCGTGACCATCCGACCGATCATACTGCGGCCCCGGCATCCGCGGGACCCGGCCCGGAAATCGTCGGCTGCGGCTCCGCTCGCCGCCCAACCGACCTGCAGGAGTCCGCGCCGTTCTACGGCGCGAACGCCCGGCCGGCTTCCGCGACACCATCAAGGCCGCGGTTCACATCGACAACGCCATGACGGCGGTCGACGACGGCCGGGGGAATCCCCGGCGATCGGCCGGCCGGTCCGCCAAGCGGGGCCGCGACCCGTGGTACGATCGCGCCCATGCTTCGCATTCTGTCGCTCCGAATCGTGGTGGCCGCCGTCGCGGCCGGAACCCTCGCAGCGCCGCTGGCGGCCCAGCCCGCGCTGCGCTACGACCCGCCGGCGGACTGGATCGAGGAGGCCGCGCCGTCGCCGATGCGGGCCGCCCAGTTCCGGCTGCCGAGGGTCCCCGGCGACCCCGAGGACGGCGAGCTGGTGCTGTTCTACTTCGGCGGGGGCGGCGGCACGGTCGAAGCCAACCTGGAGCGGTGGATCGGCCAGATGGAGCAGCCGGACGGCCGCCCGTCGTTCGCGGCGGCGTCGACGACCGCCTTCGACGCCAACGGGCTGGACGTCACCCTGCTGGACGTGCCGGGCACGTACGTGGCGGCGGTCCGGCCGGGGGCGGCCGAGCGTCTCGACAAGCCGGGCTTCCGCCTGCTGGCCGCCGTCGTCGAGACCCCGGTCGGCCCGTGGTTCTTCAAGCTGACAGGTCCGGAGCGCACCATCGCCCGCTGGGACGCGGCGTTCGGCGCGTTCCTGCGCACGGTGCGGGTGGAGGCGCCGGCCGGCCGGGACCGCTAGGCGTTCGGCGGCCCGGCCGGGGGCGCTGACGCCGAGGCCGGCGGCACCGGCGGTTGGCCGGGGGCCGGGGGCGCCGGCGCCGACGGTTGAGCGGCGTTCGAGGCCGGCGGCGCCGACGGCGGGGCCGCGGCCGCGTATGCCGACGGCGGGGCCGGGGGCGCCGACGGCGGGGCGGCGTTCGAGGCCGGCGGGGCCGGGGGCGCCGACGGCGGGGCGGCGTTCGAGGCCGGCGGCACCGGCGGTTGGCCGGGGGCCGGGGGTGCCGGCACCGACGGTTGAGCGGCGTTCGAGGCCGGAGCCGGCGGCGCTGACGCCTGGGCCGCGGCCGGGGGGGCCGACGGCGGGGCGGCGTTCGAGGCCGGCGGCAGGGGTGCCGGCGGGACCGGGTTCACGGCCGGAGGCGCGGGCGGCGCCGGGGGCTGGGCCGGGCCCGGGATCGGCGGCGGCGGCGCGCCGGCGGCCGCGGCCGGCGAGCCGTCGAACCAGTTGAGGATGACGGCACCGGACCCGGCCGTCCAGGCCAGGTACTCGACGACGAACCCGGTCACCCCCAGGATCACCGCGAACAAGCGGAACGGCCCGCCGACCAGGTCCAGCGCGTCGCCGAAGAACGCGGGGGTCATCAGCAGGACCAGGCCGACCCAGAACAGCACCAGGTCGGACCGCTGGCCGCGGGCCAGCAGCCGGCTGACGATCTGGACGACGCCGGTGAACCCGAGCAGGAGGACCAAGAGGGCGGCGACGATGACCACCGGCACCAGCGCGAGCAGCGGGATGCCGACGAGGGTGATGACGAGCACCACCGAGCCCACAATCAGCAGCGGGAAGAACAGAAGCTGGGCGAGCAGCCCGACCACGCCGGCCTTGACCGGCTCCCGGGTCACCCGGTCCGCCACGCGGCGCGCGCGGCCGGCCGCGACCAGCAGCACCACCGACCCGAGGAGGCCGAGGAACGCGAAGCGGAGGAGCGTCTCCAGCAGGTCGCTCGAGCGGTAAATCGGTGCGGCCGGGCGGGGCCACGGGAACCCGCTGCCGAGACCGCCCAGGTCGAAGTCGAGGGCGCCGAAACCGACCTCGTTCACCTCCCGATCGAAGCGGGCGCCGGCGTGCCGCGTCACCCGGCCGCCGACGACGGTGACGTCGCGCCGCACCACCGCCTCTGGCCCGAACTCGGCCGACCCGCCGATCAGGACGATGTCCCGGGTGACCTCTCCGTCCACCCGCAGGCTGCCCCCGATCAGCACCACGTCGCCGTCGAGCCGCTCGTCGGCGGGGACGTGCACATCGCCGCCGAAGCGCACGATGTCGCCCCGCACGGTGCGGCGCTGCCGGTCCGCCTCGCGAGCCGCGGCTCTTCCGGTCCCGCCCGCTCCTCCGGCCCCGCCCGCCCCGGCTGCGCCGGCCGCCCCGGCCGCCCCGGCCGCGGCTGCCGGAGGCGCGCGGGGGGCCGCCGGCGACGGCGGGGCCGAAGGAGCGGTCCCGAGCGCGGCGGCATCGGCCTCGACGGGCGGGAGCTCCGCGCCGGCGGCCGTTGCCGCCTCGGCGGCGGCATCTTCATCGGCGGAGACCCCGGCGGCCTCTCCACCGGCACCGGCCGCGACCCCTTGACCTGCTGCTGCTGCGGCGGCGGCGGCGGCCTCTTCACCGGCGGCGGCCCCGGCGGCTTGGCTGACCGCGGCGGCGGCATCGGCGACAGCGGCGGCCTCTTCACCGGCGTCCCGCGCCGAGCCCGCGGGGGCGGCGGCGGTCGAGCGCGACGCGGCCGCGGCGGCCGGCAACCCCAGCACGGACCGCTGCCGCGCCGCCTCGAGACGCCGCAGCCGCAACAGCGGAGCGGCGGCCCCGGCGCCGAGCGCCTCGGTGAGACCCTGAACGGTCAACGGGCCGGCACCGTCGGCGTACACGGCTTCGCCCCGCAGTTCGATCAGCGAGACGCCCAGGTCGCCGTCGAGGGGCAGCAGGCCGACGCCGCCGCTCGTCGCGGTCACCCGGAACTGCGCCTCAACCTCTTCCCGCAGCCCCTCCGTCTCCGCTGGCTGCGCGAGCAGCGGCCCGCCCACCGCGAGCACGCCGACAAGCCCCAGCCCGCCTATCGCCGCCCCGCGGAGCCGTCCCGCACCCGACCGGCCCGCCGACGGTCGGCACCGTTCCGCGGCACCGGCACCCGGCCGCGCTCGACCCGCCCGCGGGGCGAACAGCGCCGCGCCCCGTCCGACCGCGCCCCTGAGCACCGCCGCGCCGCGGCGCGCGGCACCGGCACACGGCTGAAGGCCCGGCCGCGTTTGACCCGCCCGCGGGGCGGGCAGCGCCGCGCCCCTGAGCATCGCCCCGCCCCATTCCGCGGCACCGGCACCCGGCCCCGTTCGATCGGTCCGCGAGGCGGACGGCGCCGCGCCCCGCCCGACGGTACCCCTGAGCATCGCCCCACCCCGTTCCGCGGTGCCGGCGCCGGCGCCCGGCTGCGTTCGATCGGTCCGCGAGGCGGACGGCGCCGCGCCCCGTCCGACGGTACCCCTGATCATCGCCCCGCCCCCTTGTCGTCGTTCGACAGCAGCCGATGCAGCGCGTAGAGCGCCGCGACCCCGACGATCTCGATGATGACGATCGCCGCGCCGACCTCCGGCGTCGTCAGTCCCGCGCCGATCGCCCGCGCGATCTCGCCGGCCAGGCTCCAGGCGTCGAGCCCCTCTTCGAGCCCGCCAACGATCCAGACGAAACCCTGCACCGATAAGTTCAGCAGCCGGACGATCTGCCTGACGAGGAGGGGCCCCAGCAGCACCGCCGCCGTCGCCAGCCCGAGCAGCGCGGCGCCGGTCACCAGGACCAGCCGCGCTCCCCGGGCCGCGCGCGCCGACGCCCGGGGGAACGGCCGGGCCCCCGCCGCCTCCTGGTGCTGCATCGTCATGACCATACGCGGCCGACGGATCGGTTATTCGCGGGAGCGACGCCCGACGACGCCGGATCGGGCCGCGCGGGGCGGCGCCCGGCATCCCCCCGTGTCCGGCGACCGCTCCGAACCGGCCGAGGCGCGCGCGTCGCCGCAGGCCCAGCCCGAACCCGGCGATCAGCTTGCGGGGAACTCGCCAGTCCCCCCGCCCACCATCGGAGGCTCTTCGTCATCGAACGGCGGCGCGCGTCAGCGCAGGCCCAGCCCGAACTCGGCGATCAGCTTGCGGTGGAGCTCGCTGGTCCCCTCGCCCACCTCGAGGCTCTTGGCCTCGAGCAGCAGCCGGCCCACCTCGTACTCGGCCGAGAATCCGTAGCCGCCGAAGATCTGGATGGCGTCGAGCGCATTCCGCGTGGCCGCCTCGCTCGCGGTGAGCTTGGCCATCGACGCCTCCATCGAGCACCGCTCCACCCCCGCGTCCTTCATCCGGCCGAGCCGGTAGACGAGCGCGCGGGCCGCCTCGGTGCGGCAGATCATGTCGGCAATCTTCTGCTGCACCATTTGGAACTCGCCGATCGCCTGCCCGAACGCCCGCCGCTCGCGCGCGTAGGGCAGGGTCAGGTCGATGGCGCGCTGGGCCTGCCCCACGCACCGGGCGGCCACCGAGAAGCGCCCGGTGTCGAGGGCGGCGCCGAGGATGGGGAACCCCCGGCCCACCTCGCCGAGCAGCGCGTCGCCGCCGACCCGGACCTCCGAGAAGTGGACCTCGGCGATGTTGTCGCGCTGCAGCGTGCGCATCGGCAACGGGGCGATCGAGATGCCCGGGGCCGACGGCTCGACGAGGAACATGGTGACCCCGCGGTGACCCCGCCCGGGATCGACGGTCGCGGGCACGACGAACACCCCCGCCTCGGCCGCGTGCGAGATGAAGACCTTGCTGCCGCTGAGCGCCCAGCCGCCGTCCACGGGGCGGGCGCGGGTCCGCAGCGACGCCAGGTCGGTGCCGCCGCCGGGCTCGGTGAGGCACGCCGAGGCCAGGATCTCGCCGGCCGCGAGCGGCGGCAGCCACCGCTGCCGCTGCGCCGGGGTCCCGAACCGCAGAATCGAGCTGCCGACCAGCGAGTTGGCGACCGACACCGCGGAGGCGACCACCCAGTCGACGCGGGCGAGCTCCTCGCAGACGATGCCGTAGGTCACCACGTCGCTGAACGAGCCGCCGTACTCCTCGGGAATGAGGGGCGCGAGATAGCCCAGCGGGGCGAGCCGGGCGATCAGCTCGCGGGGGTAGCGCCGGTCGCGCTCGTTCCGCTCGACGGTGGGCAGAATCTCGCGCTCGGCGAACTCGCGCACCGCCGCCCGCACCTGCCGCTGGGTGTCGGTCAGGTCGAAGTCGGCCATGCGCCGGAGGAGGCTGGTCTGGGTCATGGTCAGGAAGCGCGTCGGCGAGCATCCGCCGAAGTCTCACATTTTATCGTGGAGCGCCCGGCGCACCGGACGCCCCCCGGACGGCCCGCAGCCCGCCCGCCTTGCGTTCAACTACAATGTAGTTATACGCTGGTCGGGTTGGCCGACATCCGTTTCGAGTGGGACGAACGCAAGAGCGCCCAGAATCAGCGCAAGCATCGTGTTTCCTTCGAGGAAGCCCGGTCGGTGTTCTTCGACGAATTCGCGATCCTGATCCCCGATCCCGACACGTCGCGATCTGAAGAGCGGTTCATCCTGCTGGGGCTCAGTGACGTTGCCCGGACCTTGGTGATCTGTCATTGCGTTCGAGCCGGGGGCGACGTCATCCGCATCATCTCGGCCCGCAAGGCCAATCAGGCCGAACGGCAGGCGTACCGGCACAGGCTGAGGCGATGAGAGAACACTACGACTTCTCGACGGCGCGACGGAATCCGTACGTGAAGCGGCTGAAGCGGCAGGTGACGATCCGGCTCGATCAGGACACGATCGACTACTTCAAGAACCTGTCGACCGACACCGGTATTCCATACCAGACACTCATCAACCTATACCTGCGGGACTGCGCGACGAACGGCAAGAAGCTCACCGTCCTGTGGGACGCGCCGGACGGGGCCGGCGCGAACTGACAGGACCAGCACCGGTCCCTGCATGACGATCTCGTTCCTTCTCTACTTGACCTGCGCCTCGAAGAACGCCGCGTGCAGGGCGCGGACGGCGGCGGGGACGTCCCGCTCGTCGATGACGAGGCTGAAGTTGGTGCGCGCGCTGCCCTGCGACACCATTCGGACGTTGATCGACCGCAGCGCGGTGAAGGCGGTGGCGGCGACGCCGGGGGTGTCGCGGATCGCCTCGCCCACGAGGCAGACGATGGCCTGCCCGCCGGTGTGCTCCACCTCGGCGATGCGCCGAAGCTCCCGCACGAGGTCGGCGAGCCGGTCGGTGCGGTCGATGGTCAGCGACACCGCGACCTCGGACGTCGACACGACGTCGACGGCGGTCTCGAGCCGGTCGAAGACCTCGAAGATGGCGGCGAGGAAGCCGTGGGCCATGAGCATCCGGGTCGACCGGACGTCGATGACGGTGATGCCCTCCTTATAGGCGATCGACTTGACGGTGAGGTCCGACGGGGGGCACGCGGCGACGATGAGGGTGCCCTCGACCTCGGGCTTGCGCGAGTTCAGCACCCGCACCGGGATGTCGCCCTCGACCGCGGGCAGCACCGTGCGGGGATGCAGCACCCGGCCCCCGAAGTAGGCGAGCTCGGACGCCTCGGCGAACGAGAGCCGCGGCAGGGGCCGCGCGTCGGGGACCAACGAGGGGTCCGCGGTCATGACCCCGTCGACGTCGGTCCATATCTGGATCTCGTCGGCCCCGACGCCCGCGCCGACGATGGAGGCGCTGAAGTCGGAGCCGCCGCGGCCGAGCGTCGACGAGTGCCCGTCCCCGGTCCGGGCGATGAACCCGCCCATCACCGCCACCCGCCCCGCCGCCGCGTGCGGCCGGACCAGGCGATCGAGCCGCGCGTTCGTCGGGCCGAACGCGGGCGCCGCCTCGGTGAACCGGTCGTCGGTCACCAGGACTTCGCGCGCGTCGACATGCACAGCGTCGAGGCCGCGCTGGCCGAGCAGCCGCGCCATCACGAGGCTGGAGATGCGCTCGCCGTGCGAAAGCGCGGCGTCGGTCAGCCGGGGGCGCGACCACCCGTCCGCCGCGGCGACCTCGGCCAGGGTGCGGTCGAGCTCGTCGCAGTGGGCGTCGACGAGGCGCTCCAGACCCGCCACGTCGGCGATGACCGGCGCCGCCGCCGCGAGCAGGTCGGCGCGGATGGCCGCGACCCGCCGCCGGGCGTCCGCCAGCCCACCGTGCGCGGCGAGGTCGACGGCGGCCACGAGCCCGTCCGTGGTGCGCCCCATCGCCGAGACCACCACCACCGGCGCGCGCGCGGCGCGGTCGGCTATCAACCCCGCGACGCGGGTCAGCGCGTCGCTCGTCGCGAGAGAGCTGCCGCCGAACTTCATCACGATCATGGCGCCGTTCCGTGTCGGGTCATGCCGGACCGCACCGGCTGATATAGGATCGGGCCACGGTTCCCGGCCGAGGCCCGCAGATCATGATCACCGAAAGCGCGTTCATCGCCATCGCCGGCCTCGTCGCCGTGGTCGCGCTGCTCTTCCTGCTGATCACCCGCTACAACTGGCACGTCTTCATCGCCCTGCTCGTGCCCATCGCGCTGTTCGCGCTGATTCCCGGCATCGACACCCAGACGTTCATCGACGCCTTCGAGCAGGGCTTCGGCCGGACCATCCAGGGCATCGCGGTGGTCATCGTGCTCGGCTCCATCCTCGCCGAGGCCCTCAAGCATACCGGGGGCATCGAGCGGATCACCGAGTCGATGATCCGGTGGGTGGGCGAGAAGCGCATGCCCCTCGCCCTCACCCTGAGCGGCTTCGTCATCGGCCTCGCCATCTTCTCCGACGTCGGCTACCTCATCCTCAACCCCCTCGTCCACTCGGCCGCCCTCAACAGCGGCCTGAACATGAGCGTCATGGCGACGGGGCTCGTGGGGGCGATGCAGCTCACCCACGCCATGGTGCCCCCGACGCCCGGCCCCCTCGCCGCCGTCGCCCTCGTCGGGGCGGACATCGGCCGGGTCATCCTGTACGGGGGCATCGTCACCCTGATCGCCTCGCTCGCGGGCTGGGTCTACGCGCGCCTGGCGGGACCGCACATCGAGTCGCCGCCGTCCCGCGAGTTCGTGGGGCAGTCGTTCATCGAGCAGGGACGCGCGTCGGAGCTGCCGTCGACGTGGCGCGCCTACGCCCCGATCCTGATTCCCCTCGGCCTCATCGCGGGCCAGAGCGTGACCGCGTTCGCGCTGCCCGAAGACCATCTCGTCAACGCGGCCATGCGCTATCTGGGGTGGCCGGTCGTCGCCCTCGGCATCGGGGTGCTGCTCGCCTACCGGAACACGAAGGCGGACCAGGCGAAGGCGCGCACCGGTCAGTGGATCGAGGACGCCCTGCGCGCGTCGGCGATGATCATCATGGTGACGGGCCTGGGCGGCGCCCTCAGCCAGATCCTGCGGGAGACGCCCGCCGTC
>CAXXTG010000177.1:0-43076 GCA_963666855.2 Vicinamibacterales bacterium
AGGGCGTGGTGGAGGGCGGCCGACGACACCGGGCCGTCGAAGGGCCGGCGGGCGAGGAAGTCGCGCAGGTACGCATCCGTTTCCAGCAGCACCCGGGCCGGGAACAGCACGTCGTAGATGCGGATGACGCCGTCGTCGTGCAGCTCGACGTCGTCGAGGAACGGCGAGCCGCGGTGCAGCGTGAAGTTCAGCGCGTAGTGCAGGTCGTGGTACAGATTGGCCCCGGTGCTGACGACGAAGTCGACGAGGCCCCGCTCCATCAGCTCGATGACGCAGCCGCCGAGCCCGGCCGGGGTCAGCGCCCCCGCCACCGTCAGGCCGACGGTGGTGTCGTTCGCCGGGTCGAGCATCTTGTCGGCGAACACGTGGCAGGCCTCGCTCAGGCGGCCGGCGTTGAACGCCTGGAACCCCTCGTCGACGAGCCGCCGCGCCTCGGGGCCGCCGCGGGGGCGGTAGTACCGGATGGGCTCGCCGGTCAGATGGCGGCCGGCCGCCGCCGGCGCGGAAGGGGGGACGGAACGATGGGGCACGGGGGTCGCCGTTCTACCGCGCGGGCTCCTACGCCGGGTCGATCCAGTCGGGGCGGCGTCCCCCCAGCGCGGTCAGGATCAGCGCCGCCCCGGTCGCGAGGGCGGCGAGGCCGAGTCCGTCGGTGAGCCAGCTCTCCCAGGGGTAGTCCGCCGCCGTCACCGCGACGGCCGGCAGGAGCAGCGCCAGGCCGCACGCGAACGCGGCGGCACGGCGCTGCGCCAAGCGCAGCACGCCCCCCCGGAGGCGGCGCGCCCGTACCGCCCAGGGCCGCCCAGCGTCGTGCGGATAGTTCACCTCGCGCTCCCCGGGTGCCTCGATGCCGGCCGCGCGGTCATCCGGCCGCCGCCGTGGTCATCGCGAAAATCACCGACGGTTGAACCTCGACCGGCGCGACCGGACGCGGGCGTCCGGCCACCGCGGCCCGCTCAGCGCGACCGGCTCTTGCCGCGGCTCCGGGGCGCGTTCTTGTTGAACCGCTCCGGGCGCCCGTTGCCGTTGCGGCGGGCCGACTTCGAGTCGTTCTTGCCGTACCCGGACCGGGTGAACTGGCCCGGATAGCCCTCCGCCCGGTTCCCGTTCGGCTCGGCGCCGGGCCGCGCTCCGTTGCGGCGCCGGCGCGAGGAGTTCCCCCGATCGACGTTGCCGGCGCGGCCCTCTTGCTCCCGCATCGTGAACACCGGTGCCGTCCGGGTCGCCGCGGCGGGGTCGGGCCGGCCGAGCGTGGCCCGGATCAGCGGGCGGCGGACCGAGTCGACGTGTACAGGTTGAGAGGGACGGCCCGCCGCCGGCAGGGGCATATCCGGGGGGGCGGCGTCCGGGGATACGTCAGCCGGGAACGCAATCGGAGCCGCGCCAGACGGGGGTTCCGCGGCGAGGGGCCGGGCCGCCGGGGGTCCCGCGGCGAGGGGCCGGGCCGCCGGGGGTCCCGCGGCGAGGGGCCGGGCCGCCGGGGGTCCCGCGGCGAGGGGCCGGGCCGCCGGAGGCGGCGGCTTCGGCACCGCCTCCGCTTCCGGCGCGGCAATCAACGCCCCGTCGGCGCCCGCGGTCGAGAGGGCCGCCACCAGCCGCCGCTGCCGGCGCGGCGGCACGCGCGCCTCCTTGTAGGGGTGCTCGGTGTCGCACGTCGTGCACCGGGTCAACTTGATGTCGTCGCCGACGAGGGCCACGACGGCATGATTGGTCACCCGGCGCTCGCGTGGACAGTAGTCGTCCAGGACGTCACCCAGGCGCACCCGGCGCTGATCCATGAATCCCTCTCAGGTCGGTTCAGTAACGGTGGGGTGTTTCCGCGGTCGCTCGAACTGCCGACGGACTGATACGAACGGCCATGACGGGATGGTCCGGGTCGGCCTCACCGACCCCGGCGACTCGCGGCGGCAAGCACCAGCCGGCACCCCGCCGGCGCGGCGGTAGGCTCGACCGCGTCGTTACCCGGTTGCATGGTACCCGGTTCCGTCGCTCATCGACGAGGCGGAACGCCGGCCCCGAGGCCACGGCGAACTCCGTACGCCCGACGGATGTCCCGAGTTGCGAAAACGTGAACCACCAGTTCCGTCGCTTCAGGAAAGGTCTCGCGTTGCGCTGCAGGGACGGACACGCGGACGGCCAGACCACGAATCCCCCGTGCGGGGCGGTGCTGGCGGTCGGCGATGCAGCAGCGACCCCATTCTACTACGCCAATCCCGCCGCGTAAACGGCATGATCGCCGCGGGCGGATCAACCCGACCCGGCCGCGGGTCTCGCGGAGCGCCGCGGCCGCCGTCCCGGGCGGCGTCGGCCGGTGGGGGTGCGGGTCACCGCCCCCGCGCGTCGATCCGGCCGCGGGTCTCGCGGAGCGCCGCGGCCGCCGTCCCGGGCGGCGTCGGCCGGTGGGGTGCGGGTCACCGCCCCCGCGCGTCGATCCAGCCGCGGGTCTCGCGGAGCGCCGCGGCCACCGCCTCGGGCGCCGTCGACTGGGGGGTGCGGCGGGCCTCGACGGAGCCGCGCGCGGTGATGCGGGACGCGGCGTCGGCGTCGAGGCGCTGGTGGTACCCCCGCCATTCGTCCGGCGTCAGCGACGCGAAGTCGCGCCCCCCCCGCCACGAGGTCGCGGACGATCCGCCCCACGACCTCGTGGGCCTCGCGGAACGGGACCCCCCGCGCTACGAGGAGGTCGGCGACGTCGGTCGCGAGCGCGAGCCCCGACGCCGCCGCGCCGGTCCGGTCCGCGTCCAGCGTCAGCGTGCGGACGACCGCGGCGGCGGCCCGCAGCGAGCCCATCACGGTGTCTTCGGCGTCGAAGACCGCCTCCTTGTCCTCCTGGAGGTCCTTGTTGTAGCCGCTGGCCAGCCCCTTCATGCTGGCCAGCCACCCCGTCAGCCGGCCGATGACCCGGCCGGTCTTGCCCCGCACCAGCTCGAGGGGGTCGGGGTTCTTCTTCTGCGGCATCAGGCTGCTGCCGGTGGTGACCGCGTCCGACAGCCCCAGGAACCCGAACTCCTCGCTCGTCAGGATGACGAGGTCCTCGGCCAGCCGGCTCAGGTGGACCATGACGCCGGCGCAGGCGTGCAGGAAGCCGGACACGAAGTCGCGGTCCGCGGTGGCGTCGAGGCTGTTGGCGACCACCCGCGAGAACCCGAGGCGCCGGGCGAGGGCGGCGGTGTCGACGTCGTAGCTCGACCCGGCGATGGCCCCCGAGCCGAGGGTCAGCGCGTCGGCCTCGTCGCGCGCGATCTCGAAGCGCCGGTGGGCGCGGCGCAGGGCGGCGGCGTGGGCCAGGAAGTAGTGGGCGGCGAGGATGGGCTGGGCCCGCCGCAGATGCGTATAGGACGGCATGAGGGCCGGCCCCGCCGCCTCCGCCCGGCCCGCGAGGGCGTCGACCAGCGCCACCACCTCGTGCTGGATGACGGTGATGCGCCGGCGCAGGTAGAGGCGCAGGTCGAGGGCCACCTGCTCGTTCCGCGACCGGCCGGTGTGCAGCCGCTTCCCGGCGTCGCCGACGCGCTCGATCAGCTTCCGCTCGACGAAGGCGTGGACGTCCTCGTCCGGCCCGTCCACGAAGGCGGGGTCGCCGCGGCCCCGGTCGCGGATCTCGATCAGGGCGTCGCGGATGGCCGAGGCGTCCCCCGCCGACAGCACGCCGGCGCCGGCGAGGGCCTCCGCCCACGCCAAGCTGCCGGTCACGTCGTCCTCGAACAGCCGCCGGTCGAACGCGAAAGACGCCTGGAACGCGAAGACCTCCGCGTCGGGGGCGCCGTCGAACCGGCCGGACCACAGGTGAGTCATGCCGTGCGCGGGAATCGGCCGGCAGCCCGCGGCGCGAGTCTCCGCCGCGTTCGAGCGGCGGCGCGTCCCGCCTGACTGCGTCGATCCTCGGTCAAATGTGCCCGATTCTCTCGTCGCGCCCGGTCAGCCGGACGCCTCGGCGAGCTGCCGGCGCCGTCCGAGTGCCTTGCAACGCGGGGGTTCGCCACGGCCGCTACGAGACCGTCGCGGTCTTGGCCGCCGCGGCCTCGGCGGGCGCGGCCTTCGCCGGCCCGCCCTTGGCCGCCGCGAGCTCGACCGGCAGCCCCCAGATGCGGATGAAGCCCTCGGCCGCGGCGTGGTCGAACTGGTCCCCCTCGTCGTAGGTCGCCAGCGCCTCGTCGTAGAGGGCGTGCGGCGACTTGCGCCCGACCACGCGGCAGCCGCCCTTGAACAGCTTGAGGCGGACGGTGCCGGTGACCCGCCGCTGCACGTCGGCGACGAGGGCGTCGATGGCGCGGCGGGTCGGGGTGAACCACAGGCCGTTGTACACGAGGTCGGCGTACACCGGGGCGAGCCCCGTCTTGATGCGGTCGAGGTCGCGCGGAATGACCAGGCTCTCCAGCTCGCGGTGGGCGGCGTGCAGCACGACGGCGGCGGGGGCCTCGTAGATCTCCCGCGACTTGATGCCCACGAGCCGGTTCTCGCACATGTCGATGCGCCCGACCCCGTGGGCGCCGGCGATGGTCTCGAGGCTCGCGATGAGCTCGACGAGGGGCATCGCCACGCCGTTGACCGCCTTCGGGACCCCCCGCTCGAAGTCGAGGCTCACGTAGGCGGGGGCGTCGGGCGCGTCGGCCGGCGACTTCGTCAGGGTGTACACCTCCTCCGGCGGCTCGGTCCAGGCGTCCTCCAGCACCCCGCACTCGATCGACTTGCCCCACAAGTTCAGGTCGGTGCTGTAGGGGCTGTCGACGGTCGCCGGCACGGGAATGCCGCGCTCCCGGGCGTAGGCGATCTCGGCGGGGCGCGACATGCCCCACTCGCGCGCGGGCCCGATGACCCGGACGGCCCGGTTCAGCGCCCGCGCCGACACGTCTATCCGGACCTGGTCGTTCCCCTTGCCGGTGCACCCGTGGGCGATCGCCGTGGCCGACTCCATCTCGGCGATCTCGACGAGGCGCTTGGCGATCAGGGGACGGCCGAGGGCCGTCGCGAGCGGGTACTGCCCCTCGTAGAGGGCCCCCGCCTGCAGGGCCGGCAGGACGTACTCGTCCGCGAACTCGGCGCGGACGTCGAGGACGTGGCAGCGGATCGCCCCCACCGCCATCGCGCGCTCGCGGACGTCGTCGAGCTCCTTCCCCTGCCCGAGGTCCAGGGTCACGGCCACGACCTCGGCGTCGTACTTCTCGGCCAGCCAGGGAATCGCGACCGACGTGTCGAGGCCGCCCGAGTACGCGAGTATCACACGCTCCATCGATTTCTCATCTCCTCTGCCCCGGAACCGCCGCCCCGCCGCTTCGCCGCCGTCGCCGTCCCGACCGGCGCGGCGCCCGGCCGCCGTACCCCGACCCGCCGATCGCGGCCGGCGGGCTCCATTCGACGCGCCCCCGGATGGCGCGGCGTGCGGCGTCGATCCGCCAAGGGCCGCCCACCGGCTCCGCTCGGCGCGCCCAGCCGACCGCCCGCGCCCGCGCCGGCTACGTCGCGGAGCCCCGCGGAGCGGCCTCTCCGCCGGCCGCCCACCGTTCCACCCGCCGGCCCACCGTACTGGCGCCCCGCTCGGTCCGCAGGACGACGAGAATCGTGTCGTCGCCCGCGACGGTCCCCACGATCTCCGGCCAGGCCGCGTGGTCGAGGGCGAACGCCAGGGGCTGCGCCTGTCCGGGGTCCGTCTTCAGGACCAGAAGCTGCTGCACCCGCTCGACGCCCCGCAAGTACTCGGCGACGGCGCGGCGGACGCGCTCGTCGGGGATCGCCGGCGCCGTCGACGGCCCCTGGGCCGGCCGATACGCGCCGTCGGCGGCGCGCTTGACCAGACCGAGCTCCTTGACGTCGCGGGATATCGTGGCCTGGGTCGCCCGGATGCCCATCCCCGCCAGCAGCTTGCGCAGCGCGTCCTGGCTGCGGACGGGCCGTCCGGAGACGAGATCGAGTATCGCGGACTGGCGGCGACCCTTCATACTTATTCACGCGCCGGGATTTATATACACCGCCGCCATGCGCTGTCAAGTCGGCCCGCGGCAGTCGGGTGCGCGACACGGAATTCCGGCGTCAACCGTCGAGCGGCCACGAAACGGTTCTCGCGCCGGACCCCGCACCTCCGCGTTGACTGCGCGGCCGGCCCGATGTATAAGTATGCAGAATGTCGTCTACTCTTGCGGTCGGCGTGGCCGGGGCCACCGGATACGCCGGTCAGGAACTGATCAGGCTGGCCGCGCGCCATCCGTCCGTCACGGTGGCGGCGGCCATGGGATCGGGCTCCGCGGAGGGCGTCCGTCGGCTGCCCGCGCTCGCGCGCATCTGGGACGGCGACGTCACCCCGCTCTCGATCGACCGGCTCGCGGCGGAGACCCGGGCGGTGTTCCTGACCCTGCCGGACGCGGTGGCGGCCGAGGTCGGCCCGGAGCTGGTGGCCCGCGGGGTGCGGGTCTTCGACCTCTCGGGCACGTTCCGGCTGCGCGACGCGGCCGAGCGGCGCCACTGGTATCCGGCCACCCCGGACATCGACGAGCCGGTGGTCTACGGCCTCACCGAGCACTGCCGCGCGGCGCTGCCCGGCGCGCGCCTCGTGGCCTGTCCGGGCTGCTACCCGACCGCCGCCCTCCTGGCTCTCCGCCCGCTGGCCGACGCCGGCCTCCTCGACCCCGGCGGCGACGTCATCATCGACGCGAAGTCGGGCATCTCCGGGGCCGGCAAGAAGCCGTCGGAGCGCACCCACTTCTCGGAGTGCCACGGCAGCGTCGCCGCCTACGGCGTGCTCGCCCATCGCCACGGGGCCGAGATCGAGCAGGAGCTGGGGCGGCCCGTCACGTTCACGCCGCACCTCGTGCCCCTCGACCGCGGCATCCTCGAGACCATCTACGTGCGCACCCGGCGGGACGTGGGGCGCCGCGCAGATCGCCGACACCCTGGCGCGGGCCTACGCCGACGCGCCGTTCGTCCGGCTGACCGGCGACGCCCTGCCCGAGATCAAGCACGTCGCGCACACCAACCTGTGCGACATCGGCTGGAAGCTCGACGCCGCCTCGCGCCGCCTCGTGCTCGTCGCGTGCCTCGACAACCTCGTGAAGGGCGCGGCGGGCCAGGCCATCCAGAACCTGAACGTCGCCTTCGGCCTCGGCGAGGCCGCCGGTCTGTCATGAGCCCGCCGGCCCGCATCGTCCTCAAGCTGGGCGGCGAACTGCTCGCCGAGCCGGAGCAGCGCCGCGACGTCGCGGCCGCGGTGGGCCGCCTCGCCGACGGCGCCGCCCTCGTGGTCGTGCACGGCGGCGGGCGGGACGTCGACGCGGAGCTCGCCGGGCGCGGCATCGCCAAGCGGGCCGTCGACGGCCTGCGGGTCACCGACGCCGCGACCCTCGATGTCGTGGTGGGGATGCTGGCGGGGCGGGTGAACACCGCCCTCGTGGCCGCCGCCCGCGCCGCCGGCGTCCGCGCCGTCGGGCTGACCGCGGCCGACGCGGGGGTCGCCGCGGTCGAGCGCGCGGCGCCCTACGCCGCCGCCGACGGGTCGGTGGTCGACCTGGGGTTCGTGGGCCAGCCGGGCGGCGACGCCCCCCCGGCCCTGCTCGAGACCCTGTGCGCGGCGGGGTTCGTGCCGGTGGTCGCGAGCATCGGGGCCGCCGCGGACGGACAGTTGCTGAACGTGAACGCCGATACGCTGGCCGGGGACCTCGCGGTCCGGTTCCGCGCCGGGCGGCTGCTGGTCGCGGGCGGCACCGCCGGCGTCCTCGACCCGCGGGGGGCCACGCTGCCGTCGATCGACGACGCGATGCTGGCGCAGCTCATCGCCGACGGCCGGGCGAGCGCCGGCATGGTCGCGAAGCTGAACGCCTGCCGCCACGCGCGGCGCCACGGGGTCGGGCGGGTGGAGATCGTCGACGGCCGGGGGGCGGGGGACCTGGACGGCCGGCCCGGATCGCGGATCGCGTAGGGGCGGGCGCGCGGGTGGAAATCGTCGACGGCCGGGAATGCGGAACCTGGACGGCCGGCCCGGATCGAGCGTCGCGCCTCGGCGGGCGCGCCGGCGGCGGGCAGCGTGGCGGGCCGGTGGAGATCGGGAGCATCGGCGCCGGCCAGGGAACGCGCGACTTTGACGGCCGGCCCGGGTCGCGGATCGCTTGGCCTCGCGCGGCACGGGGCCGGGCCGCCGGCCGGGGCGCGGTTGACGGCGGCGGAGCGCCACGACCGCGCCCCGTGTGCAAGGAGCGCCGGGTGCGAGGGCGGAACGAGAGAGAGCGGACATCGATGTCGACAGGAACGACGGGCGCAGCCGGGGAACAGGACGTCCGGGCGGTCGAGGGCGCGCACCTGCTGCAGGTCTACAAGCGGGTGCCGGTGGTGCTGACCCGCGGCGGGGGCAGCTACGTCCACGACGCCGACGGCCGGCGCTACCTCGACTTCGTGTCGGGGCTCGGGGTGGCGTCGCTCGGGCACGCCCACCCGGGGCTGGCGGCGGCCCTCGCCGACCAGGCCCGCACCCTGGTCCACACCTCCAACCTCTACTTCCACCCCCTGCAGGGCCGGGTGGGGCGGCGGCTGGCCGCGCTGTCGGGCCTGCCGCGGGCGTTCTTCTGCAACAGCGGGACCGAGGCGGTCGAGGGCTGCCTGAAGTTCGCGCGGCGCTACTGGCATACGCGCGGCGAGACGGCGCGGACGCGCATCGTCGCGCTGGAGCGCTCGTTCCACGGACGCACGCTCGGCTCGCTGTCGACGACGTGGGAGCCGGGGGTACCGCCGTCCGTTCGAGCCCCTCGTCCCGGGGGTCGACTTCGTGTCGCCCACCGATCCCGCGGCGCTGGACGCCGCGGTGGGACCGGACACCGCCGCCGTCATTCTGGAGCCGATTCAGGGCGAGGGCGGCGTGTGGCCCCTCACCGCCGAGTTCGCGGCGGCGGTGACGGCGGCGTGCGGGCGGACCGGGGCGCTGCTGATCGCCGACGAGATCCAGTGCGGGCTGGGCCGCACGGGGAGCCCCTTCCACTCGGCCGCGCTGGGGCTGCGCCCCGACCTGATGGCCCTCGGCAAGGCCCTGGGGGCGGGCGTGCCGGTCGGGGCGATCCTGATGAGCCAGGCCGTCGCCGACGCGATCTCGCCCGGCGACCACGGCACGACCTACGGCGGCAACCTGCTCGCCTGCCGGGCCGCGCTCGTGTTCCTCGACGCCCTGGAGCACGGCGGGCTCGAGCGGGTGCGGACGGCGGGCGCGCGCCTGACCGACGGCCTCGAGAGGCTGGCGAAGCGCTATCCGATGATCGCCGACGTGCGCGGCGCGGGCCTGATGCGGGGCATCGAGATGCCCGAGGCGGCCGCCGCCCGCGCCGTCGAGCTCGCGCTGGCGGAGGGCCTGCTCGTCAACCGCACCGCGGGGCGCGTGGTGCGGCTGCTGCCGCCGCTCAACGTCTCGGACGCCGAGATCGACGAGGGGCTGCAGATCATCGAACGGGTGATCGGGCGGGCCGCGGCCGACGAGCCTGCGCCGTAGGGACCTGACGCGACACGCGAGCACGACCGATGATCACCACGTCCACCGTTTCCGTCGCCACCGCAGAGGCCGCCGAGCCCCGGCCGGCGCCGAGGGCCGAGGTGTCGATCCGCCCCGCGGGCCGGGCCGACGCCCCGGCCATCGAGCGGCTGGTCGCCGCCAACGTCGGCCCCGGGCTGCTGCTGCCGCGCTCGTCCGCGGACATCCTGCGCCACATCCCGCGGTTCCTGGTCGCGACCCGCGGCGGCGGGGTCATCGGGTGCGGAGAGCTGGCCCCGCTGAGCGAGACGATGTCCGAAGTGCGGTCGCTGGTGGTCGCCGCCGCCGAACGCGGGGGCGGTGTCGGCACGCGGCTGCTCGCGACCCTCGTCGCGGGCGGGCGCCGGCAGGGCGCGGCGCGGGTGTGCGCGTTCACGCACAACCCGCGCGCCTTCGTCGCCCAGGGGTTCTCGATCGTGCCGCACACCTGGCTGCCCGAGAAGATCATGACCGACTGCCAGGCCTGCGAGTGGTTCAGGCGCTGCGAGCAGTACGCGGTGGTCATCGAGCTGGGCGGCTCGCGCGGCCGCGGCCCGCGGCGCTAGGCGGGCCGGAGACGACACCCATGCTTGAGCGCATTCCCGGGGGGATCACCGCGCCGGCCGGCTTCCGGGCCGCCGGGGTCGCCTGCGGCATCAAGCCGTCGGGGCTCGATCTGGCGCTGCTGGCGTCGACGCCGCCGGCCCGGTCGGCGGGCATCTTCACCACCAACCTCGCGGTCGCCGCGCCCGTCACCGTGACCCGCGAGCACCTGCGGCGGTCTGACGGCACGACCGCGGCGGTGGTCGTCAACAGCGGCTGCGCCAACGCCTGCACCGGCGCGCGGGGGCTGACCGACGCCCGCGACATGGCGGTCACCGCCGCGGACCTCGTCGGCTGCCGGGTCGAGCAGGTGCTCGTGTCCTCGACCGGGGTGATCGGGGCGTACCTCGACCGCGACAAGCTGCGTCAGGGCATCCGGCTGGCGGCCGAGACCCTCGGTCCGGACGGGCACGCGGCGGCGGCCGAGGCCATCATGACCACCGACCCGTGGCCCAAGGACGCGGCGGTGCGGGCCGCGGCCCCCTCGGGCCGGTTCCAGGTCGGCGGCATGGCCAAGGGGGCCGGCATGATCGAGCCGAACATGGCCACCATGCTCGCGTTCCTGACCACCGACGCCGCCGTCGAGCCGCCGCTCCTCCAGCGCGCCCTGCGGGAGGCGGCCGCGACGACCTTCAACGCCATCACCGTCGACGGCGAGCCCTCGACCAACGACATGGTCCTGGCCCTGGCCAACGGGCGCTCCGGCGCCGCCATCGACGACGCGTCCTATCCCGCGTTCGTCGAGGCCCTCCACGCCGTCTGCCACGAGCTGGCGCTGGCCGTCGTCAAGGGCGGCGAGGGGGCCACGAAGCTCGTCTCGGTCAGCGTGACCGGCGCGGCGAGCGAGGCGGAGGCGAGGCGGGCGGCGCGGGCCGTCGCCAACTCGCCGCTCGTCAAGACCGCGGTCCACGGCGGCGACCCGAACTGGGGCCGCATCGTGGCGGTGGCGGGCCGGGCCGGCGTCGCGTTCGATCCCGCCCGCGCCCGCGTGGCGATCGGCGGGGTCGAGCTCTTCGCCGACGAGCATATCTTCGCCGACCGCGAGCCGGCGGCGGCCGAGCACATGCGGACGCCGGAGGTGGCGATAGCCCTCGACCTCGGCGTGGGCGGCGCGGGCGCCGCCACCGTCTGGACCTGCGACTTCAGCGCCGAATACGTCCACATCAACGCGGACTACCGGACTTGACCTCGCGGGCTTACCCGGACCTGACCACGCGGGCTACCGGACCTGACCTCGCGGACTACCGGGACCCGACCATGCGGACGACCGGACCTGACAGCGCGGACGACCGGACCTGACCACGCGGATTACCCCACCTGCGCGGGCGAACGCGGCGCCCCCGCCCCGGCGGCGGGGCGCGACGCCCGGCGAGACCATGGACACCAGCGACATCGCTCCGAACCCGGGCTCGGCCGCCCCGTCCCCGGCACCGCCGTCCGCCCGGACCTACCTGTCGGTGCTGGACCTGACGCCCGACGCGCTCGAGGCCTGCCTCGCCCTCGCGGCGAAGCTGAAGCGCGAACGGCGGATGGGGGCCGACGCGCCCACCCGCGGCGCGCTGGCCGGCCACTCGCTGGCCCTGCTGTTCGACAAGCCGTCGCTGCGCACCCGCACCGGGTTCGAGATCGCGATGCAGGAGCTGGGGGGCGTCGTCACCTGTCCGCCGTCGGCCGACGCGCTCGGGACCCGCGAGGCGCTGGCGGACGTCGCCCGCACCCTCGAGCGGTGGATCTCGGTGGCCGCGATCCGCACGTTCCAGCAGTCGAGGCTGCGCGAGATCGCCCGCGCGACGACGCGGCTGCGGGTCGTGAACGCGTTGACCAACGAGGAGCATCCGTGCCAGGCCCTCGCCGACTGCCTGACCCTGCGCGAGCGGCTCGGCGACCTGCGCGGGGTCACGCTGGCGTACGTCGGCGACGGCAACAACGTGGCCACCTCGCTCACCCACGCCGCCGCGATGCTCGGGGTCCGGCTCAGGCTGGCGTCGCCGGCGGGCTACGTCCTGCCCGCCGAGACCGTGGCCGCCGCGCGCCGGGTGGCGCGGCACGGCGCGGAAATCGTGCGGTGCGGCGACCCCGTCGCGGCGGTGCGGGGAGCGGACGCCGTCTACACCGACGTGTGGACCTCGATGGGGCAGGAGGCGGAGGCGGCCGGCCGGCGGAAGGCGTTCGAGGGCTACCGGGTGACCGCCGACCTCATGGCGCGGGCCGCCCCCGGCGCGTTCTTCATGCACTGCCTGCCCGCCCACCGCGGCGAGGAGGTGGACCCGGACGTCATCGACGGACCGCGCTCCGCGGTCTTCGACCAGGCCGAGAACCGCCTCCACACCCAGAAGGCGCTGCTGATGCTGATGCTGGGCGCCGCCCCCTGGCCCCGCCGGCCGTCTGCGCCGTAGACGGCGCCGCCGCCCGGATTGGCGGGCGCGTCCACCGCCGCGACGGCGGTGCCCTCCGCCGTCAGGCCGGCCGCGGTTCGACCGGGCTCACACCGGATCGAGGCCGGCCGCGGCCTGCTCCACCTTCTCGGCCAGCCCCCGGCGGTAGGCGTCGAGGCGCGCGCGGACGTCGGGGTCGCCGAGGGCGAGGATCTGCGCCGCGAGCACCCCCGCGTTGGTGGCCCCCGCCTTCCCCACCGCCACCGTGGCGACGGGCACCCCGGGGGGCATCTGCACCGTCGACAGCAGCGCGTCGAACCCGCCGAGGGGCGACGAGTCGACGGGCACGCCGATGACCGGCAGCGCGGTATGGGCGGCCACGACCCCCGCGAGGTGGGCGGCCGCCCCCGCCCCCACCACGAACACCCGGACCCCCCGCCGGACCGCCTCGTCCATCACCCGGCGCACCCGGTCCGGCGACCGGTGGGCCGACGCCACGGTCATGTCGGCGGCGACGCCCAGATCGCGCAACGTGCGCACGGTGTTCGCCATCACCCCCGCGTCCGACGCGGACCCCATCAAGACCTGAACCTGAATGTCACCCATCCGATGCTGTGTCTCCCTGCTCTTCGATTCCCCCGATCCGCCGGCGCCGGCGCCGGATCCCCCGGACGCGGGCCCGGCCGCCAACGCCTTCCGTCCGATGTCCGAGCGGACGTGCTTGCCCGCGAAGGCGATGCGCGCCTCCGCCGCGTAGGCCCGCTCGACGGCCCCGGCGAAGTCGCGGCCGCGGCCCACCACCGTCAGCACCCGGCCGCCCGCCGTCACCACCGACCCGTCCCGCACCGCCGTGCCGGCGTGGAACACGAGCACGTCGTCGAGGGCCTCCGCCGCGTCGAGCCCCGCGATCGCCGCGCCGGTCTCGTAAGGCCCGGGATACCCCCCGGAGGCCAGCACCACCCCCACGTGCGGGTCGGGCCCGTACTCGCAGACGCACCCGTCCGCCGCCCCGCGGGCCGCCGCGTCCAGCACGGGGGCCAGCTCGCCGGCGATCATGGGCAGCACGACCTGCGCCTCGGGGTCGCCGAGCCGCACGTTGAACTCGACGACCTTCGGACCCTCCGCCGTCAGCATCAGCCCGACGTAGAGGAACCCGTGGAAGGGGTGCCCGGCCCCGCGCATCCCCGCCAGGACCGGCTCCACGATCTCCCGCCGGATGCGGCGGTCGAGGGCGGGGGTCATCAGCGGACTCGGGGCGAACGCCCCCATGCCGCCGGTGTTCGGCCCCCGGTCGCCGTCGTAGGCCCGCTTGTGGTCCTGCGCCACGGGGAGGCCGACGGCCTGACTGCCGTCGCAGACGGCGAACAACGACGCCTCCTCCCCCGCCAGGTGCTCTTCGACGACCACGCACCGCCCCGCCTCGCCGAACCGCCCGTCGAGCATCGCCCCGCGCACCGCCCGTTCCGCCGCGGCCCGGTCCGGGGCCACCGTGACCCCCTTCCCGGCGGCGAGGCCGTCCGCCTTGACGACCACCGGGAACCCGAACTCGGCCCCCTCAACCGCGGCGAGCGCCTCGTCGGGGCTCCGGCAGACCCGGAAGCGGGCCGTGGGCACCCCGTGGCGGGCCATGAAGTCCTTGGCGAACGCCTTGCTCGACTCGAGCCGGGCCGCGAGCCGGCTGGGCCCGAACAGCCGCCGGCCCCGCGCCTCGAAGAGGTCCCGGACCCCGCGCGCCAGCGGCAGCTCCGGTCCGACGACGGTCAGGTCGACCGCCTCCGCCTCGGCGAAGGCGAGCAGCGCCGCCGGATCCCCGGCGTCGAGCGACCGCGCGGACGCGGGCGAACCCGTCCCCGCGTTGCCCGGCGCGCAGATCACCTCGCCGACCGCCGACTCCCGCCCCAGCTTCCACGTCAACGCGTGCTCGCGGGCGCCGCCGCCGACGACCAGCACCTTCATCCGACCCACGGCCCTCCGCCCCCGCCGCCCGCACCGTCTTTGACACGCCGCGGACCGGCCGCCTATAATGCCCGTTTGCTTCACGCCGTTCGAAGGTCGCGAACCCTCGACGGAGTGGGCTGCGCCCCTCACGCGGACTCCATGCTACACGCTTCCGCAACGGCCGGGGCGCCTGTTTCGGCGACGAGGACGGGAGACGGCGGCGCGTGCGGCCGCACGATGCGGGGCCCCGCGGGCGTGTACGCGCGGCCGCGGACCGGAGCGGCATGCCGTCGGGCCGTCCGAATCGCGATGCCCGCCGCGCAAGGGAGGTGACGGACGGTTTGGCTGAAGTCAAGGTGCAGGAGAGCGAGTCGATCGAGAGCGCGCTGCGGCGCTTCAAGCGCAAGGTGCAGCAGGAAGACATCATCAAGGACATCAAGAAGCACTCGTTCTATCTGAAGCCGGGAGACAAGCGCCGGGCGAAGCAGGCGCTGGCGCGCAAGCGGACCCGGAAGAAGCAGCGCCGCGAGACCGAGTAGGGCGGCGCCGCGGGCCGGGGGGGCGCATTGACAGCACCCCGGGTCCATAGTACTTTGGCGCGGTCGCGCGGCCTTGCGGCCGCGCCGGGAGCTTCGGCCGCGCGGAACGGCGGAGCCCCCGGGTGGCCGGCGGGAGCGGATTCCCGCATGGCGCTTGCGACACCCCGGGCGGACGGTGCAGACCGCAGGCGCGGAGAGATCCATGGAAATCCAGGAAAGAACCCTCCAGAACGTGGTCGTTCTGGATCTGACGGGAAAGCTGACGATCGGCGAGGGCGACGAGCTCCTCAAGGAGCGGATCAGCAACCTGGTCCAGCAGGGCCACCACAACCTGCTGCTCAACCTCGAGGGCGTACCCTACGTCGACAGCGCCGGCCTCGGGGAAATCGTGCGCACGTACACGACGGTGAGCCGCCAGGGCGGCAAGCTCAAGCTCGTCAACCTCACCAAGCGCATCACCGACCTGCTCGCGATCACGAAGCTGCTGACGGTGTTCGAGACATACGAGTCGGAAGACGAGGCCGTGAAGAGCTTCAGCGCCTGACCCGGTCGTTCTTCCCGGCCGCCGCCGGCGCGGGCGTTCCGACGCCCGCGCATCCTTCGCCGGGCCGGCCGCCCACCCACGTCCGCCCGGCGGCGGCGTGGCCGGATCGGCGCCGAACGCCGCGCCCCGGCCGACCTCCGGGCTCACCCTGACGCCCCCGCGACCCGCCATGGCCGAGTTCGACACGCGGACCGACGCCGTCGACGTGACCCGCATCATGGAGCGGATCCGCCTCGGCATCCGCGGGCGACGCGCCGTCGGCGACACCGAACGGCACGCCCGCGAGCTGGCCGGGGCCGCGCTCGACCGCTGCCTCGAGCCCCTGCGGGCCGGCTCGGACGTGGTCGAGCGGAACCGGCGGCTCCCCCCCCCGGCGCGGTTCGACCGGGACGGGGAGGGCGGGAGCCTGGCGCCCGAGCCGTTCGAGTTCGACGAGGACACCGTCTACGTCTCGTCCAGGGGAACGATGGGGAAACTGCTCTACCTGATCCGCAAGCTGCTGAACCCGATCCTGCGCCTGTTCTTCAACCCCGACCCGATCATCCTCGCCATGATGAGACAAGCGGAAATCAACTCGCGGCTCCTCGACCTGCTCGATCGGGTGAACGCCGAGTTCGAGCGCACCGGCAGGAAATTCGCGGCCCGCGAGGAGATCGACGCCCTGAACTACGAGGTGACCAGCAACCTCGTGACGGAGATGACGCGGCTCGCCGTCGACATGAAGAACCACAAGCTGCTGGTCGAGTCGGTCGCGGGGCGGCTCGACTTCGACGAGCGGCGGGCCCGCGCCCTCGAGTCGGTCGGCCAGGCCCGGTCCACCCCGCCGGCCGGGGCGCCGGAGGGCGCGGAGGGCGACGCGACGGCGGCCGCGCCGGCCCGGACCCGCCGCCGGCGGCGGCGGTCGCGGCGGCGCCCGGGCGGGGGCGCGGGTGCGGCGCCCGGCCCCGCCGGCGAGACCGCCCCGCCGGAGGGCGGCGCTCCGCCCGCGGACGGCGCGGCGGCCGGAGACGCCGCGGGCGGGGCCGCGCCGGGCGGACCGGCGGGCGAAGCGCCCGGGCGGGCGGCGCGACGCCCGACGGCGCCCCGCCCCCCGCGGACGTCTCCGCCGCGCCCGCCGAATCGGCGCCCGCCGCCGCCCCCGACGCGCCTCCCCCGGACGGGGACGGGCCCGCGCCGCCCGGCGGCGGCGGGGATCGATGAGGCTCGCCGTCGTCGTCCAGCGCTACGGCGCGGAGATCGCCGGCGGGTCCGAGTACCTCTGCCGCCTGATCGCCGAGCAGCTCGCGCGGCGGCACGAAGTCGACGTCCTGACCACCTGCGCGCGCGACGACCGCACCTGGAAGAACCGGTATCCCGAGGGCGACGACCGCATTCGCGGCGTCACCGTCCGGCGGTTCGCCAACGAGCGCACGCGCGACCCCGAGGCCTTCGCGGCCTACTCCGACTGGATCCAGCGCCACGACCACGCGGCCGACGACGAGGCGGAATGGTTGAAGCAGCAGGGGCCGTGGTGCCCGGGGCTGCAGGCGTATCTGGAGCAGCATCGGCGCGACTACGACGCGTTCGTCTTCTTCGACTGCCTCTACGCGCCGACGGTCCTCGGGCTTCGGGTGGACCCGGCGCGCAGCATCCTGGTCCCCGCCGCGCGGGACGCGCCGGCCCTGCGTCTCGACCTCTATCGCGAGGTGTTCTCGCGGCCGGCCGGCATCGCCTACACCACCGCGGTCGAGCGCGGATTCCTGAAGCGCAGGTTCGCCGTCGGCGCGAAGGCGGAGGAGACGGTGGGCTGCGGCGTCGACCTGCCGCCGTCGCGTTTGCACGAGAAGCCGCCGTCGGACCGGTCCGCGTCGCCGTTGTCCGCGCGCGGTGCCGTCTTTCGGCGGCGGCACCGCCTCTACGGCCCGATCGTCCTCTTCGGCGGACGGGTCGAGCCCGGCCGGGGCTGCGAGGAGATGCTCGAGTACTTCGCCGGCCACGCCGAGTCCGACGGCGACGCGTCGCTGGTGCTGATGGGGCTCAAGCTGATGCCGATCCCGAACGCCCCGCACCTGCGGCTCGCGGGCCTGCTGTCCGAGACCGAGCGGTCGGAGGCCCTGGAGGCGGCCACCGTGGTCGTGGCGCCGGCCCCGTCCGAGAGCCTCTCGCTGCTCGCCCTCGAATCGTTCGCGGTCGGGACCCCGGTGCTCGCCAACGCCCGCAGCGACGTGCTCGTGGACCACTGCCAGCGGAGCAACGCCGGCCTGTACTACGGCGGCCGGGACGAGTTCCAGGCGTGCCTCCGGCTCCTCGTCCGCGACGACGACCTGCGCGCCGCCATGGGACGCCGGGGCCGCGCCTACGTCCGCGCCAACTACCGGTGGGACGTGGTGCTCGGCAAGTACGACCGGTTGATCGCGGGCCTGGCGTCCTCACGCCCCCGGGGCGCCCCGCCGCGCGGCGGGCGCCGCCGCGGCGCGAGGACCGGCTGACCTACCGGCGCCCGCCGCGCGGACCGCGTCGATGACCCGCCACCCGTTCGGCGCCCGCCCAACCGCGGCGCCCGGCCTGTCCGGGGTTGCCGCGTCGCAGACGCGCGGCGTCGTCAGGCTCCGCCGACGTCCGTCTCCGCCTTCCGCCGCTCCCCGGCCGGCCGATTCCCGGCGACGGGGCCGCCCGCGCCGCCCGCCCTTCCGCCCCGTCTCCGGCGGGGGAGGATGCCGTAGCGCTTGATCATCTCGTTGAGCGTCGTCGGCTTGATCTGCAGCATCTCGGCCGCGCGCTTCTGCACCCCGCCGGCCGCCGCGAGGGTGCGCTCGATCAACTGGGTCTCGAACGCGGCCACCACCTCCCTGAACGGGAGCCCCTCCCCCGGCATGGCGAACTGCGGCATGTGGAACGGACGCGGGGAACGCACCGCGTCCGGAATCAGGGCGGGACCGATCCGCGGGCCGGTCGCCAGCACCACCGCGCGCTCGATGACGTTCTCGAGCTCGCGCACGTTGCCCGGCCAGTCGTAGGCCTCCAGCAGGTCGAGGGCCTCGGCCGTGAGCTCGAGGCGCTTGTCGTTCTCGGCCCCGTACTTCTCGAGGAAGTGCTGGGCGAGCAGGGGGATGTCCTCGCGCCGCTCGCGGAGCGGGGGCAGCTCGACCTTGATGACGTGGAGCCGGTAGTAGAGGTCCTCGCGGAACTTCCCCTCCGCCACGAGCCGCCGGAGGTCGATGTTGGTGGCGGCGAGGATGCGCGTGTCGACCCTCTTGGTCTCGACGCCGCCGAGCCGCATGAACTCCCGCTCCTGCATCACCCGCAGCAGCTTGGCCTGGGTCTCGACGGGCACGCTGCCGATCTCGTCGAAGAAGATCGTGCCCTTGTCGGCCAGCTCGAAGAGCCCCTTCTTGGCGGCCACGGCGCCGGTGAACGCCCCCTTGAGGTGCCCGAACAGGTTCGATTCGAGCAGGTCCGGCGGCAGGCTGCCGGAGTTCACGGTGACGAAGGGCTGGTCGGCGCGGGGCGAGCCGGCGTGCAGGGCGCGCGCCGCCAGCTCCTTTCCGGTGCCGCTCTCGCCCTCGACGAGAATCGTCGTGCGGCTCATCGCGGCCTGGGTGATCAGCTCGAACACCTGGCGCATGCGCGGGCTGCGCCCGATGATGTTCCGGAGCCCGTCGTTCTGGGTGCGCAGGTTCGCGCGGAGGGTGCGGTTCTCGGTCACGAGCCGCCGCTTCTCGGCCGCGTTGCGCACCACGACCAGCACTTCCTCGTTCTTGAACGGCTTGGTGATGTAGTCGAACGCCCCGCGCTTCATGGCCGAGATCGCGTTCTCGAGCGACGCGTAGGCGGTGATGAGGATGACCGGAAGGTCCTCGTCGAGCCGGCGCAGCCGGTCGAGCGTCTCGATGCCGTCGATGCCCGGCATCATCACGTCGACGACGGCGACGTCGAACCGCCGCCCGCGGGCCAGCGCGAGCCCCTCGTCGCCGTTGACCGCGGTCGAGACCTCGCAGCCCTCCCGGACGAGCAGGGTCTGCAGGACCTCCCGCATGACCTCCTCGTCGTCGACCACCAGGACGGACGTGTCGCGAATCATCGGTGCGGGCCGGCGCCGCTTCCGCGGCGCGGGAGGTTCAGCCGGCCGACCGTGTCCGCTGGTCGGCCGGCGCCGGCAGGTTGACGGTGAAGCGGGTGCCGCCGGCCCCCGTCCGGCAGTCGATGGCCCCGCGGTGCTCCTGAACCACGCTGTAGACGATCGACAAGCCGAGCCCGGTGCCCCGACCGACCGCCTTGGTCGTGAAGAAGGGATCGTAGATGCGGGACAGATCCTCGCTCGCGATGCCCGTGCCGGTGTCCGCGACCTCGATCACCGCCCGGCCGCCGTCGCTCCGCGAGCTGACGGACAGCCAGCCGCCGGTGGGCATGGCGTCGCGCGCGTTGAGGATCAGGTTCAGGAACACCTGCTGCAGCTTGCCCTCCACCCCCTGCGCCAGGGTCGGCGCGGGTGACAGCTCTCGCCGGATCCGGATGTTCGACGTCCGGAGCTGATGTTCGACGAGGACCAGCACGTCGTTCATCACCCGGTTGACGTCCACCGGACCCGCCGCGTCCGACTGCCCGGGCCGCGACAGGTTGAGCAGGCCGCTCACGATGCCGGCGGCGCGGTCGACCTGCCGTTCGATCTTCTTCAGCACCGGCAGGCGCGGATCGTCGGACGCCGCGCCCTCGATCAGAAGCTGCGTGAAGCTCGAGATGCCGGTCAGCGGGGTGTTGACCTCGTGGGCGACCCCCGCGGCGAGGAGACCGACCGAGGCCATGCGCTCGGAGAGCTGCAACTGCTCCTCGAGCCGGACCCGCTCGGTGATGTCCTCCAGAAGGATCATCGTACCCGCGGTGTCCCCCCCGGGGGTCAGCAGCGGCGCCTGCGCCGCGTTGACCAGCAGCTCGCGCGGCCCGCCGGCGTGGCGCGAGGTCAGGGGCGTCCGGTAGAGGGTGGAACCGGCCGCGCGCCCGCGCCGCTCGCGCGCGAGACGGTCCGTGAACGGCGTGTCGAACAGTGCCGTCAGCGGCCGCCCCACCGCGGCGCCGCGCGCCACGCCGTAGAGGCGGGCGAGAGCCGCGTTCCACCGGACGACCCGGTCATCGAGGTCCAGCACGACCAGCCCGTCGTTCAGCGATTCGACGATGTTCTCGTTGAACTCGCGGATGCGGTCGAGCTCGGCCGCCTTGACCTGCAACTGCGTATAGAGCCGGCCGTTCTCGATCGCGGTCGCGACCTGCGCCGCCACCGCCGCGAGCAGGGCGAGATCTTCGCTGCTCAGCGGCTCGCCGCTCGTCTTCGCCCCGAGCGCCAGCACCGCGATGGCGCCCTCCTCGGAGACGCAGGGCACGAAGTAGTGGATCCCCTGGTCGCGCCAGAACGCGACCTCCGCCTGGGGATACCGGAGGGCCGACCCCGGATCGTCGAGCAGGATCGTCCCCCCGCCCGCCACGTGGCCGCCGACGCCGGAGGCGGGGTCCAGCTCCGGCCGCCCGCCGGCCGGCCTCGGCCCGGTCGCGCGGAAGGGCCGGAACGGGCCGCCGGCCTCCGACGCCGCCGGCGCCACCATCAGGACGGTGTGGTCGACGACGAGGGTCTCCGTCACCCGGGTCACGAGGCGCTCGGCGAGACGGTCCAGATCGAGGTCGCTGTTCAGTTCGCGCGCGAAGCCGACGAGGGCCCGCCGGTAGTCGTAGCGGTCGCGGTAGTGCGCGCGGTCGAGCATCGACTCGATGGCGTCCTTCACGGGACGGGCGAGCAGCACCACCACCGCCGTCGCGAGCAGGGCGACGATCGAGTTGCGCCCGTCCGAGCCGTCGAGGAAGACCGCCCGCGCCAGCCGCTCGAGGACGAGGTAGATGACCACCATCGCGGATGCGGCGGCGGTGTAGACCAGCCCGCGCTTGACGATGACCTCCACGTCGCGCAGCCGGTACTGGACGATCGCCGACGCGAACGCGAGGGGAATCAGGCTCAGCGGAATCGCGGTCACGTCGAGGGGGGCGGGGTCGAACCCGAGCGACCACGGCACGGCGTAGCCGACGACGAAGGGCAGCCCGCCGAGGACGGCGCCCCACACGATCCAGCGCAACTGGCGCTTCGAGGTCACCGACGGCACCCGCCGCAAGGTGAGGATCATGAGGGCCAGTCCGCCGACGACGCAGACCGCGAGATACGCGATCTCCAGCTTCCACACCCGCTCGATGGCGGCGGTGAACAGGGCCGAGCCGGCGTCGCCGGCCAGCGCCGCCGCCTGGAGGAGTCCGAGGGCGACGGCGGGGGCGCAGACGATCGGCAGCACGAGACGCCCCAGGCGTTTCCTGACCGCGCCGGGCGCCCGCTCGGGGAACACGAGGGCGAAGTGGACGAACAGCGGGGCGAGGGCGAGGGTGGCGATGGCGTCCGCCCAGTAGAACACCCAGTCCAGCCGGTCGAGGCGGCCCGTGAACGAGAACGCGAACATGCCGAAGAACGCGACGCTGAGCCAGAAGAAGTGCAGCGTGGCCTGGGTGTCCGGCCGCCGCAGCCGCACCGAGGCGCCCACGAGCAGGGTGAACACGCCGATGGCCGCCAGCACGAAGTAGATCTGGGTCCGGGCCGGCGGCGCCGGCTGCAGGGTGACCTCGATCAGCCGCGACTGATCGAGCCGCAGCAGGGTGTAGGCGAGGCGGCCGTCGCGCTGGCGGGCATGGAGCTGGTCCACCACGTCGCGGGTCGACTGGACGGGGACGCCTTCGAGGGCCAGCAGCACGTCCCCCGCCTCGATCCCGGCCCGGTCCCCGGCCTCGTCCGGGGCCACCTCGACCGCGGTGACGCCGGCCGGCCGATCGACCCACAGCACGCCGTCCACCAGTTCGCGCCAATCGGCCCGGACGACGATGTTGGCGGCGGCGAGACAGAGGAGCGCGGCGACGAGGGCGACGGCCAGGACGGGGGCGGCCCACGCACGCCACCGGCCGCGCCGGCGGGCGCGCGGGGCGTGCGGAGACGGTGGGAGGCTCATTCGACCGATCCGGGGAGGCGGTCAGACATACGAAACCGCTCATTTCACATGCAAACGCTATTCCAACAGAGACGGCCGCCGCGGGCGCCGGCCCGCGGGCTGTTCGGAGCCGGAGTGCGCCGTCTCAGCCCGGCGCGGTCATGTTCATCCAAAGTATCGGTCGACCCGATCCAATTTTTTGAACACGCCGAGCGCGGGAGAGAATGCGGGGCCGGCGCGGGAGCACCGCCCGAGCCCGCCTCGGGCGCCGTGGGAACGGGCGGTCAGAAATGCACCACGACGCCGCCGACGACCTGCCGGGGCGGCCGGATCACCAGCAGCTCGCTGAAGAGGGACGCGGTCTCGCGGGGATCGAAGAAGAGGCTGCGGACCGCCAGCAGGGCCTCCCAACGGCCGCCGCCGACCGGTGTGAACGGGAGCGCCTGGTGGATCAGAAGGTCGAAGCGGGCATCCAGCCCGCCCGGATTCCGGGGATCGACGCCCTCGAACGCCCCGCTGACCCGGCAGCGGACGGAGACCCGGGTCGAGGTCTCCGGAACCTCGGTCTCGATGGTCGCGCTGATGTCGTGGAACTGCTCGACCGCGGGGCGGAGGACCCCGGGGGCCTCGACCGCCGCCACGGCTCCGACGCCGCCCTGGCCCCACCGCGCGTCTACGACGGAGAAGTCGACCGAGCCCCTGACGCGGCGCCCCAGCTCGCGGCGCACCGACACGATCCAGCCGCTGCTCTCGACGGAGCCGGCCCGGGCCACGTGGTAGAAGCCGGCGGGCACGGCATCGAGCCCGCCGGCCCCGAACAGCGTGACCAGTTGGTTGGCGACGTCCTGATGGAAACGCCGCACGCCCACGACGAAGCTTCCGGCCAGGTCGCGCTCCACCCCCACGTCGAAGTGCCGCGTCCGCTCGGGATGCAGCCGGCCGTTGCGGGACATGGCGGCGAAGGCGCGCTCCTGCGGGAGCCACAGTCCCGGCCCCGCCGCGGGCAGGAACGTCTCGGCCCCCGGCGCGATCATGTCCTGCGCGGCGGACAGCCGGAAACGCAGTCCCGGGGCCGCGGTCACCGTCACCGCCGCCCGCGGGCTGAACAGCCCCCCGTCGATGTAGTCGTACCGCGAGTACCGGCCGCCGTACTCCAGCGACAACCGCGGCGAGACCGTCCATCGATCGAAGGCGCCGACGCTCGCGGCGACCCGCGTCTCGGGCGCGAGGCTGAGGGCGAGGGGGTTCGCGCCGTCGTAGCGCTGGCGCCCGTAGGCCGCCTCGACGCCGAACGCGTGCGTGCTGCCGGCCTCGGCGAGGTACGCTCCCGACGCGAACCACGACGAGACGTCGCCGGCGTTCATCGCCCCGTGGGCGGTCCAGTCGCCCCGCCACGCCGGCGCGCCCACCGACAGGTTGGCGACCCCGCCGGGGCGCGTGGACCCGAGGGCGCTCGCGGGCTCGAGGGTCCCCCGCGTCAGCAGGTTGACCTCGCCGCTGAGGGGCAGGGCCCGCAGGCCCGACGCGAACGACGCCAGGCTCCGCGCCGGGTGGGACCACGCCGTCGCGCCGTCGCGGGCCGGCGCCGCGTCGGGGGCGTCGACGCCGACTCCGCGTTCCGCCTGTTTCAGGACGCTGCGCCGGGCCCGGCGCAGACGCCAGGCCTTCCGGGTGTGATCGTGCGTCGCGTCCGGCCCGCCCGCGGCCGGCGCGTCGCGGTCGGCGTCGGGCGGCTGCGCCTCGGTCCGGGGGCGCGCGAAGCCGAGACCGGCCAGGGCCGGCAGCACCGGCGCGGACGGCGGAGAGACATGGCTCATCGCTATCGCGTGGACCACCGGCCGGCCCGCCGTCACGAGCACGAACTCGCGCCGAGACATGGCGAACCCGGCGATGTGGGCCTGCACCAGGTACCGGCCCGGGGGCAGCGACGGCAACACGAAGCGCCCGTCTCCGTCCGACACCACGAGCTCGGCGCCCACCGGGCCGAACGCGGACACCATGGCGCCGTCGAGGGGGTGTCCGTGCACGTCGGTGACCGTGCCCGCGATGCGCCCGAGTCCCGGCCCGCCCGGCGCGCGCGCGGCGGCGCGGGCCGCCGGCTCGGGGGCCTGACCCGCCGCGTCCGGCGCGGTCCCGAACGCGAACAACCCCGCGGCGACGACCGCCAACCCTCGGAACGTGTCCATGACGCCCTCTCTCGCGGCCCGAGTCAGGACTCGGCCGGCTCGGCGACGGAGAAGCCCACGCTGTGGGTCAGCGACTCGCCGCTGGTGTTGTCGGTGACCGTGATCTCGAGGCGGTACTCGGCCGGGGGGAACGAGCTCAACGGCACCGCCTGTCCCGCCACCAACTGGTGGCCGGCGTCGACGTCGAACCCCTGCGGCAGCGTCCGTTCGTTGAACGCCTGCGGGTTCGTCTCGTTGAAGAACTCCTCGCCGGCGTCACCGCGGACGTGGAACTCGTACTGCACGCTGACGTCGGGCATTCCGGACGCCGTCAACCCCGCGTTGTACACCAGGAACAGCATGGAGAGCTCGTCGCTGGTGACGTACTCGCGGGTCGGTTTCGGCGCGATGCGCATCGTGCCGAGGGTGTAGGGGTTGGCCGGCAACTGTTCGGGGGGCGGGGGCGCGTTCAAGGACTCGATGCTCTCGGCGACGATGACGCTGCTTGTCGCGAACCCGCCGGTCCACAGGTCGGGGACCGAGAGGGCCCGGCGGAGCATCATCGTCGCGGGGTCCGCGCCGGCTTCGACCTCGCTCTCGCTCAGCGCCACGTAGACGTCGTACTCGCCCGCCGGTACCCAGAAGCCGCGGCTGATCCGATAGAAGCCGTCCTCGCCGGCCGCGCCGAGCAGGACGTGGTACCCGTCCTCGAACGCCGCCGGCGTCACCGCCGCCGCAGAACCGCCGCCCCCCCCCCGCGGCGCCACGAACAGGTACATCGCGACGGCCGGGGTCGTCAGCTTCGACTCGTCGATCGACAGCGTGAACGGAATGAAGGTGGTCCCCTCGCTGCTCTTCAGGAAGTCGTTCGCCCAGACGAAGGGCTCCTCCGTGGGGACGATCTCGCCCCGCAGGGCCGCCCCCACCACGTTGGCCAGGGACACGATCTCGCGTTCCTGCGCCTCCGCGTCGGGCGGCTGGGCCCCCTCGGCGGGGCCGGCCGCGCCCGCCGCCAAGGCCGCGGCGGCCAGCCACGCCGCCGACATCCAGCGGATCGTCACTTGCGTCACCCGGTGTTCTCCCGGCTCCCGAAACGCCGCCGGCGGGGCGCCGACCCCGCCCGGCGGGGCGGCATCGGGACGGCCGGCGCGTTCGAGCCTGATCGGATAGTCAATCACAGCCGGGCGGGCCGGCACAAGTGCAGAGTTCCAGCGGCTTGCACGATACGAAAGTAATGATGCCGCCGAGAACGACACCGAAACCGCCGGCCTGACCAGTGCCGGGGGGGACATCTCACTAATCTGTCGTGCACCCGTTCCAGCGCGGCCGGCGGACGCGGCGGCGGATCGGCCGTGATAGCATGCGCGGTTCGGATCGCCGCGAAGACGCACGCCCATGCCCCCGCCGCGCCGCCCCCCCCTCGTGCTCGTCGTTCTCGACGGCTGGGGCGAGAGCTCCGACCCCGACGGCAACGCCATCCGCCGGGCGCGGACGCCGGTCTACCAGGCACTGCGCGACCGCTATCCGTCCGCCAGGCTGACCACCTGCGGCGAGGCGGTGGGGCTGCCGCCGGGCCAGATGGGCAACTCCGAGGTCGGGCACATGAACCTCGGCGCGGGACGCATCGTGTTCCAGGACCTGACCCGCATCGACCGGGCGATCGCGGCCGACGGGCTGGCCGCCAACGCCCCCCTGGGCGCCCTGCTCGACGCCTGCGCCCGGGGCGGCCGCGCGCTGCACCTCGTCGGCCTCGTGTCGGACGGGGGCGTGCACTCGCATCAGCGGCACCTCCACGCCCTGGTGAGGCTGGCCGCGCGGCGGGGCGTGGACCGCGTGCTGGTGCATGCGATCACCGACGGCCGGGACACCGCGCCGAACGGCGGGGCCGGGTATCTGGCGGCGCTCGACCGCTGCTTCGCCGACGCCGGCGTCGGGCGGGTCGCGACGGTGAGCGGCCGCTACTACGCCATGGACCGCGACCACCGGTGGGAGCGCACGCGGCGCGCCTACGAGGCGATGACCCGCGGGCTCGGCGACCGCGCGACCGACCCCGCGGCCGCCGTCGAACGGGCCTACGCCCGCGGGGTCGGCGACGAGTTCGTCGAGCCGTGCGTCATCACCGCCGCCGACGACCGGCCGGCGGGGCTGATGCGCGACGGCGACGCGGTGGTCTTCTTCAACTTCCGGGCCGACCGCGCCCGGCAGCTCACCCGGGCCCTCGCCTTCGCCGATTTCGCCGGCTTCGAGCGGCGGTCGCCCCCCGCCCTGCGCGTGCTGACGCTGACGGAGTACGACGCCGCGTTCGGGCTGCCCGTGGTCTTTCCGCCCCAGACCTTCTCGGGCAGCCTCGCCGACGTGCTCGCGGCGCACGGCCGCACCAGCCTGCGGCTCGCCGAGACGGAGAAGTACGCCCACGTGACGTACTTCTTCAACTGCGGCGAGGAGAAGCCGCTCCCCGGCGAGGACCGCATCCTCGTGCCGTCCCCGGGCGTCCCGACCTACGACCTTCAGCCGTCGATGAGCGCGGACGCCGTCACCGACCACCTCGTGGCGGACCTCGCCGGCCGGCGGCACGACGTCGTCATCTGCAACTTCGCCAACGCCGACATGGTCGGCCACACCGGCCGGCTCGACGCGACGGTGGCCGCCGTCGAGACTCTGGACGGCTGCCTGGCGCGGATATTCGCCGCCGCCGGGAGGGCGGAGGCGACCGTCATCGTCACCGCCGACCACGGCAACGCCGAGCGGATGTGGGACGCCGAGCGCAACGGGCCCCACACCGCCCATACCACCAACCCCGTCCCCGTCGTGCTCGCCGGCCCGGACATCGACGCGGGGATGCCCCTGCGGGACGGCGCGCTGCGCGACGTCGCCCCGACCATGCTGGGCATCCTGGGCATCGCGCCGCCGCCCGAGATGACCGGCCGCGACCTGCGCGGCTGGATTGCGTAGAATCGCACCATGCCACCCGAGACGGCCGCCCCCGCCGACCCGCCGGACCGCGCCGCCGACGACGCCCTGGGCGCGCCCGGCGCGTTTCCGTTCACCCGCGGCATCCATCCCACGATGTACCGCGGCAGGCTGTGGTCGATGCGCCAGTACGCCGGGTTCGGCACCGCGGCCGAGTCGAACCGACGCTACCGCTACCTGCTCGAGCAGGGCGGCAGCGGGCTGAGCGTGGCGTTCGACCTGCCGACGCAGATCGGCTACGACTCGGACCACCCCCTCGCCCGGGGCGAGGTCGGCCGGGTCGGGGTGGCCATCGACTCGATCGAGGACATGAGCGTCCTCTTCGACGGCATCCCCCTCGACCGGGTCTCGACGTCGATGACGATCAACGCGACCGCCATCATCCTGCTCGCCCTCTACGTCGCCACCGCGCGGCGGCAGGGGGTCGAGCCGAAGGCCGTCGCGGGCACCGTGCAGAACGACATCCTCAAGGAGTACGTCGCGCGGGGCACCTACATCTTCCCGCCGCGGGCGTCGCTGCGCATCGTGACCGACGTCGTCGAGTACTGCGGCCGGGAGCTGCCCAACTGGCACCCCATCTCGATCAGCGGCTACCACATCCGCGAGGCGGGGGCGACGGCGGTCCAGGAGGTCGCCTTCACCTGCGCGCACGCCGTCGCCTACGTGGAGGCGGCCATCGCCGCCGGCCTCGACGTCGACGCGTTCGGCCGCCGGCTGTCGTTCTTCTTCGCCGCCCACAACGACTTCCTCGAGGAGATCGCCAAGTTCAGGGCGGCGCGGCGCCTGTGGGCGCGCATCATGCGCGACCGGTTCGGGGCCCGCGAGCCCCGGGCCCAGCAGATGCGCTTCCACACCCAGACCGCGGGGAGCACCCTGACCGCGCAGCAGCCCGACAACAACATCGTGCGCGTCGCCCTGCAGGCGATGGCCGCGGTGCTCGGGGGCACCCAGTCGCTGCACTGCAACGGCCGCGACGAGGCCCTCGCCCTGCCCACCCGCACCTCGGCCCACATCGCCCTGCGGACGCAGCAGGTCATCGCGGCCGAGACCGGCGTCGTCAACACCGTCGACCCGGTGGCGGGCTCCCACGTCGTCGAGTCCCTCACCGACGCCATCGAAGAGGAGGCGCGCGCCGTCCTCGACCGCATCGACGCCGAGGGGGGGACGCTGCGCGCGATCGAGCGCGGCGACATCCAGCGGCAGATTCAGGAGTCGGCGTACCAGGACCAGCAGGCGGTCGACGGCGGGGATCGCACGGTGGTCGGGGTGAACCGCTTCGACGACGACGACGGCGTGAACATCGACATCCTGCGCATCGACCCCGCCGTCGAGACCGGGCAGCGCGGGCGGGTCGCCCAGGTGCGGGCCTCGCGCGACCCCGCGCGGTGGCGCGCCGCCCTCGACGCGGTGGACGCGGCGGCCCGCGGCGGGGGCAACCTCGTGCCCCCCATCGTCGCCGCGGTCGAGGCGCGGGCCACGGTCGGGGAGGTCGCCGACACCCTCCGCGCGGTCTTCGGCGAGTACCGCGAGGAGGGGATCTGACCGCCCGGCCCCGACCGGCCGATTAGGCTTCCGGCGCCGGGGGCGGAGGCACGGGCGGGACCCGCGGCGGCGTGGCCGGGGGCGGACCCGGCAGGCGCGGACCCGGGGGCGCGTACGGGGGTGCCGGCGGCGATGTCCGGAAGAGCAACGCGCCAAGCAGGCCGCCGAGGCCGGAGAAGACCATCCCGGCGATCGCCATGAAGACGAAGCCGATCGCGGCGCCGGCGATAACCCCCTCGGTGCCGAAGCCCTCGATCATCTCCCGGACCTCGGGAGGCACGTCGCCCTGCGAGTTCATCATGAACTCCATCATGCGGCGCTGGAACGGCGCGGTCACGATGCCGATGGGGATGGACACGGCCACGTAGACGACCGCGCCCGCGACGCCCGCCAGCGCCCCGCACAGGGCCCCCTCGCCGAGCGAGAGCGGCTCGGACCGATCCCGCTGGCGCAGGTACGCGGTCAGCATGCCGCCTCCGACAATCCAAAGGCAGCAGCACAGGTTGCCGAGCGAGACGACGGGCAGGGCCGACAGGACGCCGATGAACAGGCCGCCGAAGACGACCGGCTGAAGCTGACTTTGATTCATACGTGGCATCCCGCGCCGCCGGGGCGCTCGCGGCGCGAAACCGCGGACTTCAGTCGTAGTACTCCAGCCCGAGGTGGGTGATGAGGTCCTCGCCGCGCAGGTAGCGCAGGGTGTTCTTCAGCTTCATCAACTGGATGAACAGGTCGTGCTCGGGATAGAGCCCCGGCGCGTGCACGGGGCTCTTGAAGTAGAACGACAGCCATTCCTGGACGCCGCTCATGCCCGCGCGCTTCGCGAGGTCGAGGAACAGCACGAGATCGAGGACGATGGGGGCGGCGAGGATGCTGTCGCGGCACAGGAAGTTGATCTTGAGCTGCATCGGATAGCCGAGCCAGCCCACGAGGTCGATGTTGTCCCAGCCCTCCTTGTTGTCCCCCCGCGGCGGGTAGTAGTTGATGCGCACGACGTGGCAGAGGTCGTCGTAGAGGTCGGGATAGAGCTCGGGCTGCAGGATGTAGTCGAGGACCGACTTCTTGCTCTCCTCCTTCGTCTTGAACGACTCGGGATCGTCGAGGACCTCGCCGTCGCGGTTCCCGAGGATGTTGGTCGAGTACCACCCCGACACCCCGATCAGCCGCGCCTTGAGGCCGGGGGCGACGATCGTCTTGATGAGGGTCTGGCCCGTCTTCAGGTCCTTCCCGGCGACGGGCGATCCGCTGTCGAGCGCGAGCCGGTCGAGGGCGGGAATGTCCGCGCTCAGGTTCGGGGCCGCGTTGGCGTAGGGAATCCCCTCCTTCAACGCGGCGTAGGCGTAGATCATGCTCGACGAGATGCTCTGCCCGTTGGCGTCCATCGCCGCCTCGAAGGTCTCGACGGACTCGTGCTCGGGGGCCGGCGTCATGAAGATCTCCGTGCTCCCGCACCAGATCATGACGAGGCGATCGAGGCCGTGCTCCTCCTTGAACGCGCGGATGTCGGCGCGCACCTGCTCGGCGAGATCCCGCTTGGTCGCGCCGGTCTTGACGTTGGTGCCCATCAGCCGCTTGACGTAGCGCTGATCGAACACCGCGGGCCACGGCCGGATCGCCTCGAGCTCGGGGCGCACCTTCTCGAGGAGCGACGCCTCGATGACGCCGGCGGTGGTGGCGGCCTCGAACCCGTTCTCGTCGAAGATGTCCCAGGCCCCGAAGACGAGGTCGTCCAGGGACGCCAGCGGCACGAAGTCCTTGATGAGGGGCGAACGCCCCTCGTTGCGCTTGCCCAGCCGCACCGTCCCCCGCTCGGCGAGCGAGCCGATGGAGGGCGCCAGTCCTTTCCGGATGAGGAGGGCGCCGGCGATGAACGTCGTGCTGACGGCCCCCATGCCGACGAGAAGAACCCCGAGCTTGCCGCGGGCGGACGCGATTTCGACTGGGCGTTTCACGACCGGCCACTATATCATGGCGGTTTCCGGCTCTCTGGACGCGGTTGGACGCGCTTGTCGGCCGGCAACCCTGGACGAAAACCCCGCGCCGCACCGGGAGCGGCGAGGCCGGGCACGAGGCCCGGCGGCGCATCACCGCCATGGCGATCTTCAAGAAGCTCAAGGGCGAATCGGACCTCCGGGTGTCGATGGCGGGACTGCGGATGGGCGAGCGGGTGCTGCAGATCGGGAGCGGCGACCCGGGCCTCATCGCCCTGCTCGCGGCCCAGGTGGGCATCAGCGGACAGGCGTCGGCCCTGGTGCCGGACGACGGGCGGGCCGGGTCCGTCCTGCGCGCCGCCCAGGCGCGGGGGGTGCTGGTCGACGTGAAGGTGGCCCCGTTGCGGACGCCGCCGTTCGCCCAGGGGTGGTTCGACCTCGTGGTCATCCCGTCCCTGATCGGCGCGATGCGTCCCCACGAGCGCGTCGGCACCCTGCAGGGCGCGCGCCAGGTGCTCAGGGTGGGCGGCCGCTGCCTCGTCGTCGAGACCGCGCCGCGCGGCGGGCTCGGGGCGCTCTTCTCGGGGCGCGCCCTCGATCCGCACTACCGTTCGCAGGGAGGGGCCGAGGCCGCCCTGCGCGCCGAGGGCTTCAAGCCGGTGCGCTCCCTCGCCGAGCGGCGGGGGCTGCAGTTCACCGAGGGCGTGAAGCCGGACCCGCAGGACGCCGCGGCGGGCGGCGCCGGCTGACGGCGGCGCCGACGCCCCGACCGGGATCGACTCGGCGGTGGCCGACCAATCCCCCCACCAGCGAGCCGCCGCCCCCGGGGGGCGGCGCCGTCCCGCGCCTTGCGGCGCGGACTCCCGGCGCCTACAGCAGCGCGTCGACACGACCGACAAAGGTTATGAGGACGAGTCCGCCTGGACGCAGGCGAGACGGTTTCGACGCGGACACAGGGCTGGACGCAGACGGAACAGGGGAGCCGGGAGCGTATGGACGTCACGCTGGCCGCCGTCACCATCATCTCGCTGCTCCTGGCGTGGGCCATGGCCATCGTCTCGTGGCAGCGCGTCCGGGCCGAGCGGCGGCGCGGCGACGCCCGGGTCGCGGCCCTGCTGGCGGAGCTCGCGGGCGGCCCGCGCCGGACCGACCGCGTTGCACGGGCGCACCCGGCCGGGCCCGGCGCGGGGCGCGCGTGGGGCGGCGCCGCGCGGTGGGGCGCCCGGCGCAGGGTCGCGGCGGCGCCGCCGCGGCACCCGCGGCCGGCGGCGCCGGCGGGGACGAGGTGGGGCCGGCACCTGGCCGCCGTCGCCGTCGCCACCGTGCTCGTGGCCGGCGTCTCCCTCGCCGATCGCACGCCGCTCCGCCCCGCCGGGGACGCCGTCCCCGTCGAGCTGCTGTCGCTCGACCACCGCCGGCAGGGCGACTATCTGACCGTCAGGGGAGCCCTGCGGAATCCCCCGGCGGGGCGGGAACGGACCAAGCTCAGCGTCACCGCGACCGCGCTCGACCGGACCGGCGCGATCATCGGGACCGGCCAGACCCCGCTGCCGGTGTCCGCGCTCCCCCCGGGGGGGGAGACCGCCTTCACGATCGCCCTCCCCGACGCGGATCTGATCGGCCGCTACCGCGTGAGCTTCATGGAGGACCGGTCGAAGCTGCCGCACGTCGACCGGCGCGGAACGGACGCCGCGGCGGCGGCAGGGGCCCGACCCTGACCGGGAGTGCGCCACCGGGGCCGCCGTGAGCCGCGCCGCGCCGGGCCGGGGTACGGCGGGAGGTGCCGGGCGCCCGACTGGCCAGACGCGCCGAAGGCGCATATATTGGTGGCATGCCCTCCACCACCAACACCGCCCCGGCGCCCGGCGTCGCCGGCCGGGGGCGGCGGCGATGGCGACGCGTACTCCTGACCCTGGCCCTCGCGTCGTGGACGTCCGGCGCCGGCGGCCAAACGGCCCCGAACCCCGAGACCGACCCGCAAGCCGGACAGGTCCCCGCGCAGGCCGGCGCGCCGGACAACCCCGACGCCGTCTTCCGCGCCGGCGTCCAGCTCATCAACGTGAGCGCGACGGTCACCGACCGGCGGGGCCGCTTCGTCGACGGGCTGACGAAGGACGACTTCCTCGTCTTCGAGGACGGCGAGCCGGTCGAGATCACCCAGTTCGACAACGAGCGGGTGCCGGTCAGCCTGGGCATCGCCCTCGACACGAGCGGCAGCATGGACGGCCGCAAGATGGCGGCGGCCCGGCGCGCCCTCGACCGGTTCCTGTACGACCTGCTCGGCCCCGACGACGAGTTCTTCCTCTACCGGTTCGACTACGCGCCGGCGCTCCTCCAGGACTGGACCACCAGCCCGGACCGCGTCAGCCGGGCCATCCGCGACATCCGGCCCCGCGGCGGCACCGCCCTCTACGACGCGGTCGCCGAGGCGGTGCCCCACGTCGGCGAGGGCCGCCACCGCAAGAAGGCGCTGCTCGTCGTCTCGGACGGCAACGACACCAACAGCGAGACCGACGACCGCGACCTCCGCGTCCTCATCGAGGAGACCGAGGCCCTGGTGTACGCGATCGGCATCGACGGCTCGTCGCCGCGCCGCCGCTGGCTCGGCGGCGGACCGCTCCGGCCGCCGGAGCTCGGCCCCTTCCCCATCCCCGGCCGCGGCCGGAGTCCCCGGCTTCCGCGGGCCAATCCGTTCCAACGGGTGAGGGAGGAACGGGTGAACGTGGGCGCGCTCCGCGACCTGACCGACGACACCGGCGGACGGACCGAGATCGTCCGCGACGCCGAAGACCTCGACCCCGCGACGGCCGGGATCGCGCGCGAGCTGAGCCGCCAGTACTATCTGGCGTACCCGGCCCGGAACGCCGGAGACGGCCGCTGGCACCGCATCCGGGTCGAGGTGACCGACCCCGGCCTCCGGGTGCGGGCCCGGCGCGGGTACCTCGCGGCGCCCTGACCCCGATGCCCGCCCGGCTCCGCCCGCGCCGGCCCGCCAACGCCGTCCGCGAGGAGGCCTGACCCCGATGCCCGACCGGCCCCGCCTCTTCCTCGTCGACGGCAACTCGCAGATGTACCGCGCGTACCACGCGATCCGCGGCTTGACGGGGCCCGACGGCCGCTCGACCAACGCGGTGTTCGGCTTCATCACGATGCTGCGCAAGCTGATGGCCGACCAGTCGCCCGAACTCATCGCCGCCGCCTTCGACCTCAAGGGGCCGACGTTCCGCCACGAGCTCGCGGCCGACTACAAGGCCAACCGGCGGCCGATGCCCGACGACCTCGTCGAGCAGGTCCCCTGGGTGCACGACGCGTGCGCCGCCCTCGGCGTCCCCATCGTCACCCGCCAGGGCTTCGAGGCCGACGACGTCATCGGCTCCCTCGCCGTCCGCGCGGTCGGGGCGGGGCTCGACGTCGCCATCGTCACCGGCGACAAGGACTTCTTCCAGCTTGTCGACGACCGGGTCCGCGTGTTCAATCCGCGGGACGACGGCGCGTGGTTCGACGTGGACGGGGTGCGGGAGAAGTTCGGGGTGCGGCCCGACCAGGTCGTCGACGTCCTCGCCCTGATGGGCGACGCCAGCGACAACGTCAAGGGCGTCCCCGGCGTCGGCGAGAAGAGCGCGCGGGCCCTCGTCACCGAGTTCGGCACCCTCGACCGGCTGCTGGCCGAGGCCCCCGATCTGCCCAAGAAGAGGCTGCGGACGGCCCTGACCGAGCACGCCGACGACGCGCGCCGCAGCCGCGACCTCGTCCGCATCCGCACCGACGTGCCGCTGGATGAGGACCCCGCCGGCTACCGCTACGCGGGCGCGGACCGGGAGCGGTGCTTCGCCCTGTTCTCGGCCCTGGGGTTCAAGTCGCTCCTGAACGAGTATGCGCCGACGGCGCGGACGGTCGAGACCGACTACCGGACGGTGACCGCCGGCGACGGGCTCCAGGCGCTCGCGGAGGCCCTCCGGGGCGCCGGCCGGTGCGGGCTGCACGTCCTGACGGTGGCGGGGCCGCCCTCGCGCGACGGCGTCGTCGGGCTCGCGTTCTCGACCGGTCCGCGGACCGCGCGGTACGTCCCGTTCGCCGGCCGCGGGCTCGACCTGTCGGGCAGCCTCGACGCGGACGCCGCGTTCGCGGTCCTCCGGCCGATCCTCGAGGACCCGGACGTCCGCGTCGTGGGGCACGATCTGAAGCGGTCGATGCGGTGGCTCGCCGGGCACGGGGTCCGGCTGCGGGGCCTCGAGCTCGACACGATGCTCGCGAGCTACCTGCTCGACTCGTCCCGCGCCGCCCCCACCGTGGAGACGCTGGCCCTGGAGCACGCCGGCTACCAGGTGGTGACGGCCGAGGCGGTGCGGGGCAAGGGCGCGAAGGCCCCCGACTTCGACCGCATCCCCCCCGAGACGGTCCTCGCCTACGCCTGCGAGCGCGCCGACCTGCCCCTGCAGGCGGCCGGCCCCCTGACCGAGGCGCTGGAGCGCGAGGGGCTGCTGACGCTGTACCGCGAGCTCGAGCACCCGTTGATCCCGGTGCTCGACGGCATCGAGCGGGCCGGGGTGCGGGTGGCGACGGCGGCCCTCGCCGAGCAGTCGCGGGAGATGCAGGCGCGGCTCGACGAGCTGCAGGCGCGCATCTTCGACCTCGCCGGCGAGGCGTTCAACGTCAACTCGCCGAAGCAGCTCTCGGTGATCCTGTTCGAGAAGCTGGCCCTGCCGACCCGCAAGAAGACCGGCAAGACGCGGGCCGCCTCGACCTCGGTCGAGGTGCTGGAAGAGCTCGCGCTGCAGCACGAGCTGCCGCGGCTCGTGCTCGACTGGCGGACGATCCAGAAGCTGAAGGGCACCTACGTCGAGGCCCTCCCTCAACTGGTGCGCCGGGACACGGGCCGCGTGCACACCTCGTTCAACCAGGCGGTGGCGGCGACCGGCCGGCTCAGCAGCAGCGACCCGAACCTGCAGAACATCCCCATCCGCACCCCGCTCGGCCGCGAGATCCGGCGGGCGTTCGTGGCCCGCGACGGCTGCGCGCTCGTCTCGGCCGACTACTCGCAGATCGAGCTTCGGGTGCTCGCCCACCTCTCGGAGGACGCGGCCCTCGTCGAGGCGTTCGTGCGCGGCGACGACATCCACGACCGCACCGCCCGCGAGGTCTTCGGGGCCGACAGCGGGCTCGACGCCCACGAGCTGCGGCGCCGCGCCAAGATCATCAACTACGCGCTGCTCTACGGGAAGACGGCGTTCACCCTCGCCCGCGACATCGGGGTCACCCCCAGCCTCGCCCAGGCGTTCATCGACGCCTATTTCGCCGGCTATCCCGCCGTCAAGGGGTACCTCGACGGCGTGATCGAGGAGGCGCGGGAGAGCGGCGAGGTCCGCACCCTCTACGGCCGCCGCCGGCTGGTGCCGGAGCTGCGCAGCCGCAACGCCCAGGTCCGGGCGGCGGCGGAGCGGGCCACCGTGAACATGCCCATCCAGGGCACCGCCGCCGACATCCTCAAGCGCGCCATGATCACCCTGTCGGGCGAGCTGCCCCCCGCCGTCTCGATGATCCTCACCGTGCACGACGAGCTGCTGCTGGAGGCGCCGCGCGACGAGGCGGACGCGGCGGCGGCCCTCGTGCGCGACACCATGTCGGGCGCCGCCGACCTCCGCGTGCCCCTGACCGTCGACGTGGGCGTCGGCGACGACTGGATGGCCGCGAAGGGGTAGGCGCGCGACCCCGCGGGCCGCGTCGGGGGTTCGCTGGCGCGAAACTCCCGCGCCGGCCGGCGGGAGACCATGGCGAAAGCGCCCGGCATTCGATCCGGCAATCCCCCGGGGAGCGCGCAGCCCGGGGGGCCGGTGCAACCGGGGTTCCGCCGCGGTCGGCCGGACGGCGCTATAATGGCGTCCCGATGGCGGCGCCGACGAGCATCCCGCGGTCGGAACACATCGTCTCGCGCCGCGAGATCGACGACGACGCCCTCAAGGTCATCACCCGGCTCCAGCAGCACGACCACGAGACCTACCTCGTGGGGGGCGGCGTCCGCGACCTGCTGCTGGAGCGCCGGCCCAAGGACTTCGACATCGGCACGTCGGCGCATCCGCAGCAGATCAAGGCCCTCTTCCGCAACTGCTGGATCATCGGCCGGCGGTTCCGACTCGCCCACGTCCGGTTCGGCGACAAGACCATCGAGGTCGCGACCTTCCGCAAGCAGTTGCCGCCGGAGACCGACACCGAGCGGAAGGCGCGGGAGGAGGCGCGGGAGCGCGCCCGCCGCGAGGCCGAGGCGCGGGGCGTCCGCCCGCGGCGGCTCATCCGCGGCGACAACACCTTCGGCACCGCCGAGGAGGACGCGTTCCGCCGCGACTTCACCGTCAACGGGCTCTTCTACGACGCGGCGAGCCGCTCGATTCTCGACTACGTCGACGGCATGCGCGACATCCGCAGCCGGACCCTCCGCAGCATCGGCGACCCCAACGAACGGTTCGTCGAAGACCCCGTGCGCATGATGCGCGCGGTGGTCCTCGCCGCCCGGCTCGACCTGTCGCTCGATCCCGCGGTCGCCGCGGCCATCCGGCGCCACCGCGGCGAGATCGTCCACGCCTCGCCGGCCCGGCTGCTGGAAGAGCTCTACAAGGTCGCGCGCAGCGGCGCGGCCGAACGCATCGTCCGCGACCTCGGCTCGGCCGGGCTGCTGAAGCACATCGCCCCCGAGCTGCACAAGGCCCGCTCCGACGCCCTGTGGCGCTCGCTGGCCGCCCTCGACCGCTACCGGCGCGGGTACGACGACGCCCCGCCCGCCCTGCGCAACGCGCTGCTGCTGGGGAGCCTCGTGGCCCCCTTCGCCGCCGTCGAGCCGCCGCGCCGCCGCGGGGCCCGCGACGGCCGCGAGCGGCGGCCCCCCGAGGTCGCCCTCGGCGCGCTGCCCATCGCCCGGCGCGACCTCGAGCAGCTCCGCCAGATACTCGACCTGCAGCGCCGCCTCGCCGACGAGCGGCTGTCGCCGCGGGCCCGCCGGGCGCTCATGCACCGGTCGGCGTTCGAGCCCGCCCTGACGTGGATGACGATACACGGGGGCACGCCGGAGCTCGTCGAACGCTGGCGCAACGAGACCGGGACGGCGGAGACGTCCCCCGACGCCGACCGTCCGCGCCGCCGCCGCCGCAGACGCCGCCGCCGACGGCGACCGCGCGCCGCCACCCCGGAACCGGAGGGCGGCGGCCCCGAGGCGTGACGCACGCCCTACCGGCGGTTCCAGGCGACCGCGGACGGAGGGCGTCCGGGGCGCTGGGCCTCCGAGACCGCCACCTGCCGCGGACCGAACATAACGGGGTCGAAACGTCGTCCGCGCTCGGCCCCTCCGCAGCGGAAAGGCCTTGGGCGGCTGAACGCAGTCTGGAACGGTAAGGTGGCCCGCCGGCGAGCTCGGCCGGGGGATCGGCGCAGGATGTATGCCGCCGGCCGACCTCAGCGCCGCTGCCGCGGTCGCCGCCCCAAGTCCACGCCGACGGGGCAGTGGTCGGAGCCGGTCACCTCCGGCCAGATGAACGCGTCGGTGACGCGGGCGGCGGCGTCGGGCGAGGCGAGCACGTAGTCGATGCGCCAGCCCACGTTCCGCTCGCGCGCCCCGCCCCACTGGCGCCACCACGTGTAGTGTCCCGGCGCGCCGGGGTGGCGGGCGCGGAACGTGTCGACCCATCCCGCGTCGAGCCAGCGCGTCAGCTCGGCCCGCTCCTCGGGCAGGAAGCCGCTGGTCCGCGTGTTCGAGGCCGGCCGCGCGAGGTCGATGGGCTCGTGCGCGGTGTTGTAGTCGCCCACCGCGACGACCGGACCCTCGCGCCGCAGGGCCTGGAGGCGATCGAAGAGCGCCGCGTAGAAGTCGAGCTTGTAGGGCACCCGGCGGTTGTCGCGGTCGCGGCCGCTGCCCTTGGGGAAGTACGCCGACGCCACCGCGAGCCGGCCGAACCGCGCGATGACGAGCCGGCCCTCGGCGTCGAAGCGCGGCTCGCCGAGCGCCGTCTCGACGCGCGCCGGCCGCTTCCGCGAGTAGATGGCGACGCCGCTGTAGCCGGCCCGCTCGGCCGGCGCGAACGCCGCGTGCCAGCCCTTCGGCGCGCGCACGCCGGCGTCGAGCTGGTGCTCGAACGCGCGCACCTCCTGGATGCCGACGACGTCGGCGCGCGACGCCTCCAGGAAGTCGAGGAACCCCTTCCGCGCGCAGGCGCGCAACCCGTTGACGTTCCAGCTCACGATGCGCATCGGCCGACGTTCCGGCTCACGGGGCGACGCTCCCGCTCCCGACGTCCATCACGCCGCGCCCGCGGGCGTGCCGCGGTACCGCCGCCGATGTGCATCGGCCGGCGCGCCGGCTTACGGGCGACGCTCCCGTTCTCGACGCCCATCACGCCGCGCCCGCGAGGGCGTCGAGGTACCGACGCACCGCCGTCGAGAGGCCGACGTCGAGCGCGTCGGCGATGAGGGCGTGGCCGATGGAGACCTCGGCGATGCCGCCGACGGTGACGAACGCCGCGAGGTTGTCGAGGTTCAGGTCGTGCCCGGCGTTGACGCCGAGGCCGATCGCGGCGGCGTGGCGCGCGGCGCGCGCGTAGGCGTCGAGGCAGGCGCGCGTCTCCGGATGGTCGAGCCCGCGGCGCGCGGCGACGTCGGCGTACGGCCCCGTGTAGAGCTCGATGCGGTCGGCGCCGCATGCCTTCGCGCCGTCGATATGGGCCTCGACCGGGTCCACGAAGAGGCTGACGCGCGCGCCCCACGCCTGGTAGCGCGCGACGCTCCCGGCCACGCGCCGCGCGCGGTCGGGGTCGGAGAGGTCCCAGCCGTGGTCCGAGGTGAGCTGCGCGTCGGCGTCCGGGACGAGGGTCGCCTGGCGGGGGCGCGCGGTCTCGATGAGGCGGTCGAACCCCGGATAGCCGTTGCCGCGCGGGCCCGCGGCGGGATTGCCCTCGATGTTGAACTCGACCTGCGGATGCTCGTCGGCGAGCAGGCCGGCGAGCGCTTCGACGTCGGCGGGCCGGATGTGCCGCTGGTCGGGACGCGGGTGCACGGTGACCCCGTGCGCCCCGGCCGCGATCACCGTCCGCGCCGCCGCGGCGACGCCGGGCCGGTCGCCCTCCCGCGAGTTGCGCAGCCACGCGACCTTGTTGACGTTGACCGAGAGCGTCGTCATCGCATCTCTACTGTATCGCAGGCCGCCGCGCCGGGCGGCCTGCGGCTCCGCCCGCCGGCCGGGCGGCCCGCGCGAGCCCGCTCGAATGCGGCGGGGGAGGGGCCGGGGCGCCGCCGGACGGCGCGGGGGGGCGGCCGGGGCGCCGCCACCCCATCCGCGGCGGCCGACGGCTTCGGGGTTGGGCACGGGCCGGTCCGAACCCGGCCGCGGTGTTGCCGGCCGGGTGGCGGGGGTGGCCCGAAGCCCGCGGGCTGCTAACATGCACGCCGCGAGTCCGAGCCCGTCATGACCCAGCAGACACCCGCGCCGCCGACCGGAGCGCCGGCCCGCGCCGCCCCGGCCGTACACACCATCGCGGCCGCCACGCACGGCCGCTATCTCGTCGCGCGGGCCGACGGGCCGGGGCCGGCGCCGCTGCTGGTCGGTTTCCACGGCTACGGCGAGCACGCCGAACGGCTATCTGTCGGAGCTCGACCGGATTCCCGGGAGCGCGCGGTGGACCCGCGTCGCCGTGCAGGCGCTCCACCGGCACTACAGCGAGGGCGCCCGCCACGTCGTCGGAAGCTGGATGACCCGTCAGGACCGGGAGCTCGCCATCGCCGACAACGTCGCCTACGTGCGGTCGGTGATCGGCGAGGTCCGGGCCGCGTATCCGACCACGGGCACCCTCGTCTGCTGCGGCTTCTCGCAGGGGGTCGCGATGGCCTACCGCGCCGCCGCGCGGTGCGGCTTCGCCTGCCGCGGCATCGTCGCCCTCGGCGCCGACGCGCCGCCCGAGCTGCGCGGAGACGCCGGCATCGCCTGGCCGCCCATCCTCATCGGACGGGGGCCGGACCGATGCGTGGTATACGCCGGAGAAGCTCGATGCCGACTTGGCCGCCCTCCGCGGCGCCGGCGCCGCGGTCGAGTCGCTGGTGTTCGACGGCGGGCACGAGTGGACCGACGACTTCCGCGCCGCGGCGGGCCGCTTCCTGGCCGCGCTGGCCTGAGGGGCGCGAGCGATCGGCGGCACGCTGGGAGTCTGCGCCGTAGAACGGTGCAGACTCCCAGCGGGTTGGTTGGGCGGCGAGCGGAGCCGCTGGCGACGCTCTCCGAGCTAGGCAGCTAGGCCGCCAGGTCGTTGGTGATTCGTCGGTTGGGGGATCCGGATGACTGCCTCTTGACCTGCTACTGCAGCGCCCCGCCAACCAACTAACTCCGTCGGCGGAGCATGTGCGGCGCGTACTGGTGTTGTCGGCGACGACGCGCGGGTGCACGACAGGAAAGTTGGAGGACGGCCCCGGGCGCGGTCAGACTCGCCGATCTCGGTGCCGCTCGTCTGGCACACGTCCCGCAACGACCAACGCTCCACTTTGGTGTCGTGCACCCACGACGCGCGGGTTCCTTGACCAGCCGGACCCGGCTTGGTAGTATTGTGAGGTTCGTTTCGAGGTACCTTCCAGGTCTGTGGCGGTATCGTCTAGGGGTTAGGATACGTGGTTCTCAGCCACGGGACCGGGGTTCGAATCCCCGTACCGCTACCAATCTTCCGCTCGCCTTGAACGGACGCGGCCACACGCCCGCCGCGGGCGGCCGGAGGCGTATCCGGCCCGCCCGCTCGGTTTCCGGTGCCTCGATCCAACGTCACGTCCCGCCGTCCCGTGAGCCCTTTGGCCGGCATGGCGATCCGCCGGCTTCTGACCATCGACGCCCCCGCCGCGGGCGGACGCCGGCGGATCGGTCGGCGGTCGCGTCCCGCCGTTCCTTGAACCGCCCGCGGGCATGGCGATCCACCGGATCCGGACCATCGACGCCCACGCCGCCGGCGAGCCCCTGCGCCTCGTCACCGAGGGGTTCCCGGCCCCGGCCGGCGCGTCGATGCTCGACAAGCGCGCCTGGGTCCGCGAGCACTGCGACGGGCTGCGCACCGCGCTGATGCACGAGCCCCGCGGGCACGCCGACATGTACGGGGCGGTGCTGACCGAGCCGTGCAGCCGGGCGGCGCACGCCGGGGTGCTGTTCATGCACAACGAGGGCTACAGCACGATGTGCGGCCACGGGGTCGTCGCCGTCTGCACCATCGCCCTCGAGCGCGGGCTCATCAGCGTGCCCGGCGACCCGCCCGTCGTGGTGCTGGAGTCGCCGGCCGGCCTCGTGCGCGCCCGCGCGGTCCGCGCCGCCCCGGCCCGCGACGACCCGGCGCCGCCCCGGGTGTCGGCGGTCGCCTTCGAGAACGTGCCGTCGTTCGTCTACCGGGCCGGCGTGGCGGTCGAGGTGAACGACCGGACGGTCGCGGTGGACGTCGCCTTCGGCGGCGCCTTCTACGCCATCGTCGACAGCGAGGCGGTCGGCATCCCCCTGCGCCGCGGCTCGCTCGACGCGCTGCGCGGCACGGGCATGGACATCGCGCGGGGGGTCGAGCGCGCCCTGCGGGTGATCCACCCCCTGGACCCGGGCCTCGAGGGCGTCTACGGGACGATCTTCACGGGGATGGCGGAGCGGGGCGGGGCGGACCTGCGGAACGTCACCGTCTTCGCCGACCGGCAGGTCGACCGCTCCCCCTGCGGCACGGGCACGGCGGCGGTCATGGCGGTTCTCGACGCGATGGGGCTCCTCGACCCGCAACGCCCGTTCACGCACGAGAGCCTCGCCGGCACCCTGTTCCGGGGGCGCCTGCTGCGCCGCGCCGCCGTCGGCGACTTCGACGCCATCGTGCCCGAGATCGAAGGCTCGGCCTGGATCACCGGCGAGCACACGTTCCTGATCGACGACGCCGACCCCCTCCGCCGCGGGTTCCTGCTGTAGGAGCCCGCGCCGTAGAACCGTGCGGACTCCCGGCCCAGCCGGAAGCCCCCGGCGGGGCGGCCCCCAT
>CAXXTG010000178.1:0-8522 GCA_963666855.2 Vicinamibacterales bacterium
GTCGCCCACCAACCGGCGCAGCATGTGCAGCACCATCGCGCCCTTGTTGTAGACGAGGGCGCGGAAGATCCGCGGCTCGCGCTCGAGGTGCCCGAGGCGGTAGCCGAGATAAACCGGCCCCTCGTCGGAGTGCCGCATCGCCCAGCTCCGCATCCGCTCGATGATCTCCCGGAAGACGTCCGGCCCCGCGTCGTGCTCGGCGTAGAGGGCCGCGAAGTACTGCGCGAGCCCCTCGCTCAGCCACTGCTCGTGGTAGTTCTTCCAGCCCCACCGCCTGCCCCCCACCACTGATGCGCGACCTCGTGGGCGAGGAAGAAGGGCGGGAAGCCGGTGAACACCGCCGGATCGGTCTGCCAGGTGACGACGGTGCCCGGCTGCCGGGGCAGCTCGTGGGTTCATCAGGGCGAAGTAGGCGGGGCTGTGGCCGCCGGGGAGGCGGCTGTCGGTGAGGGCCACGGTCATCGACGGGTACGGGATGTCGCCCAGCAGCGACCCGTAGAACGCCGCGATGTCCGCCGCGCGCTCGGCCGTCTCGTCGATCTCGCCGGTGCTCCGGGGCGTGCCGTAGGCGTCTATGGCGAGGGTGCCGTAGAAGACGCCGCCGCCGCCCCGCGCCCCGGCCGGCGGCGGCGCGGGCGCGTCGAGCCGGACCCGCCGGACCGGCGAGGGGTGATCGTCGAACCGCGAGATCACCGCCGACAGGTAGCGGGCGGGCTGTAGGGCGGCGAACGAGAACTCGCGCGGGCCGGGGTCGTCGGTCGCCGGCACCGGGGGGTTCGCGCGGGCCGGCGCGCCGCTCGCGACCACCCCCCAGCCGGGCGGGACCGAGAGGTTCAGGGTCGCCGTGGCGTAGTCGGTGACCAGCGACTGCGGGTTACCAGTAGCTGCGGTTGCTGTAGATGTAGCGGGGCTCGCCGAGGCCGAACAACGGCTCGAGATCGAGGAGCACGCGCTGCCGCCCGATCCAGTTCTCGTCGAGCTCCTGCGCGGCGAGGTCGCCCGCGTAGGTCACCGTCACCGTGAACTCCGTGCCCCCCGGGAGCTCCTCGGGCAGGTTGACCACCAGGTTGTCCTGGCCGTTCATCCGGAAGAAGAGCAGGGGGCCGAACTCGTTGGAGGTGACCGAGCGCACCGCGAGCTCGTCGGCCAGGCGCAGGCTGAACGACGTGATCGGCAGCCCCTTCACCCGCGCCGCTAGCCGGGCCGTGCCCGCGATGCGGCACTCGACGAACTCGCGGCGGGCGCGCAGGCGCTGCTGGGTGTAGCCCAGGGGCTCGAACGACGCGGTGATCTCGTAGTCGAGGACGTCGAGCGACACCGAGTCGTCGTCGCCGAAGTAGCGCCCCCGCGTCGCGCGCTTCGCCGCCGACGAGTACAGCGAGATGATGCGGCCCGTCTCCCGTTCGAACAGCGAGATGTCCTCCGGGCTGCCGCACCGACTGGGCGTAGGTCAGGGTGCCGTGGTCCTCGGTGCGGACCTCGGCGAGGAAGTCGCCGCGCCCCGGCGGGAGCGACCACACCCGGTCGCTCACATCCGACAGATCGAGGGTGAACGACAGGGCGACGAACTCGTCGAGCGCCTCCTCGGCGTCGCGCAGGGCGCCCCGGTCCACCCCGCGCGCCCGCAGCGCGGCGGTCGAGACGCGGCTCCGGAACGCGTCGGGATGTACCCGGACGAAGGCCGTCTCGAACTCCGCCTCCAGCGTTTCGCGTCCGCTGAAGATGCGCACCTGTCCCGCGCTCCGCCTCGGGCTGCGGGGCGAAGCGCATGACCCCGTCGCCGAGGAGCACGAGGCCGGTGACCCCGTCCTCGATCTCCGCCACGAACGCGGACCCCTCGGCCAGCGTGAGGGTCAGGTCTTCACTGGTGACGACCAGGTCGTCGGCGATGTACTGCGTCGTGGGGGTGATGCGCAGGTGGCGCAGGTTGTCGATCGAGTCGACGGCGTCCTGATCGGCGATGCGCCATTCCCGGTCCGCGCCCCTCGCGGACGACGTCGAGCTGCCACGTCTCCAGCTTGCCGCGCGCGCCCGATTCGATGAACAGCTCGACCATCACCCGGTAGCCGCCGCCCTCCGGATGGTCGTCGAGCGGGGTCTCGACCCGGGGCGTCGCGGTGACCCGGTCGACGCCGGGCCGCACGTGCCGGCCCGCGAACCGCGCGGCCGCGGCGCGGTCGGCCGAGGGCGACGCGAGGGCGACGTACGCGGCGGGGTCGCCGGACAGCACCGCCGCCTCCAGCGCGTCGATCAGGGGGTCGTAGCCGCCCGCCGCCCCCCGCGCCGCCGTCGAGCGGCTGGGCGCCGCCGGGCTGAGAGAGCAGGAGCAGGAGCCCCGCCGCGCCGACGAGTCGACAGTGGTTCATGGCTGGTTCACCCCACGCCCCATCTTATATCCGAAACGCGCCGGGGCACTCGTATCCGGGTGCACGTCAGGAAAGTTGCAGATTCGCGATTGCGAGCCTTTCCGGGCCAGGTTGGCATGCGAACGGGCGGCTTCGGCGAAGTGCCCGTGGCGGCGGAGGCGGGTCTCGCAAATCCGACGTGCACCCCGTCGTATCCCGAAACGCGCCGGGGCGGCTCGGGGGGGGGGCCGCCGCCTCTCGCGGCCGCGCGCCGGGGCCGGCGTGCCGCACCGCGGTCGCCGGCGGCGCCCCCGCGGGGGTTGGGCCGGGGCTGCGGGGCTGGCCGGACTCGTCGAACCGCGTCGGCGCCCTCCGCGGCCGGGCCGGGGCGCCGGCGCCGGCGGCGGGGCCGGGGTCCCCGGTGATATGCTCCCGGGCATGGCGATTCGCACCGAGCTCACCCTGCGGCTCGAGAACAGCCCCGGGGCGCTCGCGCGGCTGTGCCGGGCGCTGCGCGACGAGAAGGTCAACGTCCTCGCACTCGGCCTCGACGCGTCCGGCGTCGTGCGCGTCGTGCCCGACAACCCCGTCCACGCGGCGGGGCTGCTGCGCCGACGCGACTACGCGGTCGAGCAGCGCGACGTGCTGTACGTCACCGTGCCCAATGGCCCCGGCGCCCTCGCCTCGGCCACCCGCCTGCTGAGCGCGGGCCGGGGTGAACATCGACTACGCCTTCGCCTCGGCTCTCGCCGATCACGACATGGCCGCGGTCGTGGTCGGCGTCGAAGACGCCCAGCGCGCCGCCACCGCGGCCGGCATGTGAGCCGGGCCGCGTGCGGCGGCGGCGACTCGGCGTGCGGCGGCGACCCGGGGCGCGCGGTGGCGGGCCCGTCGCGCGGTGCCGCCGACTCGGCGATGCGGTGCCTGCGGGGAGCGACTGAGACATGCGCCTCCACATAGAGGACGATGGACGCGGTGCTCGTCGACTACGACCACGACGGCCGCGTCGAGTTCGACGGCGAGGGCTGGTCGTCGCCGACGCTGCAGGAGCGCCGCGCGATCCTGCACGCCGCGCAACTGGAGATCGAGCGCCTGCAGGACCTCGTGCTCGCGCTCGAAGGCGAGCCCGACGAACTGACCGGCGCGGATCCGGCGCCGGCACCGGCGCGCCGCCGCGAAGAGGCAGCCCGTCATGGACACGCTGTTCCGCGACCTCCGCTACGCCGTCCGCCAGCTCGCGCGGCAGCGCGCGTTCACCCTCACCGCGGTCGCGACCCTCGCCCTCGGCCTCGGTGCCAACACGGCGATGTTCAGCATCGTCTACGGCATCCTGCTGCGGCCGCCGCGTCGGCCCGCGTCCTCGAGCGCTTCCTCTTCGGCGTCGCTGCGAGCGACGCGCTGACCTTCGCCGCCGCCCCCCTCGTGCTGGTCGCGGCGGGCCTCTTCGCCTGCTGGCTCCCGGGCCGCCGCGCGACCCGCATCGACCCCATGCAGGCCCTCCGCGTCGAGTGACGCGGGCGTCGAAACGCCGAGCCCAGCACGCGCATGTCCGCGGGCCCGGTCAACGCCTCGAACGACACCACCGGAGCGTTCCCCGCCATGAACAGCGCCGGCCGCGCGCACGCGCGTTCGTCCGTCGTCGGCGGGCCAACCGCGTGGTAGAATGCAGACTGGTTTCTACCCAAGGGGTCCGCGTGAGCCTGAACATCAAGAACGAGGAAACACACCGGCGCGTCCGCGAGCTGGCCGGTCTGGCGGGCGAGACGATGACGCAGGCCGTCGACCGGGCGGTGGTCGAGCGCCTCGATCGCCTGACACGGGCGAGGAACCGGACACGGCGGGCAGACAAGCTGCTGCAGATCGGGCGCGAGTGCGCGGCGTTGCCGGTGCTGGACGAGCGAAGCCCCGAAGACATGCTGTACGACGAACGGGGCCTGCCCCGATGATCGTCGTGGACACGTCGGCGCTCGTCGCGATCCTGCAGGGTGAGGCGGACGCGGCGCGTTTCGCGGCGGCGATCGCCGATGCCGACCCGGCCCTCGTCTCGGCCGCCACCGTCGCGGAGACCGGCATCGTCATGCTGGGCCGGCACGGCCGGCGGGGGGCGGACAAGGTCCGGACGCTGCTCCGCGAAGGCAGGCTTCAGGTCGAGAGCGTGACGGAGGAGCACGCCGAGCTTGCCATCGATGCCTACGACAGCTACGGAAGGGGCCGCGGGGGGAAGGCGAACCTCAATTTCGGCGACTGCTTCTCCTATGCGTTGGCGAAGGCGACGGGGTCGCCCCTTCTGTTCAAGGGGAACGACTTCACGCACACCGACATCCCGGCGGCGCCCTGAGGCGCGAGACTTCACGGACAGCCTCGATGCCGATGGGCTGTCGTTCGACTACGTGCTGCGTCGCGGACCCGCGCGGTCCTGGAACGCGATAGCCCTGCTCGAGTCGTGCGGCGCACCCGCCGCGCCTGGTCGACCGCGCCCTGGCCCGCACCGCAGGTCTTGCCGAGCAGCGCCGTCCCGGCGGAACGGGACCGGCAGGCGACTGAGGCGAGCAGATCCTCGCCGCCTTTGGTCGGCAAGGGTCACCTGAGGTAGTCCCTGAGAGCGATGATGCGTATGCCCTCGCATTCGCCCAGGGCCAGCATCGCGCGGTCGCCGGTCACGATGACGTCGGCACCGCCGGCAAGCGCGCATTCCAGGATACGGTTGTCCGGTTCGTCGGCGAGGATGGAGATGGAGTCCGCCGGTTCCACGAGTTCGCCAAGTTCGGACACGAACAGGACAATTCTGGCAAGCTCCTCCCGGTCACGGGCAAATTTGCGGGCCAGAACCGACAACAATTCATCGATGATCGCCCTGGAGAGGGCGAGAGAGTCTTCACCTTCGATGATCTTGCGGAGCGCTTGAGCGCCGCGGCCGCCGGGCAGCGTCAACGCCGAGACGAGCACGTTGGTGTCGAAGACGACCTTCACGTCTGGAGATATCTCGTCAGGTCCTCTTCGGTCAGAATGCCGCGCTCCTTCGCCCGGCGGCTCCAGTACCCCTGCAGCGCTGCCAGCTCGTCGCGCAAACGGGCCGCCCGCGCCGCGCGGATGGCGTCCTGAACGACCGCGCTGAGCGTCTTTCCGTCGTCCCGCGCCATCTGCTCGACGGCCTCCGCGAGATCCGGAGGGAGAGAGATGGTCTTCTTGACAGCCGTCGCCATGGTGACCTCGGAATGGAGTATGGATTCATCATACCAGCTTCCCCGCCCGCCCGCGCGACCTGAGCAGAACGCGAGGGCGGCTGCTCGTGCTATTCGTCCTCGTCCCGATCGTCGGCCGGGGGGTTCGGCTCGACGTCGAACTGGAGGGCGTCGTCGGCGAGGCCGATCTTCACGGTTCCCCCGTGTTCGAGGCGGCCGAAGAGGATCTCGTCGGTCAGCGGGTTGCGCACCTCGGTCTGGATGAGGCGGGCGAGGGGGCGGGCGCCGTAGGTGGGGTCGTAGCCCTTTCCGGCGAGCCAGGCGCGGGCGTCGGGCTCGAGGGTGATGGCGACCCGGCGCTCGGCGAGCTGGGTCTCGAGCTGGAGGACGAACTTCTCGACGATGGTCTCCACGACGGCCGGCGGGAGGCTGTCGAAGGTGACGATGGCGTCGAGCCGGTTGCGGAACTCGGGGCTGAACGCGCGCTCGATCGCCGCCTTGGTGCGACCCTTGCCGCTGCTGGCGCGGTCGTCGCTGAAGCCGATGGGGGCCGCGCTCGCCTCGCGCGAGCCGGCGTTCGACGTCATGATGACCACGACCTGCCGGAAGTCGGCCTTGCGCCCGTTGTTGTCGGTGAGGGTCGCGTGGTCCATCACCTGCAGCAGGATGTTGTAGACGTCGGGGTGGGCCTTCTCGATCTCGTCGAGCAGGAGCACGGCGTAGGGATGGGCGCGGACCGCGTCGACGAGCAGCCCCCCCTGCTCGAACCCGACGTAGCCCGGCGGGGCGCCGATGAGCCGCGCCACCGCGTGCTTCTCCATGTACTCGCTCATGTCGTAGCGCAGGAACTCGTTCCCGAGGTGGATGGCGAGCTGCTTCGCGAGCTCGGTCTTGCCGACGCCGGTGGGGCCGGTGAACAGGAAGCAGCCGGCGGGGCGCTCGGGCTGCCCGAGCCCCGCCCGCGCCCGCTTGATGGCCGTCACCACCGCCGCCACCGCGTCGTCCTGGCCGAACACCACCCGGCGGAGGGCCTCGTCGAGGGTGCGCAGCCGCTCCTTGTCCGACGCCGTCGCCTGCTTCTCGGGGATGCGGGCCATGCGCGCGATGACGCGCTCGACGTCGGCGGCGGTGATGCGGGGGAGCGGGGCGGGGGGCTCCGCCGCCGTGTCCGTCCCGGCTGCGCCATCCGCGTCTGCTGCCGCGTCGGCCGGCGTGGCGGTGCCGGCCATCCTTGCCGCTGCGTCGGCCGGCGCTGCCGCGGCGGTTGCCGCCACCCTGACCGTGGTGTCCGCCGCGACTCCCGGCGGTGTGTCCGCCGGCTCCGGGGCCCCGTCTGCCGCCTCGCCCGCCCGGTCCGTTGCCTCGGCCGACGCCCCGACCTCGGCCGCAGTGCCCGCCGTCTCGGCTGGCGCTGCACCGGCCGTGTCTGTTGCCTCGCCCGGTGTTGGAACCCCGCGCGCGCCCACGGCCGCCCCGCCGGCCGTCGCACCGGCAGCGGCGTCGGTCCCCGTCACGGCGATGCCCGCGCCCGCCTCGTCGAGCACGTCGATGGCGCTGTCCGGGAGGCGCGAGTCGCGCAGGTGCCGGCGGGCCAGCTTCGCGGCGGCGCGCAGGGCGGCGTCGGTGAACGTCACCCGGTGGTGCTCCTCGTAGCGCGACCGCAGCCCCGTCAGTATCTCGACGGTCTCGTCGACGCTCGGCTCCTCGAGGACCACGCGCTGCAGCCGCCGCGCCAGCCCCCGGTCGCGCTCTATCTGCTTGAACTCGTCGAACGTCGTCGACCCGATCAGCCGCAGGTCCCCCGCCGCCAGCAGCGGCTTGATCAGCATCGCGAGGTCCATCGTGCCCCCGGTGGTGGCCCCCGCCCCCACCGTCGCATGCACCTCGTCGATGAACAGGATGGGCATGGGCCGCCCCGCGAGGGCGTCGACGACGGCCTTGAAGCGCTCCTCGAAGTCGCCCCGGAACCGCGTGCCCGCGAGCAGGGCGGCGGTGTCGAGGGCGAAGATCTCGGCCCCCCGCAGGCGCTCGGGGACGTCGTCCTCCAGCAGCCGGGCGGCCAGGCCCTCGGCGAGGGCGGTCTTGCCGACCCCGGCGTCCCCCACGAACACGGGGTTGTTCTTGCGCCGCCGGCAGAGAATCTGCAGGGTGCGCCGCAGCTCGTCGCGGCGGCCGATGAGGGGGTCGAGCCGGCCCCGGCCGGCGCGCTCGGTCAGGTTGACGGCGAACGCCGCGAGGGGGTCGCGCGCGGGGGCGGGGCCGTCGCCCGTCTTCCCCGCCGGCGCGGGCTCCCGGCCCGGCCCGGCGTCCGCCCCCGCCGGCTTCTTCGTGATGCCGTGCGAGATGTAGTTGAGGACGTCGAGCCGGGTGACCTCCTGCGACTGCAGCAGCTCGGCCGCGTACGAGTTCGGCTGCTGCAGGATGGCCGCGAGCACGTCGCCGAAGCGGACCTCGTCCTTCCCCGCGCTCTGGACGTGCAGCACCGCCGTCTGCAGCACCCGCTGGAACGCCAGGGTCTGCTGCGGCTCGCGCTGCCGGCCCTTCTTCGACTGCTCGAGGCCGTCGAGGAAGGTGTCGAGCGCGTGCCGCAGGGCCGGCAGGTCGGCGCCGCAGGCGGTGAGGATCTTCTCGCCCTCGGGGTCGTGGGCGAGCACGTACAGCAGGTGCTCGAGGGTCAGGTGCGTGTGCCGGCGCACCGTCGCCTCGCGGTACGCGACGTTCAGGATGAGCTCGATGGCGGCGCTGAACATGGGCCGGTCCCGTCACTCCTCTTCGAGGACCGCCTGCAGGGGGAACCCCTCGCGCTTGGCCAGGGCCCGCGTGGTGGCGACCTTGGTCTCGGCGATCTCGTGGGTGTAGGTGCCGCAACGCCCGCGGCCCTGGGTGTGGACCTGCATCATGATGCCGTAGGCCTCGGCCGGGCTCTTGTCGAAGATCGTCTCCAGCACCTGCACCACGAACTCCATCGTCGTGTAGTCGTCGTTGAGCAGGTTGA
>CAXXTG010000179.1:0-4783 GCA_963666855.2 Vicinamibacterales bacterium
TGCCGGCAGGCCGGGACAGGGTCCGGTGGAACGCCCCGTTCGACCTTCCGTTGTTCGGGTGCCCGCCGACCTCCGCCCGGCGGGACGGTACGGTTGGGATCATACGGCGGCGTCCCGCGTACGCGAAGCGTGACGCGGTTCCGCCAGCCGGGCGCGCGTGCGCCCCCGGGCTTCCGTAAACGCGCCGCGGCCGGCCGGAGTCGTCTGCAAGGGGCCGTTTCGCATTAGTATTGAACCCGTGCCCCCTCGGGGACCGAACGAGGGGACGGCAATCAAGACGCGAGGTGCGCGATGAGGAAGAGCATTCCGGCGTTGGCGGCGTTGGTCATCGCCTTCGGGTCGTTCGGCGCGCCGGGCGCGGGCCCGGCGGCGGCCGAGGACCTGGAGATCACCGAGTGGGTCGTGCCGTGGGAGAACACCCGGCCGCGCGACCCCTACGTGGACGGGCAGGGGCGGGTGTGGTTCGTCGGCCAGGTGGGCAACTACCTCGCCTACCTCGACCCCGGAACGGGCGACTTCCGGCGCTACGAGCTCGACCCGGGGACCGGCCCCCACAACCTGATCGTCGACGACGACGGGCTCGTGTGGTACGCCGGCAACCGGGCCATGCACATCGGCCGGCTCGATCCCGAGACGGGGGAGATCGAGAAGTTCATGATGCCGACCCCCGACGCGCGCGACCCGCACACGCTGATCTTCGACCAGAACGACGACATCTGGTTCTCGGTGCAGGGCGGCAGCTTCGTCGGCAAGCTCGGCACGCGGACGGGGACCGTCGACCTGATTCCGGTCGAGGGCGAGCGCCGGCGGCCCTACGGCATCGTCGTCGACGCCGACAACCGCGCGTGGTTCTGCCAGTTCGGCACGAACAAGCTCGCCTCGGTCGACCCCGAGACGCTGGAGCTCGAGGAGTTCGAGCTGCCCCGCGCCGAGGCCCGGCCGCGCCGGCTCGCGGTGACGTCGACGGGCGAGCTCTGGTACGTCGACTACGCGGGCGGCAACCTCGGCCGCTTCGACCCCGAGACCGGCGAGGTCGACGAGTGGCCGGTCCCCGGCGGCGCCGAGGCGCGGCCCTACGGGATGGCCGTCGACGACCGGGACCGCGTCTACTTCGTCGAGTCGGGGGTGCGCCCGAACCGCTTCGTGGGGTTCGACCCCGCCACCGAGGAGTTCTTCACCGAAACCGCGATCGCGAGCGGCGGCGGGACCGTGCGCCACATGTACTTCCACGCCCCGACGCGCGCGATCTGGTTCGGCACCGACACGAACAACATCGGGCGCGCGCTCGTGCCTTAGGTCGTGGAGTGGCCCAGTACGACGCCATCGCCGAGGCGTACCAGGACTCGAAGCAGCTCCCGTTCCGGAAGGCCATCGAGCGCCACACGCTCTTCGAGGCGCTGGGGGATATCCGGGGCCTGACGGTGCTGGACCTCGCCTGCGGCGGCGGCTTCTACACGCGCCTTCTCAAGCGGGCCGGCGCCGGGCGGGTCACCGGGGTCGACGTCTCGGCCGAGATGATCCGCCTCGCCCGGCGCGAGGAGGCGCGGAAGCCGCTCGGCTGCGCCTACGTCTGCGGCGACGTCGCCGACTTCGAGCCCGAGCCCGCGTCGGCGGACCTCGTCGTGGCCATGTACCTGCTGCACTACGCGGGGACCCGCGAGAAGCTCCACCGCTTCCTGCGGGTCTGCCGCCGCGCGCTGCGGGCGGGGGGCCGGCTCGTCGGGTTCAACGACAACGTCATGAGCCCGCCCCGGGGGACGGTGTCGTGGCCGGGGCACGGCATCGAGAAGACCGGCCCGCTGTCGGACCCGGTCGAGGGCGACCCCATCCACTACCGGTTCACCAACCCCGACGGGCGGCAGTTCGAGTTCCACAACTTCTTCCTGAGGCCCGAGACCTACCGCAGCGCCTTCCGCCGGACGGGGTTCCGCGACTTCCGCTGGCTCGGCGTCTCGCTGGCGCCGGGCGAGCGGGGGAACCCGGTCTGGGACGACTTCCTCGAGAACCCGCCGGTCGTCGCCTACACGGCCACGAGGTGAGACGGCGCCCCGCGGCCCGCCCGTCCGCCGCGGGCTGCTAGACTTGACCGCGGCCGGGCCGCCCGCGGCGCGGCCGCCGACGAGCCGAACCCACGGAGGAACCACGCCATGAGCCGCTTTCGCGCCGGACCGGGCTTCCTGGTCGCCGCCGCCTTCATCGGACCGGGGACCCTCGTCACCGCGAGCCGCGCCGGGGCCGGGTACGGGACCGCCCTCCTCTGGGCCGTGCTGTTCTCGGTCGTCACCACCGCCATCCTGCAGGACATGGCGGCGCGGGTCGGCCTCGCGGGCCGGCGGGGGCTCGCCGAGGCGATCCGCGACAGCCTGTCGAATCCGACGATCCGGGCGGCCGCCCTGGGCCTCATCGCGACCACCGTCCTGGTCGGGAACGCCGCGTTCCAGACCGGCAACCTGCTGGGCGCGTCGCTCGGCGTCACCCTCCTCACGGGGCTGCCGCAGGCGGCGCTGGTGGCGGTCATCGGCGGGCTGGCCGGCGCGCTGCTGATGACCGGCACCTACAAGACCATCCAGAACGCGCTGGTCGCCCTCGTGGGGCTGATGAGCGTGGTCTTCGTGCTCACCGCCGTCCTCACCGCGCCCAACCTGGTCGACCTCTTCTCCGGGCTGCTGGTGCCGCGGGTGCCGGCGGGGTCGCTGCTCACGGTGCTGGCCCTCATCGGCACGACCGTCGTGCCCTACAACCTGTTCCTCCACGCCAGCGCCGTTCTCGAACGCTGGCCCGACGCGGAGAACAACGACGAGAACCTGCGCGAGAGCCGGCGCGACACCCTGTTCTCGGTGGCCCTCGGGGGCCTCATCACCGCCGCGGTGATGATTGCCGCCTCGCCCCTGCTCGGCCAGGGCGGCGACGCCGACGTGGCGGCGGTGGCGGCCCGCCTCGAGCCCGTGCTCGGACCCGCGGCGCCGATCTTCTTCGGCGTCGGGCTCTTCGCGGCCGGCCTGACCTCGTCGATCACCGCGCCGCTGGCCGCCGCCTACGCGGCGGGGGGCGCCCTGGGATGGGGCTCCGACCTCAAGAGCAACCGCTTCCGCCTGCTCTGGGGCGGCGTGCTCCTGACCGGCATGGTCTTCGGCATCTTCCTCGGCGCGTCGCCGTACCAGATCATCCTGCTCGCCCAGGCCGGGAACGCCCTGGTGCTGCCGCTGACCCTCGTCCTGCTCCTCGTCGTCGTGAACCACACCGGCATCATGGGCCGGCACCGCAACTCGCGGCTCGCCAACGTCGCGGGGGCGCTGGTCGTCCTCGTGATCATCGGGCTCTCGGTGGTGCAGCTCGCCCGCGTCTTCGGTCTGGCGGGGTGAACTCGATCTCGCTTCGCCGGAGGCATCGGGAAAGGACCGCAAGCCATGCACGCAGCCAGCCCGTCGCCCCCCAACCGCCCGCGGAGCCTGTCGGCACTGCGGGCCGTGCCCGCCGCCGCGCTGACCGTCGCCCTGCTGAGCGCCGCGCCCGCCGATGCCCAGGATTGGGAGGAGCTGCCCGACATGCCGGTCGAGAAGTGGGAGCCGGGCACCGTCGTCCTTGACGGCAAGCTGTACCTGTTCGGCGGCTACACCGACGGGGTCCGGTCGAGCAAGCTCTCGAACGTCTTCGATCCCGCGGACGGGAGCTGGACGCGCATCCAGGACCTGCCGAGCGCCATCACCCACATGAACATGGTGCTCGACGGCCGCGCCGTGTGGTTCGCGGGCGGGTTCAAGGACGGCTACCGCGGGCACACCATCGCCGAGGTGTGGCGCTACGACGTCGACCTCGACCGCTACACCGCGGCGCCACTGCTGCCCGAGACGCGGGGTGGCGGCGGCCTCGCCCTCGTCGGGCGCCGGCTGCACTACATGGGCGGCGTCGAGGCCGACCGCGACACCGACTCGCCCGACCACTGGGTGCTCGACCTCGACGCGTGGGCGGCGGACCGCCGCGCCGGGTGGACCCCCGCGGCCCCGATGCCGACGCCGCGCAACCAGTTCTCGTGCGTCACCTTCGACGGGAAGATCTACGCCATCGGCGGCCAGTTCCACCACGACAGCGAGCAGCTCGACCAGGCCCGGGTCGACGTCTACGACCCCGCCACCGACACCTGGACGGCCGGCCCGCCCCTGCCCAAGGGCCACTCGCACGCCGAGGGGTCGACCTTCGTCCACGACGGCCGCATCTACATGGCCGGCGGCCACACCACCGCGCCGGGCGAGTCCAAGCGGGTCGACCCCGACATCCTCGCCCTGTCCCCCGGCGGCGAATGGGAGGTGGTAGGCAGGCTGCCGATGCCCCTCTCGTCGCCCGCCGCCGCCATCATCGACGGCCGTTTCTACGTGGCCGGCGGCTCGCCCGGCCGCAGCGCCGTGCAGGCCGACATGTGGGCGGCCGACGCGCCGTGATCGAGACCCCCGCCGCGTTGTCCGGCCTCGCCGCGCGCATCGCCGCCGCCGACCGGGTGGGCGTCGATACCGAGGCCGACAGCCTGCACTGCTACCGCGAGAAGGTGTGCCTGGTGCAGGTCGGGCTGTCGGGCGCCGACGAGCTCGTCGATCCGCTGGCGGGGTTCGACCTGACCCCGCTGCTCGACGCGCTGGCCGCGACCGAAATGGTCATGCACGGCGCCGACTTCGATCTGCGCATGCTCTACCGACTCGGCCTCGGCGCGCCGCGCGCGGTCTTCGACACCATGATCGCGGCGCGGCTGACCGGCGCCGAGAAGTACGGCTACGGCGCGCTGGTCGCCGAG
>CAXXTG010000180.1:0-12431 GCA_963666855.2 Vicinamibacterales bacterium
CCAGTGTCAGACACGTGGCAATATGGAGTCCCCCAGATTGGACAATTGGTTTTCCCGTTCATGCTGTCGTCATCCTCCTGCCGCGTCTCGGTCGTACGTCGGGACGGGAGCAGCCCCGGAGCAGCCCCCGCCGAACATCTGAAGCTCCTCGCATTCAGCTTGTCGCCATCGCAGTCCTTGCACCCACCTTTGTCGGAGAGCGGCGTAACCTCCGGCCGATTTGGCAAGACCTATCGGATGTTCCGTCCACGAGAATCAACGATTCACTTCCTGGCCGCAAGACCGAAAGGCTCGCTGCGCCCGCTGCGCCCCGGTTGTCGAGCGCCTTGCGAGCAGGCGGCCAGGAACTTCGACCGGTCGGAACCGATCTGCTTGGCGGCGGCGTCGATCTCGGCCAGCAGATCTTCGTCGAGGGTGATGTTGACCCGCGACGTGCGGCCCGCGAGGCCCGCGAGGGGTTTCAGGGGAACCAGGCAGAACAGTCCGCCGACCAACTCGGGGTCGGCCATCACGTCTTCGATGTCCGACGGCACCGGCGGGGCGTCGCCGTCCTCCCGCAGGCCGTGGACGTGCAGCGCCAGCGCCTCCTCGGCGAATGCCACGGCTTCGACGAGCGAGCGTCCGGCGGTGACGCAGCCGGGCAGATCGCGGAACACGACGTTCCAGTCGCTGTCCTCTTCCTTGGTGACGAGAGCGAGGTACTGTCCGCGGACCGATGACATGGGCCTCCTCCGTCGATTCTACATCTCAAGTCCACTTGATGCCGGATCGCTTCTCGATGCGACGCGCGATCATGCCCCGGTCAGCGCGAGCCGGCCGCCAGCGCGACCATCGCCGGCAGGCTCATCGCCCGGATGTCCTTCGCAAGCGGGAAGCTCTCGTTGCCGCCGTGCACCACGAACCGGCGCGTCGGCTGGAGGTCCTCGCACGCGCTGTGGAATCCGCGGGAGACCCGGGGCGCAGAGCTCCGCTTGAACTCAACCGCCCAGGTCTCGCCCGCGCCGAGGTCGATGACGAGGTCGACCTCCGCGCCGCCGGCCGTGCGGTAGTAGCCGCAGGACGCGCGGGCCGGCAGGACGCCGGCGATGTTCTCGATGACGAAGCCCTCCCAACTGCCGCCGACGACCGGATGGCCGAGCAGGTCGTCGACGGTCTCGATGCCGAGCAGGGCGTGGCAGACGCCGCCGTCGCGGATGTAGACCTTCGGCGCCTTGACGAGGCGCCGGCCGAGGTTGGAGGTCCACGGTTGGAGCCGACGGACGAGCAGCAGGTCGACCAGCAGGTCCAGGTACCGGGCGATCGTGACGCCGTTGACGTCCAGCCCGCGCGCGAGGGCCGCCGCGTTGTGCGTCTGCCCCTGGTTGTGGGCGAGCATCGTCCAGAATCGGCGCAGGGTCTCGGCGGGAATGCGCGGCCCGAGCTGCGGAATGTCGCGTTCGAGGTACGTGCGGATGAAGGCCGTCCGCCAGTCGAGGCTCTCGGCGTCGTCGGGCTCGAGGAAGCTGTCGGGGAGGCCGGTTCAACCGTCCAGAAGGCGCAAGATCGCGACGCCGAGCGCGGATCCGGCTACGATGGCGCCGAGCGTCCAGCGCAGGCGGTGCGTCTCCGTGCGGGCCTGCTGTTCGCCGAGTTTGGCGATGGCGGTGTGAACGCCGGCAATCTCGGTCCGCACGTCGGCAATCTCGGTCCGCACGTCGGCGAGACCGGTGCGGAACTCGGTCCGCAACTCGGCGATCTCGCCAGTCAGGCGCTTGTCGAGGTTCGCCAGCTCGACCCGCACGGACGCGATCTCGGTGCGCAATTCACCACGGACGTCGGCCAGACCCGCGTTGAATTGGTCGGTAGTGACGAGCGAGTCGTGGTCGGCCATGTCTCCAGCATACCCGACATCCCTCCGCGTTGACGACTTCCGCCGCCCGCCGAGCGGCCGCGGGCTCCGCGCTGAACCGGCATTCTGCTTGCACACACGTAGGGCGTGAGACCAGAATACGCCCGGATGGCCGAGCAACATCTCCGATGCCCGCGCGGGTCGATCCCTTCGTTCGCCTGTCCGGAAAGCCGGACGAGCCGCCCTTGATCATCGGCAAGCCCGACATGGAATTGGCGCCGCCCCTCTTCCAAAACGGCGAAGGCAAAGAGCCGGCGGGCGAGTCCGCGGGCCGGCGAGTCCGATGATACCCTCCGTCGTCGCCGCCGAGGTCGCCGGCGCGTTGCGCGACTTCCTCGCGACCGGGTTCGGGCCGTCGAACGCCGCCCTGGCGGGCGTCGTCGACGACTTCCTGGCCGAGCCGGACAACCTCGCCAAGGGGCCGTACCTGTCCGTCGCGCTGCCGTTCCAGCAGGCACCGGAGGGCGGCGAGCCGTTCCCGGACGTGCCGCTCGGGTTCACCCCCTACCGCCACCAGCGGACCGCGTTCTCGCGGCTGGCCGCGGGGGACGGGCGGTCGACGGTGGTGGCCACCGGCACCGGCTCGGGCAAGACCGAGTGCTTCCTCTACCCGATTCTCGACCACTGCCGGGCGCGGACCGGGACGCCCGGGGTCAAGGCCATCGTCGTCTACCCGATGAACGCGCTGGCCGCGGACCAGGCCCGGCGCATCGCCGCCATCGTCGACCGCACGCCGGCGCTGCGCGGGAGGGTGACGGCGGGTCTGTTCGTCGGGCGCGACAACCAGCCGCAGCGCTCGGCCCACCGGACGATGGGCCGCGACCACGTGGTCACCGACCGCGACACGCTGCGCGAGCGGCCGCCCGACGTGCTGCTGACGAACTACAAGATGCTGGACTACCTGCTGGTCCGGCCGTTCGACTTCCGGCTCTGGCGGCACAACGGACCCGACACGCTGCGCTACCTGGTGGTCGACGAGCTGCACACGTTCGACGGCGCGCAGGGAACCGACCTCGCATGCCTGATCCGCCGGCTGCGGGTGCGGCTCGGCGCGTCGCGCGACGGGCTGATCTGCGCCGGCACGTCGGCCACCCTCGGCGACGGCGACGACGAGGCCGAGCTGCTCGCCTACGTCTCGCGCATCTTCAACCAGCCCTTCGAGCCGGGGGCCGTCGTCGGCGAGGTCCGGCAGAGCATCGACGCCTTTCTCGGCGACGCGGTCATCAGCCGGCACCTGCATCCGGCCGACGACCTTCGGGGGCGCGTGGACCCGACGCGGCACGGAACGGCCGAGGCGTACGTCCGCGCGCAGCACGAGCTCTTTTTCCGGGTGCCCATCGAGGGCGACTTCGCGTCGAACGGGTGGCGGTCGCGGAAGCTGCGCCTGAACTACCGCACCACCGAGGAGACCCGCCGCTGGGCCGCCCGCCTGCTCGCCGGCCGCCCCATCGACGACCTCGACGGCGGCTCGGACGACGACCGGGGCATCACGTCGCTGACCCGCGGCCCCGAGCCGCTCGTCCGCTGCTTCGAAACCCGCGGCGAGCAGTCGGCGTTCATCGTCGACTATCTGAAGGGCGTGCAGGCGGAAGAGGCGTCGTTGCGGGGGGTCTGCATCGTCGCCCGCACCAGGCGCGAACGCGACGCCGTCGCGGCCGCCCTGGGCGAGCATGATCTGCCGCACGTCGCCCTCGAAGCCGGCGCCGTCGACTCGGCGGAGGGGGAGGGCGTCCGGCTCGCCACCATGCACCGCGTCAAGGGGCTGGAGTTCGACCGCGTCGTCATGGCGAGCATCAACGCGGACCTGGTGCCGCTGCCCGCCGCCATCGACGCGCGCGGCGACGCCGTGGAGCGAAACTCGGCCGAGACGGAGGAACGCGCGCTGGTCTACGTCGCCGCCACCCGCGCCAAGAAGGACGTGCTGAGCTTCGACGCCCCGAGCCGCCTGCTGTAGCGGAACGCGCCCCAGACCTGCCGTCCGGCCGGGCGTTGAAGTTCAGCGGGGCCACGTCTTCCCCGGGGAGGGCGGAACGCGCCCCCGCCGTGCCGTCCAGCCGCGCGGAGGTCTCCGCCCGCGGCCGGCTGGATCCGTGCTCGCGCGGCCGCCGGCCGGGCGACCCGGTCGCGCCACCGACGGGCGCGGACGGGTCTTCAGGCGGTGCGGCGAAGCGGCCGCAGACCGGCGCAACCGGGCTTGCCCCGAGGCCGGACCGTGATACGGTTAGCCGACATCGACCAACACAGGAGGAAACGACATGGCGGGACGGATCGGAACGCGGTTCAGTCTGATGCTGGCCCTGGTGCTCGTGGCGGCCGGGGCGTGGATGGCGGGTCAGGGCTCGACGATCACCGCGGCCCAGAGCAACTTCGTCGGCGGCGACCCGTCGCGGCCCGACGCCTCCGACATCCGCGCCCTGCGGCTGCGGTTCGAGGCCGGCGCGCGGTCGAACTGGCACAGCCACGGCGGGTTCCAGGTGATCATGGCCGAGGAGGGGCGCGGGCGCACCCAGGTGCGCGGCGAGCCGCTGCAGGAGATGGAGCCGGGCGTGCCCTACTACGCGGGCCCCGGGGTCGTGCACTGGCACGGCGCCGCCCCCGACTCGTACATGGTGCAGCTCACCGTGGTCGGCGGCGAGGGCCCGACCGACTGGCTCGAGCCGGTGAGCGACGAGGACTATCTGGGCCAGTAGCGCGCGTCACCCGCCCCGGGCCGCGGTCCGTTCCGCGGCCCGGACGCGGACCAGCCGGGACCCCGTGACGCGGATGCCCCGCTGCCGCTCCTCCAACGGCGCGGCGGCGCGGCCCCGCCATGTGTCGTCCCTTCATCGAGGAGGCCTCGTCATGCAGCCATCCACGTTCCGTAGCGGCTCCTGCGGGAGGCAATCGCACTCCCCCACGCTCTCCATCGCCCTCGCCGGCCTGCTCGCCCTGGGCGCGGCGGCCGGCCTGTCGGCCAACGACTGGCCGCAGTGGCGCGGCGAAGAGCGGCGGGGCGTCTGGACCGAGACCGGCATCCTCGAGGCGTTCCCCGACACCGGGCTCACCGTGAAGTGGCGGGCCCCCGTCAACGGCGGCTACGCCGGCCCCGCCGTCGCGGACGGCCGCGTCTTCGTGCTCGACTACGTCGAGACCGAGCCGCGGACGATGGACGGCACCGAGCGGCTGCTCGCCCTCGACGAGGAGACGGGCGAGGTGCTCTGGTCGCACGAGTGGACCACCACCTACCGGATGCTGATGTTCACGTACGCCATCGGCCCCCGCGCCACCCCCACCGTCGACGGCGGCCGCGTCTACGTGACCGGGGCGACCGGGCGCATCCTGTGCCTCGAAGCCGCCACCGGCGAGGTCGTCTGGGCGAAGGACACCGTCGCCGAGTACGACACGAGCATCCCCATCTGGGGCACGTCGAGCGCGCCGCTGGTCGACGGCGACCGCGTGATCTTCCTGGTGGGGGGCGAGCCCGACGCCCTCGTGATGGCGTTCGACAAGCACACCGGCGACGAGGTGTGGCGCGCCCTCGAGACGCGGACGGAGATGGGCTACAACCAGCCCCTCATCATCGAGGCCGGCGGGGCCCGCCAGCTCATCGTCTGGCATCCGCGCGGCCTCTCGTCGCTCGACCCCGAGACCGGCGATGTGTACTGGGAGGAGCCGTTCGCGGGGCGGGCCAACATGACGGTGGCCGACGCCGTGCACGCCGGCAACCGCCTGTTCATCTCGGGCTTCTACAGCGGCTCGATGATGATGCGGCTCGACCTCGACCGCCCCGGCGCCACCGCGGTGTGGAAGGACGGCAGCAGCCGCGTGCTCGACAACGGCATCGAGGTGGCGGAAGAGACGGGCCTGCACTCGGTGATGACCACCCCGCTCGTCGTCGGCGACTACATCTACGGCATCGGCAGCCACGGGCAGGTGCGCGGCCTGCTCGCCGCCACCGGCGAGCGGGTGTGGGAGGCCGAGGGGCTGACCAACCGCAACCGCTGGGGCTCGGCCTACTTCGTCCGCCACGAGGACCGCTACTTCGTCTACAACGAGAACGGCGACCTCATCATCGCGACGTTCAGCCCCGAGGGCTACGTCGAGCACGACCGCGCGCACCTCATCCACCCCACGTCGCGGTCCGGCTACGGCGGCAGCCGCGCGGGGTCGCGGTCGCGCTTCCGCCACGGCCAGAGCGACCGGCTCGTGGTGTGGGCGCACCCGGCGTTCGCCAACCGCCACGTGCTGGTGCGCAACGACGAAGAGATCATCCGCGTGTCGCTCGACGCGGGCGACTACTGACGCCCGGCAAGTCCGCGCCCTCCGCGCCGCCTTCCGACGAGGCCATCGCGGCCGCTTTCAGCTTGAGGAGCGGGTAGTCCGGATACCGGGGCGTCAGCGTTCGCTTCGTGCAGTCGGCGATCAGGTCGAGCATCTCGAGGACGACTTGACCGATCAGGACCTCGCTCAGTGGCGGACCCACGACGCAGTTCGTGATCATCGTCCGGTCGCCGATCTGCACCGAGACCGGGCCTGCCAGGGGGCGTTCCTCCCGCCGTTCGTCGGCGTACGTGACGAAAGCGGTGCCCTGTTGCTCCAGCCCCAGGCGCTCGACCACGTTCTGCGGCAGGACCAAGGTGACGGCTCCGGTGTCGACGACCCCGTCGACCGTCGCCCCGCGGATGGCACGTTCCTCGCCGCGCCCGCGGTCGAAGACCCTCGGTCCCGGGTGTTCTCGAGCTTGACGTTCGAGCGAATCTCCGATCCCACCCCGGCGGCCGGTCTCGCTTGATCTCGTCGATCTAGCCGATCTGGACCCGGTCCGGCCTTCGGCTTGGCCAACCGGTCGCACGGGCGTCGACTACAGACGCGGTAGACGTATGCGGTTGCGGTGGATTCCGCGTGAAGGGTCAGCCAGGCTCTGCGAGGCGTTCGCTCACGCGACGGCCCGCTCACACAACCGCGCCAGGATCGCCAGGCGGACGACTGCTCGGCAACCTGGTACAATTCCACGGCAACCGGCATGGCGCTCCTCCGCTTCCCTCCGCCCCGTGTTCGAGAGGCCGGCCGGCCCGGCGGGCAGCCCGCGCGCGGCCCGGGGTCATGACCGGGAACCTCCGCGTCCAGACCCTCGGTCTGCTGATCTCCCTGCTGGCCGCCGTAACCGCCGCCGCCCAGGACGGAACCCTGAGCGGGACGGTCACCGACGCCAGCGGCGCCCGCGTGCCCGGCGTCGCCGTCGAAGCCTCGAACGAGGGCGGCGTCGGCGCCGCGGTCACCGACGGCGAGGGGCGCTACGTCATCACCGGGCTGACGCCGGGCGTGTACGTGGTGCTCTTCACCCGACCGGGGTTCGCCCCGGTGGCGCGCGCCGGCGTCACCGTGACCGCGGCCTTCCCCGCCACCCTCGACGCGGTCCTCGATGTCGGCGAGGTGACGGAGGCCGTGACGGTGACCGCGCCCGCGACGGGATCGCTGATCGCGGCGCGGGCCGAGTTCGACGAGCGCGCGCCGGTGCGGACGCTGGCGGCCGACCGGCTCGCCCTCGGCGGCGCGGTGCAGGCGGTGGACGTGCTGCGGGACGTCACCGCCAACACCGGGTCCACGCTGGCCAACGAACAGAGCTTCATGCAGGGCACGTCGCAGTTCAGCCTGCGGGGGCTCGGCCAGGCGTCCACCCTGACCCTGGTGAACGGCCGGCGCGCGGGCATCGCGCCGGTGGGCGACAACACCGCCAACGACTTCTTCGACATCAACACCCTGCCGTTCACGATGATCGAGCGCATCGACGTGCTGCTCGAAGGGTCGTCGTCGACGTACGGGTCGCAGGCGGTGGCCGGCGTCGCGAACATCGTGACCCGCAAGGGGTTCGAGGGCTTCGAGGTGGTGGGCGGGTTCCGCGACGCGTCGAACCGGGCGGTCGACGCCGGGTTCGCCCTGGGCCAGGGCTTCGAGCGCGGCCGGTTCAACGTGTACGGCGCCCACTACCGCCACGACGAGAACTTCCGCACCGACTTCGACTGGCTGTACGACCGGGCCATCGACCCCGACGGCGACGGCGACATCGTCGACGGATCGTTCGACACCGGCGTCGGGTCGCCCGGCAGCTACCGGCGCGCCGCGCGCGGCCCCGGCGGCACCTACGCGCCGTTCCGGGTGACGGACCCCGGGGGCGGATCGGTCATGGCCGGCCGGCATCCCGACGCCGACTGCGCGGCGGCGGGCGGCCATCCCGCGGGCCTCGACTGCCGCATGGACTTCTCGGACCAGCGGACGGTGATCGCGGCCGAGAACCGCTACCAGTTGTTCGCCGAGGCGGACTACGCGCTGAACGACGCGGTGACGCTGTTCACCGAGCTCGGCGGCTCGGCCAACGTCGTGACCGACCGGCAGGGGGCGATGTGGTTCCGCAACGGCAACGTCGCGGGCACCGGCGAGGTGTTCATCCCCGCCAACCACCCCTTCAACTTCTGGACCGATCCGGACGGCGACGGGGTGCTGACGTACGTCGATCCCGACGACTGGGATCCGATGAAGCATGAGGCGGTGGACCTGGGCTGCATCTGCCGCCCCCTCGGCGCCGATGCCAACGGGCCGAACGCGGGGTTCGAGCGGCGTTCGTTCAACAACCTGCGGATGATGGGGGGGCTGAACGTCGAGCTGGGTCCGCGCTGGCGCGGGACCGGCTACTTCTCGCACGCCGGATCGAGCTTCACCGCCACGTCGGAGCACCGGTGGATCGGCGACGCCTTCAACGCGGTCGTGCTCGACGGCCGCTGGAATCCGTTCGGGACCCGGCTCGCCCGCCCCGGCCTCGTGACCCCCAAGACCGTGGCCGGCGACGGGCTCGACCCGGCGTCGGTCGGCCGCACCGCCGGCAACGACCCGCAGACGCAGGCCCTGTTCGACGGGACGGGCGTCGCCACCGCGCGGACCGCCGAGCGGGTCGCCGAGTTCGTCGCCACCGGCGACGCCGCCGAACTGCGCGGCCGGCCGGTGGGGTTGGCCCTCGGCGCGCAGTACCGGTCGATCGAGTACGACCGCCGGCCCGACCCGCTGCAGGCGGCGGGCGAGGGTCCGCTGCCCACGCGCGACTTCCCCGCCGCCGCCCGCCAGCAGGCGTTCGCGCTGTTCGCCGAGACGATCGTGCCGGTCTCGGAGCGGCTCGACGTGCAGGTCCCGCTGCGCTACGAACGGTACGATGCGGCCGGCTCCACCGTCGACCCGAAGCTCGGCGCGCGGTTCGCGGCGGCCGACTGGCTGGTCCTCCGCGGATCGGCCGGCACCGCGTTCCGCGCCCCCAGCCTGCTGCAGCTCGCCGGCAACACCACCACCGTCAACCTGAACGATCCGTTCACGGAGGCGGGCGTCTGCCGCGTGGTCGGGGGCAACATCGAGCCGACCGGCCTCAGCTTCCTGACGGTGTCGGTGCTCGAAGGCGGCGACCTCGAGCCCCAGACGGCGGGGGTCTACAACGTCGGCGCGGTGCTCACGCCGCGGCGGGGGGCGCGGGTGAACGTCGACTTCTGGTCTTTCGACTACCGGGACGTCATCGCGCAGGACCGGAGCTTCCAGGCGATTCTGGACGACGACTGCTACGACGACGGCATCCCCAACCACCCGCGGGTGCAGCGCGACGCCGCGGGCCAACTGAGCGTGGTCACCGCCCGGTTCGCCAACGTCGGCACGGTGCGGACCCACGGCGTCGACCTGGGCGTCGGCGTCGACGCCGAGTGGGGCGGCAGCCGCCTCGGCGTCGACGCCGGCCTGACCCTGATCACCCGCTTCGACATCGACGACGGCGGCGGCGGCTTCACCGACCAGCTCGGCAACCGCAACTTCCGCAACGGCTTCGGACCGACGCCCCGCATCCGGTACCACGCCGGGGTCACCTGGACGCGCGGGCCGCAGGCGGCCAACCTCACCACGCGGTACATCGACTCGTACCGCAACGACGCCGTCGGCACGCTGCCGTTCATCGACGACTGGGTGACGGTCGACGCGTACTACGCCCGCCAGCTCGACCGCCGCCTCACCCTGGTGGTCGGGGCCAACAACCTGCTCGACGCCGATCCCCCGGGGCTGCCGAGCGGCAAGACGGGCCCGCAGGCCTACAACCTGCGCCCGGCCTACGACGGCCTGGTGCACGACGTCCGCGGGCGCGCGTTGTACGTCCGGTTCCGCTACCTCCTGTAGGCGCCGCCATTGGGCGACGGCACGACGCCCCCTGGCCGGCGCCGGAAGCGGGCGCGGCCCCGCCCGCCCTCCTCGGCCGATGTCCAGCGCCGCCGTCAGGGTCGCCGCGCCTCACGGGTCGACCTGGTAGGTAGCCGAGAACGCCGGGTGTGATGGAAGCCTTACAATTCCTGCGACATGGCCGCCACTCCCCCGCCGGACGACTCGCTCACCGCCCTGCTCCACCCGCGATCGATCGCCATCATCGGCGCTTCGGACGACCCCGCCCGCATCGGCGGCCGGCCGCTGGCGTACACGCGCGACGCGGGATTCGCCGGGCGCATCTTCCCCGTGAACCCGCGGCGCGCCGCCGTCCAGGGCCTGCCGGCGTTCCCGAGCATCACCGACGTCCCGGAAGCCGTCGACACCGCGATCATCGCCGTGCCCGCCCCCGCGGTGGTCGGGACCGCCGAGGCGTGCGCGGCGGCCGGGGTGCGGGCCGCGGTCATCTTCAGCGCGGGGTTCGCGGAGACCGGCGACGACGGCCGCCGGCGGCAGGACGCGCTGACCGCCGTCGCCCGCGCGTCGGGCATGCGCATCGTCGGCCCCAACTGCCTCGGGATCTACAACTCGGAGACCGGCTTCTACGCCACCTTCACGACGACCCTCGAGGCCGCGCACCCCGTGCCCGGCGGGGTCGGGCTGGTCAGCCAGAGCGGGGCCTACGGCAGCCACCTGTCGCTGCTCGCGACCCGCCGGCGCATCGGCATCCGGTTCTTCGTCACCACCGGCAACGAGTGCGACGTCGATGTCGCCGAGACCATCGGGTGGCTCGCCCGCCGCCCCGACATCGGCGTCATCGTCGCCTACATCGAGGGCGTCGCCGACCGCGACCGGCTGCTCGCGTCCCTCGCCCTCGCCCGCGGGCGCGGCAAGCCGGTCGTCCTCCAGAAGGTGGGCCGCACCGAGATCGGCGCCGACGCGGTGCGGTCGCACACCGCGACCCTGGCGGGCAGCGACGCGGTGTACGACGGGGTGTTCCGCCAGTTCGGCGTCCACCGCGCCCGCGACGCCGAGGAGATGCTCGACGTCGCGTACGCCGCGTCGTTCGGCGCGTTCCCGGCGAGCCGGCGGGTCGCGCTGATGAGCATCTCCGGCGGCGTCGGCGTCCAGATGGCGGACGAGGCCGTCGCCTGCGGACTCGACGTCGCCCCGATGAGCGAAGGGGCGCAGGCCCGGCTCAAGGCGCAGCTCCCCTACGCCTCGCCGCGCAACCCCGTCGACATCACCGCCCAGGCGTTCAACGACCTCGGCCTGATCCGGTCGAACCTCGACGTCATCCTCGAGGAGGACGCCTACGACGCGGTCGTCGCCTTCTTCACGTTCGTCGCCGCCGCCGAGGCGATGGTCGCCCCCGTCCGCGAGATCCTGCAGGACGCCCGGCGCCGCCACCCCGACCGCCTGCTCGTCCTGTCCATCGTCGGCCCGCCCGACGTCGTGCGGCACTACGAGGCGGCGGGATGCCCGGTGTTCGAGGACCCGTCGCGCGCCGTCCGCGCCGTCGCCGCCCTCGCCCGCCTCGCCGAGGGCTTCGAGCGGCCGCCGGCGGCGGTGGCCCCGCTCCCGGTTGTCGAACCCCTGCCGCCACCACCCATCGGCGAGGCGCTGGCGAGCCTCCTCTTCGCCCGGGCCGGGCTTCCCATGGTCAAGTCCCTGCTCGGTCTGGACCCCCGCGAGGCGGCGCTGGCGGCGACGCAACTGGGATTCCCCGTCGCCGTCAAGGTCGCTTCGCCCGACATCGCCCACAAGAGCGACGTCGGGGGGGTCGCGTTGGACCTCGACACGCCGGAAGACGTGATGGAGGCCTTCACCGCGGTCACCGGCAAGGCGCGCGCCGCCTGCCCTCACGCTTGCATCCACGGCGTCCTCGTCTCCCCGATGGTCCGGGACGGCGTCGAGATGATCCTAGGCGTGCAGCACGACCCGACCTTCGGCCCCGTGGTCATGTGCGGGCTCGGCGGCGTGTTCGTCGAAGTCCTCGCGGACGTCTCCTTCCGGCCCGCCCCGTTCGACGTTGCCGAGGCGCACCGCATGCTGCGCGAGCTGCAGGGATACCCGCTCCTCGCCGGCGCGCGCGGACGCCCGCCTGGGGATGTAGACGCCCTCGCCGACGCCCTCGCCGCCCTGTCCCGCTTCGCCGCCGCCCATGCCGGGCAGCTCGACAGCGCGGAGCTGAACCCGGTCGTGGTGCGCCCGGCGGGACAGGGCGTGGTCGCCCTTGATGCCCTGATCGTGCCCGCGACGACGACGGCGGGGCGACCATCCCGGCCTCCCGGGTTCGACGGGTGGGTCGATGCGCTAGACGGAAGTTCCGGCTAGAAGTCGGTCC
>CAXXTG010000181.1:0-13568 GCA_963666855.2 Vicinamibacterales bacterium
TTGCTGGGCGACTCGGTGATGAACATCACCCCGTCGACGACGAGCGGCGTCGTCTCGGTGCGGTCGAGCTGGCGGATGCTGTAGGCCCACTTCAGCTCGAGGTCGGCGACGTTCGACCGGTCGACCTGGTCGAGCAAGCTGAAGCGCTTGCTGTCGAGGGTGCCGCTGTACATCAGCCAGTTGTGCGGCTCGTCGTCGGCGGCGAGCAGCCGCTCCCACGTGACGGGCGCGAACTGCGGCACGCCGGTACCGGCGTCGGGCTCCTGGGCGGCCGTGGACGCGGCGGCGGCGAACAGGATGGCGGCGGCGAAGATGGCAACCCGTTTCATGGTTTCATGCTCCTCTCGATTCCTGTCACTGCAACCCGGTCAGGGCCGTCACGAACCCGCGCACGCGGCGGGCGTTGACGCCGAGGTCGCCGCCGCCGACGCGCGACAGCGAGCGGACGTCGACGCGGCTGCCGGCCCCGCCGTCGGCGGCGACGCGGACGACGACGTCGTCGGGGAAACCGAACCAGAACGAGCGGTCGGTCGCCTCGATGCGGAGGGCGCCGGCGTCGGCGGCCAGGAGCTCCCAGCCCATTCCGCGGACCACCGCGAGGGCCCGGTCGAAGGCGGCGGCCGGCGCCACCGGCAGCATCGCCGGACCGAGGTCGGGAAAGGCGGCCCGCTGCTGCTCGGCGGCGGCCGGGTCGTAGTCGGTGCGGCCCGGCGCGTTCAGCGCGACCGCGGCGACGAACGTCGGCGGGTCGTCGGTGTCGGTGGTGATGTCGTGGATGGGCGGCGCGCCCCGGCCCGAGAGCAGCGACGCCGCCGGAAAGGCGCCCACGAAGACGGCGGCGGCGAGGGCCGCGCCGGCCTCGCGGTCGCCCAGCCCCGTCCCGCGCGCCATCCGCAGCACGAGGAAGAGCCCGCCGACCGCGGCCAGAACCAAGCCGCCGGCCAGCAGCAGGAAGGCCGGCCCCAGCGGCGCGCCGAGGCGGTAGCCGAACGGCGCGAGGACGACGGCGGCGCTGCCCGCCGCCGCGACCCGCGCCGCCCAGGACTTCATCTTCACCGCGCGGCCATGCCCGTGTAGGTGAGCTTCTGCGCGCGCCGGCCGCGCTGGGCCTCGGCCGTGTAGAGGTTGCCGTCGCTGTCGGTGTCGAGATGGTGCAGGGCCTGGAACTCGCCCGGCGCGGCGCCGTTGCTGCCGAAGGTGTCGAGCACCTCGAGGGTGGCCCGGTCGATGACGTGGATGTGCGAGTTGCCCTGGTCGGCCGAGTACATGAACCGCTGCCCGGCGTCGGGCGAGAAGGCGAGGCCCGCCACCGTCGAGGCGCTCTCGTCCCCCGGGTTGACGAAGCCCTGCGTGCGGTAGGTGCCGTCGAGGTCGAACACCTGCACCCGGCTGTTGCCCCGGTCGGCCACGTACACCAGCCCGTCGCTGGACACCTCGATGCCGTGCACGATGCCGAACTGCGACGGCCCCCCGCGGTCGTCGGGTTCGCCGGTCGACACGGACGTATCGAGGGGCTCGTTCGCGAACGCGCCCCACATGCGCTTGTAGTCGCCGGTCTCGGCGTCGAACACCACGACGCGCCGGTTGCCGTAGCCGTCGGCCACGAACACCTCGCCCCCGTGCACGAACGACTCGGCCGGCCGCATCGGGCTCGCGGTGTCGTCGTTGCCGCCGCTCCGGGCGCGCCCGCCGATCTGCAGCAGCAGCTCGCCCTCGGGCGTGAACTTCAGCAGCATGTCGTCCGACTCGGGGGCGGCGCTGTTGCCGCCGACCCAGACGTTGCCGTCGGGATCGACGTGGATGCCGTGCTCGTTGGCCGGCCAGTCGTAGCCCTCGGCGGGGCCGCCCCAGGCGCGGACGAACGTGCCGTCCTTCTCGAACGCGATCACCGGCGGGGCCGGGGTGCCCTCGTCCTCGCCCACGGTGCGGGGCCGGTGCAGCACCCAGACGACGTCGTTCGCGTCGACCGTCACCGACGACACCTGGCCGGTCACCCAGTCGTTCGGCATGTTCGGGCCACGACGCATCGACCTCGAACCTGGGCACGCCGCCCTGCGCCTCGGAGGCGAGGGCAGCCGGGCCGTGTCCCGAGCCGGACAGCCCGACGGCGACCGCCAGCGCGACGACCGACCACCCGGCGATGATTCTGCTGCGCATGTCTTCCTCCATTCCGAGCGGCGGCCGGACCCCCAATCAGCGGGCCGCGCGGCCGACGTAGCCCTGGAACGTCCGTTCCACGAAGTCGTCCACGCCCGGAACGAACAGCACCGCGAGGACGGTCACCACGAGCGCCCCCGCGACACCCAGGTAGAAGTACTTCATGGGCTCACCGGTGACGGCGGCCCGGAAATCGTCGCCTGCGGTTCCCATTCTTCCAACCCTCCAGGAGTCCGTGCCGACTTGCGGGGCGGACGCCTACCGCGGCGCCGCCTCGAACAGCCACGAGTCGCCGGCCTCCACCCCGGCCCGGGTGAGCTGGGACGGGTACTTGGCCCTGATCGCGCCGGTGATGCCGTCGAGGACGTCGCCCGACTCGATGCGCACGAGCCGCCGCTCGTAGCGCGTGCCGTCGATGCGCAGCACCGCGCGGCCGTCCCGCTCGGCCTGGATCGGCCACTTCTTCCACATCCGGCCGACCATCGTGCTCATGTAGCCCGACCAGACGTAGAGCTTGCCGTCGTGCTCCTGGACCCAGATGAGGCGCGACCGCGGCGGGTCCATCAACTGCAGCTCGATGGTCGGGATGTCCGCGACGAAGCTCCAGTCGGGCTCGGGGCCGGCGTACAGCTCGCCCGCCTCGAGGGGCCCGCCCGAGAACAGCCGGTTCGGGCCGTCGGCGAAGCGTTGCTTCGCGGCGGCGGTGAGGACCGCGGTCACCGGGATGAGCAGCAGGCACACGACGACGACGAGGGCTCGGATGGCTACTTGCATGGTGCGCCCAGTCTACCACCGGCGGGGAGCCGGCAGGCCGGACAGGCCGGACATTGCCGGACACGCCGAACCCGCGGGTTCGGACGAATCGTCACCGCCCCCGTCGCGGCGCCGAACCCGCTGGCCCGCCGGGCGGGATTCGGGTATAACCATCGGCATGCTGCCGAGAACCATCGTCACCGCGATCTGCGGCCTCCTGCTCGCCGCGGCCGGGGCCAATGCCCAAGTGGGCGGCAACCTGGCCGCCGGGCCGCCGCTCGACATTCACCTGGAGATCGCGTCGGGCCCGGACGGTCCGCGCTTGTCCGCCGGCGCGTTCGACTTGGTGACCGGCGAGTACTACCGCCTGAACGTCACCAGCGACGGCGCCGAGCCGTGGCGGCTCGAGGTCGACGAGCTGCTGCGCAGCTCGCATCTCCGCATCGTCACCATCAACGGCATCGAGGTGCACCTGCAGGCGCAGACGTTCCGCGCCATCGAGTTCGACGTCGGCGGCACCGCCCAGTTCAGCTTCACGCCCATCCGGACCGGCGCGTTCGAGTTCACCGTCGGCGACGTCCCCTCGGTCCAGCGCCGCCGCGCGGACGGCGGCAGGCGCGTGACGGGGACGTTCACCGTCAGGTGACGCTCACTCCGCCGCGCGGACGCTGTAGTTCTCGTTGCGCCACATCAGCATCCGGCCGTCGGGCATCGCCTCGAAGGCGAACTCCTCGCCCAGGTCGCCGTTGCCGCGCACGCGCCGGAAAGTGCCGTCCTCGACGTGGCGGAGCCGGGTCAGGGCGTCCAGCGGGTTGTCGGTGGGCAGCGACAGCACGTGAAGGTCGCCTTCCCGCACGAGCACCGCGCTCTCTCCCCCGAGGGGCCGCCGGTAGGTGCCGGTGAAGCGATCGAGGGTCTCCCGGGCCGCCGCCGCGCCGCCCTCGGCGCCCGCGGGGACCTCACCGGCGGCAGCCTCGCCGTCCGGCTTTCCCGCCGCCCCGCGCAGGGCGGGCGCCACGATGTCGTAGGCGGTCTGCGCGAACCGGCGGGCGTTGACGCCCTGGCCGTTGGCCATGAACGCGGTGGCGACCTCGTCCTGGGGGCGGAGCAGCAGATGGCTGCGGTACCCCGGGCACGACCCGCCGTGGCCCACGAACGTGTCTCCGTCCGACTTCCACACCGAGAAGCCCAGCCCGTAGGTGGTCTCGCCGTCGGGCTCGAGCCAGTGCACGCGGTGCATCTCGCGCAGCGTGTTGCGGTCGAGCAGCGCGTCGTCGCCGTCGAGCACGCGGAACTGCCACGAGGCGAAGCGCGCCAGGTCCTCGACCGTCGAAATGAACCCGGCCGCGGGGCTGATGCCGCGCACCTGGTACTCGGGGACCGGCTTGCGCCCGCCGTCCCGCCCCCGCGCGGTGTAGCCGCTCGCCAGCCGGTCGCCCCGGAAGCGGTCCTCGTGGTCGGTGAAGGTGCTCGTCATCCCCAGCGGGACGAGGACGTTGGCGCGGATGTAGTCGTCGTAGGTCTGCCCCGACGCCGCCGCCACGATCTCGCCGGCCAGGGTCAGCCCCAGGTTCGAGTACTGGTAGTAGGTGCGCGGGGGATAGAGCATCGACTGGGTGGACAGCCTCGCGACGATCTCGTCGTGGGTCGGGAAGGGATAGTCGGGGCCGGTCCAGTACGGCGCCTTCGCCTCGCGCGGGAGCCCCGAGGTGTGGGTGAGCAGCCCTTCGACGGTGACCGGCCCCGCCTCGGGGTCGTCGTCCCGTATCTCGTACCAGTCGAGGTGCTTCGCCACCGGGTCGTCGAGATCGACCTTGCCCTGGTCGCGCAGTTGCAGCACGCCGACCGCGGTGAAGAGCTTCGAGATGGAGCAGATGGAGTACATCGTCGACGCCGTCGCGGGCTCCTCCCGCTCGACGTGCGCGTACCCGTAGCCCTTCGCCCACACGACCTCCTGGTCGTGCACCACCGAGAGGGAGGCGCCGGGGATGCCCCCGTAGGCCTGGGCGGCGTCCATCCAGGTGTCGAGCAGATGAAGGGCGTCGGCGACGCCGGGGTCATCCGCGAGCGACTGCTGCGCGTGGAGCGCAGGCGCGGGAGCCAGGACGAGCGCAAGCGCGGCGACGGCCGCGGTGATACGGGACGCCGGTCGAAGCGGGATGTGGTGTGTCTTCATCGGATACTCCGGAAAGGGATGTTCCAGGCGCGCGAGGTGCTCACGGTGAACCCGGAGACCGCGTCCGCGCCGTCGCGGCGGAAGGTGAAGTACCAGCCCCGGGCGTAGAAGCCGTCGGCGAACGTCGGCGCGAGGGGAATGCGGCCCAGCTTGCGGTTCCACAGGACGAGCCGGCCGGCCTCCACCCGGAAGGCGTACCCCACGGCGAGGTCGTCGCTGTAATACGACCCGGCGTAGGCCGCGAGGGCCTCCGCCGAGGGGCTGGCGGGCGGCGCGCGGCGGTAGACGGGGCGGGGCGGATCGCCGACGCGGAGCGTCGTCGGCTCGCCGGCGCCGCCGGGGGTGAACGTCACCTCGGTCGTGCCGCCGAGGCGGTACCGGCCCCCGCCGGCCGGGCGCAAAGACTGCTCCGGGCCGGCCCCCGCCAGGACGAGACCGCCGCCGCGGGCGACGACCCTCAGCGGCACGTCGTTCCCCCGGCGGACGTAGTAGCCGGCCAGGCCGGCCGGATCGGCCGTCCCGCCGCCGGTTTCGCCGCCCGCGTCCGCCGGCGCGCGGGGACGCGGCGGAGCGGGGGGCCGGCCCGCTTCCCGCACCGGAGCGGCCGCGCGGGGCGACGGCGGCGGCAGGAACACGTCGGCGACGTCGCGCGCCAGGCGCCCCGGGGCGGCGCGGTCGGTGTTGCAGAGCACGGCGACCGCGAGGTCCTCGTCGGGAAAGCGGAGGAACTCGCTGCGGTAGGCCGCGTCGGTGCCGCCGTGGCCGATGGTGGGCCGGCCGCGGTGGGTCCCGTGCATCAGCCCGAACGCGTACGAGAGGCGCGCGCCGTCGTCGAGCGCGCCGCGCGACTGAAGCCGCCGCAGCACGTCGGGGCCGCCGACCTCCCCGCTGGTGAAGTTGCCGCTCCAGCGGGCGAGGTCCTCGACGGTCGTGAACAGGCTGCTGGCCCCGACGATGGCGAAGTCGGGGATGCTGAGCCGGTAGCCGTCGAAACCGCCGCGCGTATAGGCGTACGCGCGGTCCCGCACCAGCATCGTGTGATCGTCGCGGAACACCGTGCGCGTCATTCCGAGCGGCCGGAACAGCCGCGCGCTCGTGAACGCGCGCAGCGACTGCCCCGACACGCGTTCGACGACCACCGCCAGCAGCGTATAGCCCGAGTTGCTGTAGAGGTGGTCGCTGCCCGGGGCGAAGTTGAGGGCGGTCTGGCGCGACAGCAGGTCGAGCACGTCCGACTGGTGGATGACGTCGCCGCCCCAGCGCCAGCCCGCCATTTGCAGCATCGCCCACTGGTCGCGGACGCCGCTCGTGTGGTGGGCGAGATGCCGCAGCGTGATCGGCGCGCCGAAGTCGGGCAGCTCGGGGACGTAGCGCCGGATGTCGTCGTCCCAGGAAACCTCGCCGTCGGCCGCCAACAGCGCGACCGCCAGCGCCGTGAACTGCTTCGACACCGACGCGACGTGAAACACCGTCGACGGCGCGATCGGGACGTCGTACTCGAGGTTGGCGGCGCCGTACCCCTTGGCGAACACCAGTTCGCCGCCCCGCATGACCGACACCGCGCAGCCCGGGGTGCGCGGCCCGGTCCACGACGCGAAGAGCGCGTCGACGCGCGGCCCCGGCCCGTCGCGCTGCGCGGCGCCCGGCAGCACCGCGGCGGCGAGCACGCCGATCGCCGCCGCCGCCCCGATGGCGAACGTAAGCCGCTGGAGCAGCATCCTCATCACGGGCAGGTTAGCCGACCCGCGCCGCCGCCGCAACGGCCTGTCGGCGCCCCATCCAACGTGTCGACCGCGGCGGCGACCGGGGGGCGGCCATCGAGAACCGCCGCAACGGCCTGTCCGTGCTCCATCCAACGTGTCGACCGCGGCGGCGACCGGGGGGCGGCCATCGAGAACGGCCGCAACGGCCTGTCCGTGCCCCATCCAACGTGTCGGGGTGAGCGGCCCGCTTTCGAGTCGCAACGGCCTGTCGGCACCCGTCCAACGTGTCCCGCCTCGGGGACCGGGCGCATCCCCAGTCTCTGATGGCAATCCCGAACGCCGATGCGGGGCCCGCACGCAACGCCCGGCCGCTACTCCACGTCGATGCGTATCCGGCAGTGGTCGCTCGGTCCGAATCCCTCGGCGTCGTTCATGGCGTGCACGCGCACCCGGTCGTGGAACCCCCGCGAGGCGAACACATAGTCGTACTGGAAGCCGCTGACGACGTCCTGGTCGAGCATGCGGCGCCGCTGCCGGCCGGCGAGGCAGGTGGGCACGTTCCTCGTGTCTTTCGGCATGCCATGCGGGAGCGGATCCGCCCGCCTGTCGGCATCCGGCCACTGGGGTCCCACGAGTTCCAGGCCCAGTGCCCGCATCCTGTCGAAGACGGTCTGTGCGCGGGCGGGATTCTCCATTCTGCTGTTGTCCGCCGGCCGGTAGATCGTACCGAGGTCGCCCGCCGCCAGCAGGCGGTGCGACGAGGGATTCGTGTGGGTGATGAACGCCGAGAGGTCAGAGATGATCCGGTGCGCGGAGCCGTCGGTGTAGGCGTAGACGGCCCGGCCTCCCCGCGGCCGGGAGCGCTCGGCCTGCGGATGCGGGTACAGCCAGCGCGCGTGCATCGAGAACACGAGGAACGACTCGAGGGCCGGCTTCCCGCCACGCAGCGGCGTGACGCGCGCGGCGGCGAGCATGCGCGAATCGCTGACCGCGATCGCGTTCGGCGGCGTGCCTTCATGTTCGAGGGGAACGGGCGTGAACAGGTCGACCCGGACCCGGTCCGACAGCCGGACCACCGCGGGCCAGACGCTCGACCGATTCCAGTTCCAGGGCACCCGCTCGCCGGCGGCGTCCGCCATGCGCCGGGCCGCCCCCCTGCCCACTTCCTGCAGCAGGGCGACGTCGACGTCGGCCATCTCGCTGAGCTCGGTGAACGCATCGGCGCTGCGGTTGATGTTCCAGCACACCATCCTGACCACGCCTGACCTCCTTGGCGACAGTCTATCGGGTGACGGGGCCGGATGGCGGGTCGCTGTCGCAGACTCGTGCGACGGAGGTCGCGACATGGCGCGGCGCGACGGCGGTCCGGCAAAAGCGGGCAGGCGACATTCGACGTGGAGCTGCATCGGCCGGTCGCGGAGCTGCAAACCCAGCAGGCCCAGGGTGCGCAGTCCTCCGCGCCCTCGCCGGCGCGATCCGCGCGGCACCCCGCCCCGCCCAGGTCACCGTTGCGTGTCGCCGCCCGCCTCGTCCAGCCGCACGAAATGGCGGGGCGGAAAGCCGGTCAGGAGGAGGAACGCGAGGGGGCGCGGGTATTCGCTGGCGACCCGCGCATACTCCCCGCCCGTCACCGGAACGGCCCTGTAGTCCCGCGTCGCGCCGTCGCGCGTCACCTGCACCCCGGGGTTCGCTAGGGCGCGGCGGTACCAGGCGCGGGGCCAGTGATTGACCGCCACGTAGAGTTGCCCGTCGCTGTGCAGCGACTGCAGCACCCGGTCGATGGCGGCACCGTCCCCGCTCACCGTGGTCAACACCAGCGTGTCCCCCGCCTCGGGCTGAAAGTAGCCGATCAGCGACTCGAAGGCCGCGACGATCAGCACGTAGCTGACCAGCACGATTCCACCGATCTTGACGGTTCTCACGGCACACTCCCTTCGATATCGGCGCGCCGGGGTTCAACCGGAACAGGAACACCTGGTCGCCCAGCACGCAGTCGCCCTGCCGCCACGACCCGAGCGCCTCGTCGACGCGAACCCGGTGCGCCTCGTCGATGCGAGCGACGGCGGGTGGATGAGCCTCATCCTTTCGATTCACGCCGCATGTTCCTCGTGGTGCCGGCGGCGCGACTGCTTCCAGCATCCCGATGGACCTGGTCGTTCATCGCGTCGATCAGGTTCTCGGGCAAGGGCGGCGTGCGCTCGGCCCGGGCCTGCGCATCGAGCCCGCCCAGCTCGACGCGCCGAGCGCGCTGTCGGCGACCGAGCCGCGCACTCGCCTCCTCGAACGCCCGCGACATCAAGAGGTCGAAAGGGGCGTGCCCCTCGGACACCATGAGCAGCGCGGCGCGGTTGCTCCTGGCGTCTCCTCGGTCGGCTTGCCGCACGATGTCGAGCACCTTGAGGAGGTGCTGCTCGTTCGCCGCATTCATCGCTCTGCCGCTGGCCCAGAAATGCACGCTGCGCCGCGATACCCCGAAGAGCTGCCCGAGCTGCTCCCACGTCAAGCCCGAAATGCGGCGCAACTCCGAGACCGCGCGGCTCGTGACATCCGACGCGGTCGCCTTGATTCGGTCCGTCTCCGCAGGCGCGGTCCAGGAATCACGACCCGCTGTCCGTTGGCCGTCCCACGCGAACGGTTCCGGCCACACGCCCATCGAAGCAGCGGACGAAGTGCCGTCGGCCAGCGGTTGCCAAGCCGCAATGATGACCGCGATGGGTGTCAGCGACCCGCGAAGCCCGTATCCGGTGGATGCGCTCGTGTCCGCCCCGCGCCGCGGGGCGCGGGAGGCCTTGGACGCGTATTGCAGGTTCACGACACTCCTCCGTAGCGGCGATGGAATTCGTCGGTGACGACCCAGCGGAAGAAGCTGTAGATGCGTTCGGCGAGCGTCCTCGCGCGTGAACCGATCAACTCCACATCGAATGCGCTGGATTCCTGCCGGAAGGCATCGATGTCGAGAATCCAGCTCGGCTCGTCGACGGGATCGACCGCGGCCGGGTCAACCGTACTGCGCGCGGGCACGCGTCCCCACCGCGCCCTGAGTTGGCCGTTGCCCCCGGGCAGCCGGAACAGGGTCTGGGAAACCAGTTCGTGCGCGTCCTCGGCCAGGGGCGTCGCCAGAATTCCAGCCACCTCGGGCCGCACGAGCTGCGGCAAGGCACGGAGGTCCTCGCCGAGGATCCTGTCGATGTACCGAACGCCGAGGCGATCGACAGTCCGTGGGTTGACGTGCTCGTGAAGCTCGGTCAGTACCCGGCGGAACCGGTCGAGGAAGTCGTCGCGGCTCGTGTACCGCCACGTCTCGATCGCGAGGAAATCCGGCGCGAGCGTCACCCGCCAGGCCCCGCTCTCGTCACTGAACCGCCACGACACGTCGGACCGCGTGCTGAGTGGGCCCTCCGGTCCGAGCACAACGCTGCGGCTCTCCTCCGGCCTCAGCGTCGGATAGTCGTTGCGGATCGCCTCCTGGAAGGGGCCGATGAAGCTGCGGTTCTCCACAGACGCGATCAGCGGATAGCGCACCTGCGCGATGACGCGCACCAACGGTGCCGCGTCCAAAGGGATCTCGGCCGGCGGGGGGCCCTTCAAGGGAGTCTCGGTCGCGTGCACCAAGTCGATCTGTCCTCCGACCCGGGGTTAACTCAGCCAGAACAGTGTACCGGATGTGAAGAGCAGTGTGAAGCAGAGCTCGACGGACGGAAGATGATGCGCAGGCTGAAGCCTGCGCCCGGCGGTCCCGAGGACGGCCCCGACCGAGCTGTTCGGGGGAGGCCCGTAGCCGCCGCACGCTCACCGTTGAGGATCACTTTCCGGCCGAAAGCGATCCTCAAGCGCCGTTGTGTGCAATACGTGAGCGGCAAGCACCTCGCTGCCGCCGGCGTCACCCGCGGGCTTCCGGAGCCTGCCCGTCCGGCGACGGGCACCGTCGACGGGAGTCCTCGGACCTCCGGTTGCCGTCGCTGCCGACGTACCGCAAACCGCCGGCCGCCCGCCGGCCCGAGCCATTGAGACCGGCCGCCCGCCGGTTGTACCCTATCGGGTGACGGCCGGAATGGCTCGTTCGGGCGACGGAGGTCACGGCATGGCGCGACGGCGGTCGGGCAAGCGGGCAGGCGGGGCGGGGGCGGCCGCGAACGGGGCCACCGTCGGCCATGAAGCCGAGCTGTGGGCGATGGCCGACGCCCTGCGGGGCTCGATGGACGCCGCCGAGTACAAGCACGTCGTGCTCGGCCTGATCTTCCTGAAGTACATCTCCGACGCCTTCGAGGAGCGCCATGCCGCCGTGCTGGCCGAGTTCGGGGAAGACGCCGCCGAGGACCGCGACGAGTACACCGCCGAGAACATCTTCTGGGTGCCGCCGGAGGCCCGCTGGACGCACCTCAAGGCCCAGGCGAGGCAGCCGACCGTCGGCCTGACCGTCGATCAGGCGATGGCCGCGATCGAGCGCGACAACCCCGCGCTCAAGGACGTGCTGCCCCGCGACTACGCCCGGCCCGCGCTCGACAAGCGCCGCCTCGGGCAGTTGATCGACCTGATCAGCAACATCCAGGTGGGCGACGAGGACGCCCGCTCGCGCGACGTGCTCGGCCGCGTCTACGAGTACTTCCTCTCGCAGTTCGCGAGCGCCGAGGGCAAGAAGGGCGGCGAGTTCTACACGCCGCGCTGCGTCGTCAAGGTGCTGGTCGAGATGCTCGAGCCGTACCGCGGCCGGGTCTACGACCCCTGCTGCGGCTCGTCGGGCATGTTCGTGCAGTCGGTCGCGTTCATCCGCGCCCACGCCAGCGGCAACGGGAACGGCGGCAAGGCGCGCGGCGACATCAGCATCTACGGCCAGGAGTCGAACTACACGACGTGGCGGCTCGCGAAGATGAACCTCGCCATCCGCGGCATCGAGGGGCAGATCGGCCACGGCGACAGCTTCCACAACGACCGGCACCCCGACCTGAAGGCCGACTTCATCCTCGCCAACCCGCCGTTCAACGTCTCGGACTGGGGCGGCGAGCGCCTGGCCGACGACAAGCGCTGGCGCTACGGCGCGCCGCCGAAGGGCAACGCCAACTTCGCCTGGGTGCAGCACATGGTGCACCACCTAGCGCCGGCCGGCGTCGCGGGGTTCGTGCTCGCCAACGGGTCGATGTCGTCGAGCCAGTCGGGCGAGGGCGCGATACGGAAGAACCTGATCGAGGCCGACCTGGTGGACTGCATGGTCGCGCTGCCGGGTCAGCTCTTCTACTCGACCCAGATTCCCGCCTGTCTCTGGTTCCTGGCCCGCCGCCGGCCGCGCCGCGGCGAGATCCTGTTCATCGACGCCCGCAAGCTCGGACGGATGGTCGACCGCACCCACCGCGAGCTGACCGACGACGACATCGCCCGCATCGCCGGCGCCTACCACGCGTGGCGCGACGATGCGGACGCCTACGAAGACCTCGCCGGCTTCTGCAAGAGCGCCCCTCTGGACGAGGTTCGCCGGCACGGGCACGTGTTGACGCCGGGGCGCTACGTCGGCGCGGAGCCGCAGCCGGACGACGACGAGCCGTTCGAGGCGAAGATGCGGCGGCTGGTGGCGGAGCTGCAGGCGCAGCAGGCCGAGGGGATGAAGCTGGACGCGGCCATCGCCGAGAACCTCAAGGCGCTGGGGTTTCCGCCAACCGGCCACACCGGGCGGTGACGGGTGGCGCGCCGCACCGTCACGGTCCGGGAAGCCATTCGCGCGTTGGAAGCGGACGGCTGGCGGCAAGTGCGAATGCGGGGAAGCCACCGCCAGTACCGGCATCCTCGCAAGCCGGGTACGGTAACCGTTGCCGGCAAGCCAAGCGACGACCTCGCGCCGGGGACGTGGGGCAACATCGTGAAGAAGGCCGGCCTGGAGGAGTGAGGAAGCATGGAGCAAGCCATGGAGTACGCCATCGTCATCGAACAGACGCCGCGGAACTTCTCGGCCTTCGCGCCGGACCTGCCCGGCTGCGTCGCAACGGGCGCCACCCGGGACGAGGTGATCGCCGAGATGCGTGCGGCCATCGCCTTCCACATCGAGAGCCTGCGCGAACACCGCGAACCCGTGCCGGCGCCGCGCTGCACCACCGCCGTCGTGGCTGTGTCTGCCGCGGGTTGACACGCTCATCTGGAGGCGCTGTGGCTTGCCGTTCCCGCGAGGAGGGCCGATGACCGTCAGCCAACTGATCGAGGTACTCCAGACCAACCCCGGCGACCTGCGGGTTGTCGTCAACGGGTACGAGGATGGCTACGACGACCTGTCGCCCGACCAGATCTCCATCGTGCGCATTGCGCTGAACACCGGCGTTGAGGACTGGGAGGGACAACACGGGGAAGCCGACCATATTTCCGCCGGTTCAGAAGCGTCCGAGACCACCGTCGCCGACGCGCTCGTTCTGCGCCGAACGTCGAACTGACGCTGCCGCCCATTGAACCGCCATGATCGACTACAGCAAGTTCCGCTCGTCCCTGAAGCGCCTGCAACAGCAGAACGCAAACTATCGGCATGAGAACCCGGCCCTCTCCGATCTGGATCGCGAAGGCATCGCCGAATCCGTCATCCAGCGCTTCGAAACCTGCTACGACTGTCTTTGGAAAGTGCTCAAGCGCTACCTCGCCGAGGAGCTGGGCGTCGGCGAGCCACCCAACAGCCCCAAGCCCATTTTCCGGCTAGCCAGCGAAAACGACGTGTTCGCCTCCTCGATCGAGCAGTGGTTCAAGTATGTCGAAGCGCGGATCGATACCTCTCACGATTACGACGGCGAGAAGGCCCAAGCCTGCCTTGC
>CAXXTG010000182.1:0-7160 GCA_963666855.2 Vicinamibacterales bacterium
CCCAGTCCGTGGGCTGGGACGACCGAGTGGCAGGCGGATTCCCCGCACGCGCGGGGATGGACTCGTGTCGAGCGTCCAGGTATGTTCGATACACACGGATTCCCCGCACGCGCGGGGATGGACCCTTGTTGCCCTTCCCGTCGGGGTGCTCGTCACGGATTCCCCGCCCACGCGTGGGGATGGACCCGTACGCGGCCGCCCGCGTCTACCTGCGGGACGCCGCCTCGTTCCCCGTGATGATGGCGTCGCGCAACTGCGAGGAAACGTCCCCCACGTGGCCCGGCGAGTGGGGCAGCAGGATGGTGTTGGCCTTCGACGACTGGCCGATGTCCTTGAGCATGTCGAAGTACTGGGTCATCAGGATCAGGTTCATCACGTCGTGCGCCGACGTGCCGGGGACGGTCCGCTGGAACTCGTCCACCGACTCGCGCAGCCCCTCGACGATGGCCTGCCGCTGGTCGGCGACGCCCTTGCCGGACAGGGCCTTGGCCTCGGCGTCGGCCTCGGCCGCCTTCACCTGCATGATCTTCTCGGCCTCGCCCTTCTCGGTGGCGGCGGCGCGCATGCGCTGGGCGGCGTTGATCTCGTTCATGGCCTCCTTGACCTTGGCGTCGGGGTCGATGTCGGTGACCAGGGTCTTGACGATGCCGTAGCCGAAGTCGTCCATCACCTGCGACAGCTCGGCCTTGACCGCGCCGGCGATCTCGTCCTTCTTCTCGAAGACGTCGTCGAGCTTGATCTTGGGCACCCGCGCCCGCACCACGTCGAAGACGAACGCCTTGATCTGGTTGACGGGGTCGTCGAGCTTGTAGAACGCGTCGTAGACCTTGTCGGCGAGCACGTAGTACTGCACGGAGACGATGACGCGGACGAACACGTTGTCGCGGGTCTTCGTCTCGACCTCGACGTCGAGCTGCTGCACCCGCAGGTTGACGGTGCCCGCGACCTTCTCGATGAACGGGATCCTGATGTGAAGGCCCGCCTCGGCGAGGCGGTCGAACTTGCCGAGCCGCTGCACGACGGCGACGGTCTGCTGCTGCACGATGAAGAAGAACGGGCCGACGGTGGGCGGCGAAGTGGTCGCGTCTCGGCATCAGGCTGGGCATTCGCGGGTCTCCCTGCTGCGGCGGTCTCCGTGGGACGGCCCGGTGCCGTCGTTCCGCGACGAGCGAGGCGGCCGGGCCGTCGCCTCTCGGAAAGATACGCCGCCGCGCGGGGTTTGTTCGCACAGTTCGCGCATGACCGGCTGTTCGTCGACCGGCGTTCGGCTGCTGTCGCGTGGCGAGGCACCGGTCCGCGTTGTCGCATGCGCCGTCGCTCGGCGGCCCCCGCGCGCCGGCGGGGGCGCCGTCGCGTGGCGGAGGCGCCGTCCGTCCCGTTGTCGCTGGTCGGCCCGCGGCGCCGGGAGTCTGCGCCGTAGAACCGCGCGGACTTCTGGAGGTCGGTTGGGCGGCGTGCGGAGCCGTGGGCGACGCTCTCCGGGCCGGGCTCGCCTTGACATCCCGCCCCGTTGTAGTTACGTTTGTGGCTGCGATCCAGAATGCGCGAGTACTCGTGGGACGAGACGAAGAATCGTGAGAACCTCGCCAAGCATGGTCTGGGTTTCCAGGATGTCCGGGCCGTGTTCGACGGCGCGTGTGTGACGTTCGAAGACACGAGCCACGACTACGGAGAACCGCGGTTCACCTTCGGCCGCCTGAAGGGCCGCGTGGTTGTGATTGCCCACACCCCGCGGGGCCGCCGCACGCGGGTGATATCGATGAGAAAGGCGAACAGCCGTGAAGCGAGACGCTATCGCGAGCGACTTGGAGCGCGTTGACGCCCTGCGGGACGAGGACATCGACTACTCGGACATTCCGGAGCTGGATGCCGACTTCTTCCGGCAGGCGCGGGTGGTCGTCCCTCCAGGCAAGCAGCAGTTGACGATCCGGCTCGACACCGACGTGCTGGCTTGGCTGAAGGCCCAGGGAAGGGGCTATCAGAGCCGAATCAACGCCATCCTGCGCGCCTACTACGAAGCGCACCGCGACGAGATTCGATAGACGCACGGGCTCTCGACGATACCGCCGACGCCGGCCCCGCCGGTGGGCAACCGGGCGAGGCTTTGCCGCGACGGGCGTCGATGGCTGTCGCGACGGGCCGCCGCCGCTCGTTCCCCGCGTCCGGGGATCCCGCCGGATTGCGTCTCGGCCGGCGCGGGTGTACCCTGCGGCCATACGCATGGGTTCGTTCGGGACGGCAGGAGGTCAGGCATGAGAACGCTGTCTGTCGGCGTCGCGGCTCTCGGGGTGCTGCTGGCGGGGGCGGGGGCGGGGGTGTCGGCGCACCACTCGTTCTCGGCCGAGTTCGACATCGATCAGCCGGTGACCCTGAAGGGCACGCTGACCGAGCTGGAGTGGGTGAACCCGCACGGGTGGCTCCACATGGACGTCGCCGGTCCCGACGGGGAAGTGGTGAACTGGGCCGTCGAGTTGGGCAATCCGACCGCGCTGCTGCGGCGCGGCCTGCGGCGGAGCGACTTCCCGCCGGGGCTGGAGATCGTGGTCGACGGCTACAAGGCCAAGGACGCGACGCCGACCGCCAACGGCATCACCATCACCTTCCCCGACGGCCGCAACCTGTTCGCGGGCTCGTCGGGCACGGGCGCGCCCGAGCCGAACCGCTAGGTGTCTGCGCGTTGGCACGACGGGAACTCCGGCGGGTCGGCCGGGTGCCGAGCGGGTGGCGGAGCGGTGCGGCAAGTAGACGGAGTCAGCGCGTTCCAGGCGCGCCGGAGAGCGCATGGCGGAGTTGCCGATGACTGATTTCGGTCGGTGCGTGCGGGGGTGCGGTGCGGCGGCCGTGGTGCTGAGCCTGTTCGTCGCCCCGGCGGCGGCCGGCCAAGCCCTGGAGTCCAGGGAAGAGGCCTACGTCCCGCCGCGGACGAGCGACGGCCATCCCCGACCTGCAGGGCGTCTGGCAGGCGCTGAACACCGCCGCGTGGAACCTCGAGGACCACTCGGGCAGTCTGGGCGTCCCCGCCGGCCAGGGCGTTGTGGTGGGCGGCGACATCCCCTACCAGCCGTGGGCCCTGGAGCAGAGGCAGCGCAACTTCGAGAACCGGGCGACGGCCGACCCCGAGACCCGGTGCGCCATGCCGGGGGTGCCGCGCATCACCTACATGCCGTACCCGTTCCAGATCCTGCAGTTCTCGGACCGGGTGCTCCTCCTCTACGAGTACGTCCACGCCACGCGCACGGTGTACATGGACGGCACGCCGCATCCCGAGGGGCACATCGACTTCTGGATGGGCGACTCGCGCGGCCGGTGGGAGGGCGACACCCTCGTCGTCGACGTGATCCACTTCAACGACGAGACGTGGTTCGACCGGGCCGGCAACTTCCACAGCACCGCCCTGCACGTGGTGGAGCGGTACACGCCGACCGGCCCCGACCACCTGCTGTACGAGGCGACGATCGAGGACCCGGAGGTGTTCACGCGGCCGTGGACCATCCGCATGCCGCTCTACCGCCGGCAGGAGCCGGGCGTGCAGTTGCTCGAATACGAGTGCTACGCCTACGCCGAGGAGGACCTGGCGGTCGGGGCGCGGGCGGACGAGCCGCGATGAGGGGCGGCGACTTCGGGTTGGCGGGCGGCGCCCGCGGGCGACGCTCTCCGAGCGAGGGAGGGGCGACGATGATGAAGAACAGACACGCTGTCGCGGGTGTTCTGGCGACGGCCGGCCTGATCGCGGGCGGCCTGCTGCCGTCCCCGGCGCTCGGGCAGTCGACGGCGGCGGAAGCCGCGTCTGCGGCCGGCCAGGAGTCGGAGTCGGCGAAGGCGTGGTCGCCGCGGCGGACCGCCGCCGGCCGCCCCGACATGCAGGGCTACTGGGACGGCGGCCCGGCCAACGCCTCGCACAGCGTCGAGGACGGATGCTGCGACCCGGTCCACGCCCGCATGCAGAGCCGCGGCCCCGAGCGCCTGGGCCTGCCCTTTCAACTGATTGTCGACCCGCCGGACGGGCGCATCCCCTATCAGGCGTGGGCGGCGGAGCGGCGCACCGAGCTGCTCTACGACATGGAGACGCCCACCGAGCTGGGCCACATCGACCCCGAGGACCGGTGCCTGCTTCTCGGCGCCCCGCGCAGCAACTACCGCGGCGACCTGGAGATCCGCCAGAACGACGGCTACGTGGTGATTCAGTACGAGTGGGCCCACGCCTACCGCATCATCCCGACGGACGGGCGTCCGCACGTGGGCGGCGGCATCAGGATGTACAACGGCGACTCGCGCGGCCGTTGGGAGGGCGACACGCTGGTCGTCGAGGTGACCAACTTCAACGACGAGCCGTGGCTCGACTCCCACGGCAGCTTCTACAGCGAGAACCTGCGGGTGGTCGAGCGCTACACCCTCGTCGACGACGACACCCTGCGCTACGAGGCGACGATGGAGGACCCCACCGTGTTCACGAGCCCGTGGACGCTGCGGTTCGACATGGGGCGCATCGGGCGCGACGGCGAGTACGAGTTCTTCGAGGAGGCGTGCTCGGAGGGCGTCACCAACGAGCACCGGCTCGCCGCCGGCCGCCAGGCGGTCGCGCGGGGCGAGCGCTACATCCACACCCACGAGGAGCCGTGAGCCGTGTTCCATGCCGCCCTGACCGGATGTCCGGGCTTCCTGCCGGGGCCGCCCGCCGTCTCCATCGTGGTCGAGGACCGCTGGAGCGAGGTGGCCGAGGTCGTGCCGCGCGACCGGTTCTCGCCGGTGCGCATCGCGGCCGGGCTCGAGGTGGGGCCGGTGCCCCCGCCGCGGCCGGTCCGCCGCGAGTACGCCACGCCGCTGCTCGGGGCCAGCGTCGTCGTCGACCCGCCGGCCGCGGGTCGGCGCTGAGGCGGCGCTTCCGCCCGGCCGGGACGTGTGGCCTCCATGATGCGAGCCACGACACGCGCGTCCCGCTTCGGCCGGGCTCGTCCCGACAGCGCGAAGGATACTGACGGAAAGGGTGCACGACAGCGTTGTTGGACCACCGTCAGGGTGCGGCTGGCGAAGACGGTCGGCTGCGCGTCGGTGGCGCGGTTGGACGCAGGATCCGCACTTTCTTGTCGTGCGCCCTGACGGAAACTACCTTGCCACGCGCCGAGCCGGGCAGGAAGCCGCAGAAGCGGACCGCGCGCGGGCGAAGTTGGCAGCTTTCTCGGTCACCGTTCGAAGGAGCTTCATGCGGAGACAGTCGCATGTCCGTCTCGTCGAGGCGCTGGTGACGGCGGCCGCGGCAGTCGTGCTCGGCCCCTGCCCCGCCGGGGCGCAGCGGGCGACCGAAGCGGGCGGGTTCACCGAGGGCCGGGCCGCGCTCGGGCGGGCGGTCTACGCGGGCGCGTGCGCCGAGTGCCACGGGGCGGGTCTGGAGGGCGGGTCGCACGGGCCCGCGCTGACCGGCGCCGGCTTCGCGAGCCGATGGGCCGGGCGGACCGCGGCCGAGCTCCTCGAGTACATCCGCGAAGAGATGCCCCCCGGGCTGGGCGGCACGCTGAGCGAGGCGGCCTATCTCGGCCTGACGGCCCTCGTGCTGGAGGCGAACGGACGGGCGGCGGGCGGCGTCCCCCCGGCCGCCGACGCCCCGGCCGCCGCCGGCGCCGACCCCGCCGCGCGGGCGTCCGAGGCGGCGCGGGCCTCCGCCGACGGCGAGACCGCGGACGACGTGGCGGGGCGGACCCGCCGCTACGGCGCCGGGGGGCCGCCGGCCCTGACCCCGGTCACCGACGAGCTGCTGCGGCGGCCCCCGCCCGGCGACTGGCCGAGCTGGCGGCGCACCCTCGACAACCACGGCTACAGCCCCCTCGACCAGATCGACCGCGCGACCGTGGGCGACCTGCGGCTCGCCTGGGCCGTCGCCGTGGAGGACGGCAACCACCAGACGACGCCCCTGGTGCACGACGGGGTGATGTTCCTCGCCCACCCCGGCAACGTGGTGCAGGCGCTCGACGCCGCCGACGGCGACGTGCTGTGGGAGTACCGCCAGCCCCTGCCGGAGGACGCGGCGCGGTTCGGGGCGACCCGCACCCTCGCCCTGTACGGCGACAAGGTGTTCCTCGCCACCTACGACGCGCGGCTGGTGGCCCTCGACGCCCGCACCGGCGACCGCGTGTGGGAGACGGTGAAGGCCGACTACACCCAGGGCTTCATGCAGTTCGGCGGCCCCGTCGTGGCCGACGGGGTGGTCGTGAGCGGCATCAACGGCTGCCAGCGCTACAAGGACGAGACGTGCTTCATCACCGGGCACGACCCCGACACCGGCGAAGAGCTCTGGCGCACCTCGACCATCGCCCTGCCCGGCGACCCGAACAGCGGGTCGTGGGGCGACGTGGCGCCGTACCTGCGGGCGGGCGGCGACGTGTGGATCCCCGGCAGCTACGACCCGGGGCTCGACCTGTTCTACATCGGCACCGCCCAGGCCAAGCCGTGGGTGGCCGCGAGCCGCGGCATGTCGACCCGGCAGGACGCGCTCTACACCAACTCGACGCTGGCCCTGAACCCGCGCACCGGCCGCGTCGAGTGGTACTTCCAGCACGTGCCGGGCGAGACGCTCGACATGGACAGCGTCTACGAGCGCGTGCTGATCGACGACGGCCCCGAGCGGTGGCTGTTCACCATCGGCAAGGACGGCATCCTGTGGAAGCTCGACCGGCGGACGGGGCGCTTCCTCGACCTCCGGGAGACCGTGTTCCAGAACATCTTCGAGTCGATCGACCGGCGGACGGGCCGGGTCACCTACCGGCGGGACATCCGCGACGCCGGCGTCGGCGACGTGGTGGCCGCCTGCCCCGGCCTGTACGGCGGGCACAACTGGCAGGCGACGGCGTACCACCCCGGGACCTCCGCGCTGGTCATCCCCCTGCACCAGATGTGCATGACGATGTCGGGCCGGCAGGTGGAGTTCGTCGCCGGGGGCGGCGGCGAGGCCCCCGAGAGCATCGAGATTCTGGAGATGCCCGAGACCGGCGGGCGCATCGGCCGGCTGGCCGCGTACGACGTGCGCACGATGGAGCAGCTCTGGAGCCGCGAGCAGCGCGCGGTGTTCCTGACGGCGGCGCTCACCACGGCCGGCGGACTCGTCTTCGCCGGCGACGTGGACCGCTACCTGCGGGCGTTCGACGTCCGGAACGGCGACGTCCTGTGGG
>CAXXTG010000183.1:0-42891 GCA_963666855.2 Vicinamibacterales bacterium
GGCCCCGGGCCGGGGCCGACGCCTTCGCGGCGCACGAGCTGCACCGCCGCGCCCCGCACATGCCCCCGGGGCTCCGACGCGAAGAGCACCAGCGCGGCGCGCAATACGCGCGGCCCGAGCGGCGGCGCGGCGGCGACGGCCACGCCGAGGTCGGTCAACGCCCGTTCGACGCCGTCCCGGCCGACGGCCGGCCGCCCGTCGGCCGCGAGGGCCTGATTCACGGCGGCGAGATCGAACGCGGAGACATCGACGACGGCGAGCGGCTCGTCCTCGCCGGCCCGATGCTCGCGCTCGCGCACGAAACGAGCCATCGCGTCTCCGCGCAGCGGTTGCGAGTCGCCGCCCACGCGCCGCAGCAGCCGGCCGTCGGGGGTGGTGACGATGCGGCCGCGCACCTCCGGGACGGCGCAGACCGTCAGCTCCAGTTCGCCGACGGAGAGCGCCAGCAACTGAACGTCGACCCCGCATTCGCCCGCGATGCGGGTGATTCGATCCTGGGTGTTCTGCGAGAGCGGGCAGCCGACGAGCGTGCGCCGGTCGTCGACGCCGTGGACGATCAGTCCGCCGCGGGTCATGGCCATGGCCGCGATCGTGTCGCGGACGTCGGCCGGCACGCCGCGCTTGAAGTCGAGCTCCGCGTGCTCCAGCCGCCCGAACAGGTCCCAGAACGCGTCCGGGGAGAGCCGCCGCGGAATATCGGCAAGCTTGGGAACGGCGGCCACGGCTACAAGATTATCAAATCTTGACCCAAAAACCAGAACGAACGACCATTCACAGGAAACATTGTGAAATGTTTCAAAATGCCCGACCCGGTCTCCTCACCCGCCGAAGCGCCACCGCAGGGCGGCCTTGAGGCGGCGTCCCTTGGGGTCGTGGGTGAAGCCGTCGTACGACATCTCGAGGTTGGTCCAGGGCGGCATGCGGTCGGTCAGGTTCAGGGCGTAGACGGTCAGGTCGACCCCGCTGGTGAAGCGCCACAGGAAGCTCATGTCCCAGGTGAAGAACGGGTCGATGAGGGGGGCGCTGGTCACGCCGTCGAGGTTGGTGCCGCGGTCCTCGTAGGACGACACGTAGTTCACGTAGTTCGAGAACGTGTAGGCGTTCTGGCTCCAGGTGGCCGACCAGCGGCTCTTCCAGCGGGGCAGGGGCACCGCGATGGGGTGGGCGAAGTTCAGGTAGCCGGCCGCCTCCCGCGGGGCGTAGAGCTCGAGGTTGCTGTTCTCCAGCATCAGGGCCTTCGTCTCGTAGCCGAGCGTGTACGTCGAGTCCCAGCCGAGCGACAGCACGCCCGACCCCGCGAGGACCCGGGTGGCGAAGTGGGTGTCGATGCCGGTGGTCTTGAGCCCCGGCCAGTTCACGAGGTCGATCTGGACGCGCTCGAGGTCGCCGGCGGCGCAGCGGTCGGCCGGGGCCAGGTCCGAGGCCCTCCCGCCGCCGCAGATGATGTACGGCGACACCGCCTCCCGCGCCGCCGCGTCGCCGGTGTTGTAGATGTCGGTGATGGCCGTGTAGGGCATCGAGCCGATGACGTTCTCGAAGTCGTAGCTCCAGAAGTCGACCGTGGCCTCGACGGCGTCCTGCAGGAACAGGACGGCGCCCGCGTTGTAGGTCAGCGCCCGCTCGGGGACGAGGTCGGCGCGCCCGAACCGGTCGACGGCCTGGTAGGCGCCGGTCTCGGGAATCCACTCGAGGGTCGTCAGCGGGCTGTCGGTGTTCAGGTCGTCGAGCGACGGGGTCCGGAAGGTGGTCTGCATCGACCCGCGCAGGGCCAGCGAGTAGTCGTCGTTCTCGGTGAGCTGGAGCCGCGCCGCGATTTTCGGATCGAGGCTGTTCACGCGCCGGCCCGCGACGTTGTAGAACTCGTAGTTGGCGGCGAGCTGCGCGTCGACGCGCGGGCCGGCGTTCAGGGCGAGTTCGCCGAAGAACCGCTGCACCCGCTGGTCGGCCGCGTAGGGCTGGTGCATGTTGGTGAAGATGTACGGACCGAACCGCTTGCCGGCCGCGCAGCTCAGGTCGCCCGCCACCGGGCAGGGGTTCATCGTGATGTCGCCGGCGTCGTTGGGGTTGCCGTCGGCGCCGAGGCCGCGGAACTGGTAGCCGACCGCGAAGTCGGCGACGTTGGGCACGATGTTCCCGCTCAGCGTGGCGTCGGCCACGAACAGGTTGGCGGTGCTGACCAGGTCGATCTCCTCGTTCAGCCACGCGTGCAGCATGGGGTCGTTCGCCAGCCCGGCCTGGTAGTCGGGGTTCACCGTGTTCTCGAAGCTCGATCCGGGCTGTTCGGAGTACTGGACGGCGTTGCTGAACGGGTTGTAGTACAGGCAGCCGCCCTGACCCGGCACCGCGCCGTTCAGCGGCCCGAGCCGCATGCCCGCGGCGGAGGTCGGATCGGCCGTCACCCCGACGCCGCAGTTCGGCCCGCCGAAGCCGCGGAACGCGCGGAACAGCCGGTCGGTGTAGATGCCCGGCAGGTTCAGGTTGCCCCGGGACCGCGAATAGCTGAGGCCGACGTCCCAGTTCATGTCCCGGTCGCCGGTGCGGAAGGCGCCGTCGACCGACGCGGCGACGCGCTGCGTGCGCGACGCCCGGTGCAGGGTGCGCGCCGGACCGGAGCTGCCGAACGGGCGCCCGTTGAAGTACCAGCTCTCGTCGCCCGCGCAGTGGCCGTTGCTCTGGGCGGCGTAATCGGCGCAGTAGGCCGTCCGGCCCGGGTGGTCGGGCCCCACCTCCATGACGGACGTGCTCGTCAGGGGGAAGGGCGGGTAGGACGGCGTGGTCCGCCAGTTCGGAATCGTCGCCTCCGACCACAGGCCCTCGACGTGGTAGTTGGTCGTGTCGTTCAGGGGGCCGTTGAGCTCGACGAAGGCGCGGGTCTGGCTCTGCTCGTCGATCAGGTTGTCGTAGGGCGCGTAGCGGAAGCGGCACGTCCAGCCCTCGTCGATGCCGCCGAACTCGAGGCATCGGGGGTCGGCGACGTCGGCCGTCCACGGCGCGGGCGCGCCGACCGCGAACGTGCCCGGATTGCCGAGGCTCGACCAGCCGTTGCGGTACTCGGGGTACGTGTAGTCGGCCATGCGCTCGAACGCCCACGGCCGGTCGACCATCATCAGGTCCTGCCGGCTCGATCGCTCGGCGGAGACGACCGCGCTCGACGACCCGATGCGCCCGCCCCAGATGCCGGACACGGTGCTGTCCCCGGCGTCGGCGAAGTAGTCGTGCGAGACGTTCACCTCGAAGCCCCGGAAGTCGCCGCGGGTCACGAAGTTGGCGACGCCGCCGACGGCGTCCGAACCGTAGGTCGCCGACGCGCCCTCCTTCAGCACCTCCAGCCGGCCGACGGCGATCGACGGGATGGCGTTCACGTCGACGAAGCGCCCCCCGATGAGCCGCGAGGGGACGGGGACCTGGCGGCGGCCGTTGATCAGCACCAGCGTCCGCGAGGCGCCGAGGCCGCGCAGGTTGACGTTGGCCACGTTCTCGGTGAGGGTCTGCGGCTGGTTCGAGTTGTACCAACTGTTCCGCTCGCCGACGACCCCGTGGCTGACGCTCAGGTTCTTGAAGAGGTCGACGATCTGCGTCGAGCCCTGCTGCTCCAGGGTCTCGCGGCTGACCACGGTGACGGCGTGGGGCATGTCGATGGCGGGCGCGGCGATCGCGGTGCCGGTCACCGCCACCGTCACCTCCTCGAAGAGTCCGCCGAGGCGCAGGTCGGCGTCGACGGTGGCGGTCATCCCCGCCGCCAGCTCGACGTCCCGCTCCAGCCGCTCGAAGCCGGGCAGCGCGAACGTGACGACGTAGGCGCCGGCGGGGAGGCCCGCAATGGCGTAGCGGCCGTCGCCGTCGGTCACCGCCACCATCGGGCCGGCCAGCCCGCCCCCGGCCGCCTCGACGGTCACGCCGGGGAGGACGCCGCCGGTGCCGTCGGTGACGGTTCCCACGATGCCGGCGTCCTGGGCCAGGACGTTCCACGGCGCCGCCAGAATGCACGCCAGGATCAGGGTGATTCTCATCGGTTCCCCCCCAGATGTCCGGACCGCGGAACGCCGCCCGACCGGATTGCAGTGCCGATTATGGCATATGGTAGCAGCAAGAGACCCGGCGCGGCCGGCGCGGCCCGGTCGGGCACGATACGGGCGGCGGGCGGCGGAAGGCCGGACCGGGTTGAATCCGTCAATCGGATTCCGATAACTTCACAGGCACCGCGGCAATCCGGCGGCGGGACGGGGCGGCACGGCGGAGTCAGGAGGAACAGCGGATGGCACTGGAGTTCGGGACGACGGAGCTGAAGGCGCAGCCCATGGTGGGGATCCGGACCAAGACCACGATGGACAAGATCGCGGGCACCATGGGGCAGCTCTTCGGCGAGCTGCACGGGTACGTGCAGCAGAGCGGGCAGGCCCCGGCGGGGATGCCCTTCGCCATCTACCACGCGATGGACGGGGGCTCGGTGGACCTCGAGTGCGGCATGCCGGTCGCCGCCGCGCTGGACGGCACCGACCGCATCCGGGCCGGCGAGCTGCCCTGCGGCAAGGCGGCGACCGTCACCCACACGGGCCCCTACGACCAGCTCCGGCACACGTGGGAGGCGCTGACGGGGTGGATGAAGTCGGAGGGCCTCGAGCCCGCGGGGGCGCCCTGGGAGGTCTACGTCACCGACCCCGGCGCCGAGCCGGACCCGTCGAAGTGGCGCACCGACATCTTCTTCCCGGTGCGCTGATCCGGCGGCGGGGCCCGGCCTTCGAAGGCGGCGCGTCCCGTCGTTGAGACCGACGCGCCCCCGGCCATCCCCGCGCCGGGAACGTCTGACCGATCGGATAGCGGCCGGATTTCCTACAATAGAGGGTTGGAAAACGCGCCCGCAGACACCATGCATCACGACATCGAAGCGATTCAGCAACGCATCCACGCCGAGAGCGCCTTCGTCGAGCGGCTGCTCGACGCGGTGGGCCGGGTCATCGTCGGCCAGCGGACCATGATCGAGCGGCTGCTCGTCGGCCTGCTCGCCGACGGGCACGTGCTGATGGAGGGGGTGCCCGGCCTCGCGAAGACGATGACCGTGCGGACCCTCGCCGACGCCGTCGCCACGACGTTCCGGCGCATCCAGTTCACGCCGGACCTGCTGCCCGCCGACCTCATCGGCACCCTCGTGTACGACCCGCGGCAGTCCGAGTTCAAGACCCGCAAGGGCCCCATCTTCGCCAACATCATCCTCGCCGACGAGATCAACCGGTCGCCGGCCAAGGTGCAGTCGGCGCTGCTCGAGGCGATGCAGGAGCGCACCGTCACCATCGGCGACGCCAGCTTTCCGCTCGACTCGCCGTTCCTCGTCCTCGCGACCCAGAACCCCATCGAGCAGGAGGGCACCTACCCCCTGCCCGAGGCGCAGGTGGACCGGTTCATGCTGAAGCTGGCCGTCACCTACCCCGGCAAGGACGAGGAGCTGGAGATCCTGCGGCGGATGGCCGGCGGCCCGGCGCCGGAGGTCGAGGCGGTGGTCGAGCCCGACGAGATCCTCCGGGCCCGGAAGGCGGTGGACCTGATCTACATGGACCCGCAGGTCGAGCGCTACATCGTCGACCTCGTGTTCGCGACGCGGACGCCGAAGGACTACGACCTCGCCGACCTGGCCGACCTCATCGCGTTCGGCGCCTCGCCGCGCGCGACCATCAACCTCGCGCGGGCGGCGCGGGCGCACGCGTTCCTGCGCCGGCGCGGCTACGTCACCCCCGAGGACGTGCGCTCGATCGGCCCCGACGTGCTGCGCCACCGGGTGCTGCTGACCTACGAGGCCGAGGCGGAGGAGGTGACGGCGGAGACGGTGGTCGAACGGGTCCTGAACAGCATCGAGGTGCCGTAGGCACCGGCGAGCGAGATCGAGATGAGGCCGCCGACCGTCCGCGGGCGCAGCCCGTTTCCGCCGTTTTCCGCGTCCGGCGCGCGGCGGGGTGGTTTCCGCCGCCGTCCTCGAGGAGAGGCCGCGCGGGTCCCGCCGATGCGCGCCCGGCATGGAACCCGCCGTCGAGGGGGCGTCCGGTGATTCCGCGAGAGATCCTCAAGCAGGTCCGCCGGGTCGAGATCGCCACCCGGGGCCTCGTGAACGAGGTGTTCTCGGGCGAGTACCACTCGGTGTTCAAGGGCCGCGGCATGAACTTCGCCGAGGTGCGCGAGTACCACGTCGGCGACGACATCCGCAACATCGACTGGAACGTCACCGCGCGGACGGGCGCGCCGTTCGTCAAGGTGTTCGACGAGGAGCGCGAGCTGACGGTGATGCTGGTCGTCGACGTCAGCGCCTCGGGCGACTTCGGATCGTCGGGGCGCATGAAGGGCGAGGTCGCGGTGGAGATATGCGCGGTGCTCGCGTTCTCGGCCATCACCAACAACGACAAGGTCGGCCTGATCATCTTCAGCGACCGCATCGAGAAGTTCGTGCCGCCCCGGAAGGGGCGCCGCCACGTGCTGCGGGTGCTGCGCGAACTGCTCTACTTCGAGCCGGCGGGGCGCGGCACCGACGTCGCGGGGGCGCTGGAGTACCTGGCCCGGGTGGTGCGGCGGCGGGCGGTCACGTTCGTGGTCTCCGACTTCCTCGCCGACGGCTACCGGCGGGCCCTGGCGGTGGCCGGCCGCCGGCACGACACCGTCGTCATACGCATCAGCGACCCCCGCGAGCACGCGCTGCCGCCGGTCGGCTACGTCGATCTGGAGGACGCGGAGACCGGCGGGCGGCTCACCGTGAACGTGTCGGACCCGGCGTTCCGCCGGGCGTTCGACCGCGAGGTGGCGGAGGCGCGCGAGGCCCGGGAGCGGGAGTTCCGGCGGACGGGGGTGGACGTGGTGGAGATCGCCACCGACCGGCCCTACGTCGACCGGCTCATGCGGTTCTTCCGGGAGCGCGCGAAGCGGTTCCGATGAGCGAGCGGGTGACGGCGGCGGGGTTCGGGACCGGCCCGACGGCTTCGGCCGCCGGTCTACCGGCCGCGCGCAAAACGGTTCCGATGACGATCCGGGTAATCGCGGCGGCGTTGACGGTGTTGGTGGCGGCTTCCGCGGCCGGCCAGACCCCGCCCGCCGTGGAGACGGCCGTCTCGGCCGCGACGGCGGCGGTGGGCGATCCCATCACCGTCGTGTTGACCGTGCGTCACGCGGCGGACGCCGAGGTGCGGTGGCCCGACCCCGTCGACACCGCGCCGTTCGAGCTGCTCGACGCGCCGGCCGCGCAGTCGGCGGCGTCGCCGGACGGCGGCGTCGAGTCGCGTCTCGAGCTGCGGGTCGCCGCGTTCGAGCTCGGCGAGCTGTCGTTTCCGCCGCTCGACCTCGAGGTCGTGGACGCCGGCGGCGGGGCGACGGCCCTCGCGACCGAGGCGGTGGCCGTCGCCGTCGAGAGCGTCGGCCGCGACGAGGGCGGCGACATCCGCGACATCAAGGGGCCGCTGGCGATTCCCTTCGCGGTCGTCACCCTGCTGCCGTGGCTCGCGGCTCTGCTGGCGCTCGCGGCGGCCGCCGCCTGGCTCTACCGCCGCCGCCGCCGGCGCGTGCGGCCGGAGGCGATCGTGCCGGCCGTGCCCCCGCGGCCGGCCCACGAGGTCGCCTTTGAGGCCCTCGACGCCCTGGAGGCGGCGGGGCTCCTGGAGCGCGGCGAGATCAAGACGTACCACATCCGGCTCTCCGACATCCTGCGGGTGTACCTCGAGGGCCGGTTCGGCGTCGACGCCATGGAGATGACCACCGGCGAGGTCCTCGACGGCCTGCTCCGGACCGACGCGGACCGCGGGGCCGTCGCCGACGTGCGCCGCGTGCTCGACCGATGCGACCTCGTGAAGTTCGCGAAGCTGCGGCCCGCCGTCCCCGACTGCCGCGGGTTGTCCCCGCTCGCCCGCCGCGTGGTGGAGGTCACCGCGCCCGTCGAGCCGGTGCCCGCCCCGCCGGCCGCGATACCCGCGGAGCAGGCGACATGACCATCAGGTCCGCAGACCCGGCCCGCCCCCCTCGACGCCCCGCACCGCCTCGTTGCGGGCGGGGTGACATGACCATCAGGTCCGCAGACCCGGCCCGCCCGTCGCCCCGGTCGGCGGCAGCGGCGCGCGTACGCGGGAGTGACACGATCCTCGGGTCCGCAGACCCGGCCCGCCCCCCGGGGACGCGCGCCGCCCGGAGGATGATGGAGCGGGCGACATGATCCTCCGGTTCGCGGACCCGGCGTATCTCGTGCTGCTGCTCGGGGTGCCCCTGCTCGCCTGGTGGTACGTCGCCCGCGGCCGCAGCCGGACCGGTTCGCTGCGCTACTCGTCGCTCGCCGCCGTCGCGCGGGCCGACCGGCGGCGCACCGGACGCCGCCGCCACGCCCTCTTCGTGCTGCGCGGCCTCGGGCTCGCCGCCCTCGTCGTCGCCTTCGCCCGGCCCCAGACCGGGGTCACGGCCGAGAACGTCACCACCGAGGGCATCGACATCGTGCTCGCCCTCGACCTGTCGACCTCGATGCTCGCCGAGGACCTCGAGCCGAACCGCATCCAGGCGGCCAAGGCGGTGGCCGCCGACTTCGTCGAGGGCCGCCGCAACGACCGCATCGGCCTCGTGGTGTTCGCGGGCGACGCGTTCACGCAGGTGCCGCTGACCCTCGACTACGGCATCGTGACCACGGTGCTCGGCGAGCTCGAGACCGGCATCATCGAAGACGGCACCGCCATCGGCATGGGGCTGGCCACCGCCGTCAAGCGGCTGCAGGACTCGTCGGCCGAGTCGAAGGTCGTCGTGCTCCTGACCGACGGGCAGAACAACCGGGGCGAGATCGACCCGGTGACCGCGGCCCAACTGGCCGCGGCCCTCGGCATCCGCGTCTACGCCGTCGGGGCCGGCACCCGGGGGGTGGCGCGGGTGCCCGTGGACGACCCCCTCTTCGGCCGCCGCTACGCGCAGATGCGGGTCGACGTCGACGAGCCGACCCTGCAGGAAGTGGCGGACCTGACCGACGGCCGCTACTTCCGGGCGACGGACCGGGAAAGCCTGGAGGCGATCTGGGCCGAGATCGACGCGCTGGAGACGACCGAGATCGAGGTGGAGCAGTTCACCCGCTACGGCGAGCTGTTCCACCTGCCGCTGGCCGCGGGCCTGGTGCTGCTGGTGCTGGAGATGACGCTGGCCCGCACCGTGCTCAGGAAGATACCGTAATGGCGCGGCCGCCGGAGAGGACGCCGGCGCCCGCGCGGGGGGAGATGCGCTGATGTTCAGGTTCGCCTCCGCCGACGCGCTGCTCGCGTACCTGCTGGTGCCGGCCCTCGCGGGGCTGGCGTGGTGGGCGCGCGCGCGCACGCGCCGGGCGCTGGCCCTCGTCGGCGAGCGCCACCTCCTCGACCGGCTGACGGCCACCGTCGACCGGCGGGGCCGGGCCGCCAAGCTCGCGGCGCTGCTCGCGGCGGTGGCCCTGCTCGTCACCGCCCTGGCCCGGCCGCAGTTCGGCAGCCGGGTCGAGACGGTGCGGCGCGAGGGGCAGGACATCGTGGTGGCCCTCGACCTGTCGGCCTCGATGACGGCCGAGGACATCGCGCCGAACCGCCTCGACCGGGCCAAGTTCGCCGTCGCGGACCTGATCGGCCGGCTGGAGGGCGACCGCGTCGGCCTCGTCGCGTTCGCGGGCGAGGCGTTCGTGCAGAGCCCCCTGACGAGCGACTACGGGGCGGCCGCCCTCTTCCTGAACGCGATGGACGCGGACATGATCTCGGTGCAAGGCACCAACCTCGGGCAGGCCGTGGGGGTGGCCCTCGACGCGTTCGCGGAGACCGAGCGCCGCCATCGGGTCCTCGTCCTCATCACCGACGGCGAGGACCACGAGGGCGGGGTGGAGGAGGCCGTCGGCCGCGCGGTCGAAGCCGGCGTGCGCATCTACACCGTCGGCATCGGCTCGACCGAGGGGGTGCCGATTCCCGAACTCGACGAGGCCGGCCGCCCGGGGGGCTTCCGGCGCGACGAGGACGGGACGGTGGTGACGACGCGGCTCGACGAGACCGTCCTGCAGACGATGGCCGGGCGCACCGGCGGCCTCTACTACCGGGCGTCGCCGGCCGGCGACGAGCTGGCGGCGCTGGCCGACGAGGTGACGGGGGGCGAGGGGCAGGAATTCGAGGCCGAGCAGGTGACGCTGTTCGACGAGCAGTATCAGCTCTTTCTCGGCCTCGCGCTGGCGCTGCTGTTCGCCGAAGTGCTGATACCGGACCGCCGGCGGGTGCGGGCGGAATGGTCGGGGAGGTTCAAGTGAGACGCCTTCGCAACCCGTGGAGGAACCTGGCGTCGCACGGCGCCCGGTGGGCGGCGACGGACCGCCGAGGCGGTCCGGGGGCGGCAAGTCCGCCTGCGGGCGAAGGGTGCCCGCGCCTGGCCGTGGGCGCCGTCTGTCTGGCCGGCCTTCTGCTGGCGGCCCCTGCCGCCGCGCAGCCCGGCCGCGGCGCGGTCGAGGCGGGCAACCGGCTCTACGCCGAGGGCCGGTTCGAGGAGGCCCACGAGCAGTACCTGGAAGCGTTGCGGGCGGCCCCCGACTCGCCGGTCGTCCCGTTCAACAACGGGAACGCGCTGTACCGGACCGACGAGTTCCAGCGTGCGATGGAGGCCTACCAGGAGGCGGCCGAGAGCGGCGACCCCGCCGTCGAGGCGCAGGCCTGGTACAACCTCGGCAACGCCCTCTACCGCCAGCAGCAGCTTCAGCCCGCCCTCGAGGCCTACAAGCAGGCGCTGCGCCGCAACCCCGCCGATGTCGACGCCAAGCACAACCTCGAGCTGACCCTGGAGGAGCTGCAGGAGCAGCAGCAACAGCAGCAACAATCCTCGGACCAGCAGGACGAGGGCGACGACGAGAATCAGGAGAATCAGCCGCAGGAGCAGCCTCCCGGCGAGCAGGAACAGCAGGAGCAGGAACAGCGGCAGAATCAGCCGGAGCAGGACGAACAGGAGCAGAATCAGCAGCAACAACAGCCGGACCAGCAGGACGAGGGGCAGGAAGAACAACCGCAGCCCGGCGAGGAGCCCCGGCCGCAGCCCGGCGAGCTGAGCCGCGAGGACGCCGAGCGCCTGCTCGAAGCGATCGACGAGGACCCCGACCAGATTCAGCGACGCCGGCGGACCACCGCCCCGGCCCGGCCCCCGAGGAGGCCGTGGTGATGGTGGCTCTCGGGCTGGCGGCGGCGTTTCGAAGACCGGATCGCTGCGAAGTCGCAGGCCGACTGGTGACGGCGGCGCGGGGGCCCGCGGCGGCGGCGCCGAGCGCGTCCGGGCCGGCGGCGGGCGGCAGTGGCGACCCGGCCGGCCCGCCACGACGACCCGGAGCGCTGGCGCTGGCGGCCGCCGTGGCCATCCTGGCGCTTCCGGCCGGCGCCCTCGCCCAGTCCGTGCGGGCGTTCCTCAGCCAGAACCCGGTGCCCGTCAACGGCCAGTTCGTGCTGAACGTGGAGGTGTCGGGCAGCCAGAGCACGGACGGGGACCCCGCCCTGCCGGACCTGTCGGCGTTCGCCGTCTACCTCGGCTCGGGCACGTCGACGTCGATGCAGTTCGCCAACGGCCGCATGTCGACGTCGCACACCATCCAGTACCGGTTCCAGGCGACGCGGGAGGGCACATTCGCGATCGGCGCGGTGACGGTGACGGTCGACGGACGGGACCTACGTACTGATCCCCTGACGATCGAGATCTCCGGCGCCCCGGCGGGCGGCGCGGGCGGACGCGGCGGCGCGGGCGCGCGGGAGGGCGCCGGCGGCATCTCGTCCGACGACCTGTTCCTCACGGCCACCCTCAGCGAGGAGCAGGTCTACGTCAACCAGCCCGTCGTGGTGGAGTACCGCATCTTCACCCGGGTCGACGTCGAGGGCGTCAGCGTCGCCCGGCAGCCGGGCACCGCCGGCTTCTGGGTCGAGGAGCTGGCCGCCGCGCAGCGGCAGGAACAGGTCGTCCGAAACGGCGTGCAGTACGCCAGCCAGGTCATCCGCCGCGTCGCCCTGTTCCCGACCGGCGCCGGCCCGAAGCGCCTCGATCCGCTCGTGATCGAGGCCCAGGTGCGCGTGCAACGCCGGTCCCAATTCCGGCGCGACCCGTTCGGGGCCTTCGGCGACAGCCTGTTCGGTCGCCGCGTGCCGGTTTCGGTCGCGTCGAACGCCCTCGACCTCGAGGTGCTGCCGGCGCCGCCCGGCGCCCCCGCGTCGTATTCCGGCTTCGTCGGCTCCCTCTCGGTCTCGGCCGGCGTCGACCGCACCGAGGCCGAGACCAACGACGCCCTGACCCTGCGCCTCGACGTCGGCGGCAGCGGCAACATCCGGACCCTGCCCGAGCCGGCCCTGAACCTCCCGTCCGCCTTCGAGGTCTACCCCCCGGAGATGAGCGAAGAGGTGGAGCCGACCGCGGAGGGGGTGCGCGGCAGCCGGGTCTACGAGTACGTCATCGTGCCGCGCGAGCCGGGCCGGGTGACGATTCCCCCCGTCGAGCTCGCATACTTCGACCCCGAGCGCGGCGCCTACGCGACGGCGTCGTCCGACGCGATAGACCTGTCCATCACCGGCGACCCGGGCCCCGCCCCCGTCCTGCCCGGCGGGCGCGCCCGCGCCGGGGTGGACCTGCAGCGCGAGGACATCCGCTTCATCCGCATCGCGGCCCCGTCCTTCCGGGCGCGCGACGGCTCGCTCTTTCGCTCGGCCGGATTCTGGACGGTCGCGGTGCTGCCCGTCGTCGCCCTCGCCGGCGCCGTCGCGGTGCGCCGCCACCGCGACCGGCTCGCCGGCGACGTCGCGTGGGCGCGCAGCCGCCGCGCCTCGAAGGTGGCCCGCCGCCGCCTCGCCCGCGCCGAATCGCTGTGCGCGCCCGAGCGGCACCGCGAGTTCCACGCCGAGGTGGGCCGCGCCATGCAGGGGTTCCTCGGCGACAAGCTGAACGTCGCCGAGGCCGGCCTGATCCACGACGAGATCCGCGCCGCCCTCGCCGACCGCGGGGTGGAGGCGGCCGTCGCCGACGCCTGTCTCGACTGCCTCGAACGCTGCGACCGCGAGCGCTTCGCCCCCGCCGAGCCCGACCCCGCCGCGATGCGGGCGATGCTCGCGGAGGCGGGGCGCGCGATGACCGATCTCGACGCCGCCCTGACCGCCTCATGACCCAGAAACCGACATCCCGCGCGCCGGCGGCCGCCGCTCCCGTGCGCCCGGCCCGCCGGACCGGCGGCGGGAAGCACCCGGCGCCGTCCACCGCGGCGGCTCTCGGCGCCCTGTGGCTGCTCCTGCTCGCGGCGGCGCCGACGGCGGCCCAGAGCGCGTTCTTCGACGAGGGCAACCGGCTCTACCAGGCCGGCGACTTCGAGGGGGCCCTCGACCGCTACCGGCGCATCCTCGACCAGGGCCTGGAGAGCGGCGATCTCTACTACAACATCGGCAACGCCCACTTCCGGCTGGGCGAGCTCGCCCCCGCCATCCTCAACTACGAACGCGCCCGGCGCCTGATGCCGGGCGACGACGACCTCCTCGCCAACCTCGCCCTCGCCCGGTCGATGACCGCCGACGACATCACCCCGCGGCCCCGGTTCTGGCTCTTCCGCGCCGCCGCCTGGTGGGTCGGCCTGCTGCCGCGCGCCGCCCTGATCTGGCTCGTCGCCCTCGCCTGGGTGACGGCGGTCGCGGGCGCCGCCGCCGCCGTGCTCCGCCCGCCCCCGCGCCCCGCGGCCTGGGCGCGCCGCGCCGCCCTCGCGGCGGCGGCCGTCACCGTCGTCTTCGGCGTCAACCTCGCCGTCCGCGAGCTCGGCCTCGGCGCGGCCGAGGAGGCGATCGTCATGGCCGACGAGGCGCAGGTGCAGAGCGCCCCCTCGGACGACCCCGCCCTGCAGGTCTTCGCGGTGCACGCCGGCACCAAGGTCGTCGTGGACCGCCGCGCGGACGAATGGGTGGAGATCGTGCTCGAGGACGGCGCGGTGGGCTGGATGCGGGCCGCGCAACTGGAGCTCGTGGGCCGGTAGCCGGAACGGCCGATCGTCCTATACCTGGAAGTCGCGCATCCGCGGCCCACGCCTACGAGTCGCTGGACATGAGGCGCGTCCACCAAGCGGCCACCGACGGCCCGGCCGACCTCGCGCGCGTGGCGGACCGCGCCCGGCAGGCGGGCTGACCGACGCCCGAACCCCGCTGGACGGATCCGCTACGACCACATAAAATCACACAGTAGTCCGTCACGACATGCGAACTGGAGACCACCATGCAGCTTCAGGAACTCGTCGATCACGATGCCGGCATCCTCTCGCCGGCGCTCATCGCGGGGGCGCTGCGCACGACGAAGGCCGAGATCGCCGACACGCTGGGGCTCAGCCGCGACGCGCTGTCGCGAACCACGCGGGTCCGGGCCACGAAGACGCAGACCCGCTTGCGCGAGATGGTGGAGATCCTCCGTCGGGTGGAGGACTACACCGGCTCGCCGGCCCTCGTCGCCTATGCCTGGTTCCGGTCGCAAGCGTTGCCGGGGTTCGGCGGCAAGACGGCCGACGAGCTCGTGCGCGAAGGCCACGCCAGCTTCGTGCACTCGTACCTCGATCACGTCATGGCCGGCGGATACGCCTGACCCGGGGCCGGGTGAATGCGCTTCCGGGGCATCGTCTACCGCGCCGTCCATCCACAGTGGTCGTGGTCGCCGACATCGGGAGAAGGAGCGCGTCTTCGAGGGGGACGCTTCAACCGAGTCGGCGTTCCCGCACTCTACACCTCCTGGTCGCCGCTGACGGCGATATGGGAGGCGAGCGCCTTGCCAGAGCCGATGCAACCGATAGTGCTCTGTGCCTACGAAGTCGATGCCGAACCTGTCTTCGACAGCATGAGCCCGGCCCGGCGCATGGATGAGGGCGTGACCGATGACGCGTTGCGCTGCCCGCGATGGAAGGAAGAGATGTGCCGGGGCAACGTCCCGGCGTCACAGGCATTGGCGGATCGACTGATCGCGGCCGGCTACGTCGGGATGCGCGTCCCGAGCTTCGCGCCCGGCGCCGGCGCGGATGACGTGAATCTGGTGCTCTGGCGCTGGAGCGACCGCCGGCCGAGCCGCGTCGTGCTGATCGACGACGAAGCTCGTTTACCTCTACCGACGACCGGGAAGCCCTGACGCCGCCGCTGGGCTCGAAAAACGCCGCGAACACCCCGCCGTTCCGGGTCGCCTTGCCCCTCCGGACGCCGAAGGCCGCCTCCGGGGCTACCTCCCTGGTATTGCCCCGGCCAATGTCCAAGGACACGCCGATGGAGTCGATCCGCGCCATTGAATCGGTCCGGCGGGGAGCAGCGCCTCACTCACCGCCGAAACTCTCGTACTCGGCCGCGAAATTCGTACCGGCTGCTCGACACCCTCATGGCGTCACCGGTGCGTCGATCGCGTAGGGCGTGGCGAGCCGGTGATCGGGGTGGGCGTCGAGGTACGCACCGATGCGGCCGCGGCGGGTCAGGGCCTCGGCGATGAACGACACCGCCTCGACCAGGCGCTCGTCGGGCTGCGCGCAGCTCAGGCGCAGGAAGCCGCCGCCGGCCTCGCCGAAGCACTCGCCGCCCAGGCACGCGACGCCGACCGCGTCGTCGGCCCCTTCGAGCAGGTACATCGCCAGGCCGTGCGACGTGATGCCGGCGCGGTTGCAGACCTCGGCCACCGACGGGAAGACGTAGAAGGTGCCGCCGGGCATGAGGCAGCTCACGCCGTCGACGGTGTTCAGGCCGGCGACCAGCAGCTCGACCTTGCGGTGGAATTCGCGCATCCGTTCGTCGCGGTACTGCCGGCCGCGCTCGAGGGCGGCGGCCCCGGCGAGCTGCGTGAAGGGGGGGACGCACGACAGGGCGACGTTCGTCAGCAGCTCCAGCACCTTGATCGTGGCCGGGCTCGACACCGCGTAGCCGAGGCGCCAGCCGCTCATGCTGAACGACTTGCTGAACGTGTAGGCGGCGACGGTCTGGTCGAGCATGCCGGGCTGGGCGAGCAGCGAGTGGTGCCGCCCCTCCCACACCATGCAGTCGTAGGGCTCGTCGGCGAACACCGCCACGTCGCGGCCCCGGATGAGGTCGGCCAGCCCCCGCAGGTCGTCCTCGGTGGCGACTCCGCCGGTGGGGTTGTGGGGGCTGTTGAGGAAGATGGCCTTGGGCCGCGGGTCGTCGTCGAGGAAGCGGCGCACGTCGTCGAGGTCGGGCCGGAACGCCCGCGACGCCCGCAGGTTCGACAGCACCATCCGCGCCTCGCGCCGCTGGATGTTGGCGGCGTAGGTCGGGAAGTACGGGCTGAACACGAGGACGCCGTCGCCGCGCTCGACGAACGTGTCGCAGAAGAGCTGCTCGAACGTCTTGGCGCCGGGTCCCGCGACGACGTGGTCTTCGGTCACCGACAGGCCGTGCTCGCGGTTGACGTAGGCGGCGGCGGCGGCGCGCAGTTCGGGCAGGCCCGCCGACGGGCCGTAGGTGGTGCGGCCGGCCCGCAGCGCCTCGACCCCGGCGTCGACGGCGGCCTCGGGGGACGGGAACGGGCTGTCGCCGATCTCGAGCTCGATGACGTCCTTCCCCCCGGCGGCGGCGCGGCGGGCGGCGGCGAGCACGGTGAACGCCCCCTCGGGCTGCACGGTAGACGAGAATCGCGTGAGGGACGGCGGCATGCGGCGAAGCTCCTTTCCAGATCGAGGGCGCCGGTGTCGGCGGCGGATCGGCTGCGGCGGGTGCCCGACCGACCCCCGGCGGCCTTCTTCTGAGTGTCGCACACTCGGCGCGGCGCTGTCTCGCACCGCTCGCCCCGGCGGGCCGGAGGGTTGCACGACGGGAAAGTGAGGCGATGCCGCTCGGGGGCGCCCGATGCCGGGGCCGTCGGTCCGGGGTGACGGCGGCGCGATGACTCGGCGGCGTCGAACTCTTGGTCGCGCCCGGCGCGTCGGTCCGGGGTGACGGCGGCGCGATGACTGCGGGGACGAGCCGAACGCAGATTCGCGCCCCGTCCTCGCAGTCTGTTGTGCACCCGGGCCCGGAACCTCCGGAAGCCGCGGCGTCGCGCCCCCGGCGGCCGCGGCGCCCCCGCGGGAACGCGGCGGGCCGAGCGGAGGCTTGCGCGGCGCCGCCGGAGGCCGACGACGGTCCGACGCGACACCCGGCGTCGCCTTGGGTTGCGAAACCCGCCCGGGGACACTAGGATGCATCCGTAATCCGCGGGTCGCGACCGGTTCCCCGCCGGCTGAAAGGCCGGTGCGGGGACGGCCGGCCGGCGGGCCATCGGGTCCCAGTCATCAAGGAGCATTGCGTGTTGAACATGAAGGAACGGAAGGCGGGAGCGATCGGGGCGGCGGTGCTGGCGGGCGTCGCGTTGCTGGCGGCGGGGTCGATGGCGGAGGCCCAGGAGGGGCCGCGCGTATTCTTCGTGTCGCCGGCCGACGGCGCCACCGTGTCGAGCCCGGTCGCGTTCGAGTTCGGCAGCGAGGGCTTCTCGCTGCTGCCGGTCCCCGAGGAGGTCGAGACGCCCCGATGGGGGGTCGGCCACTTCCACATCGGCATCGCCACCGAGTGCCTGCCGGCCGGCGAGGTCATCCCGCAGTCGGCGCCCTGGGTGCACTTCGGCGACGGCTCGTCGGTCTTCGAGAGCCTGATGCCGCCGGGCGAGCACACCTTCGCGGTCCAGCTTGGCGACGACGAGCACCGCACCATCGAGGGGCTCTGCTCGACGATCACGGTCACCGTCGAAGAGTGAGCACGGGCCGGGGGTCTGCGCCGCAGTCAGGGCGCAGCCCCCGACGCGTCGGGTGTTCGGCGCACGGAGCGCCGGGTGCCGGTTTTCCCGGCATGGCTCCGCGCCGGTCACTCGCGCCGAGCCCCCCGCGCCGGTCACTCGCGCCGAGTTCCCCGCGCCGAGTTCCCCGCGCCGGTCACTCGCGCCGAGCCCCCGCGCCGGTCACCCCTCACCCGGCGTCGAGACGGCATCCGGCCCGCCTTCCTCCCCCTCGCGCGGCTCCGTCGGCGGGACGACGGCCTCGGCCACGACCGTGAACGGCCCCTTCGGGTTCGCCCGGCCCATGAAGTACGCCTCGCCCAGGCTCAGGCCCTCGCTCTCGAGAAAGCCGCGCAGCGTCCGCTCCCAGTCCGTCCCGAAATCCAGCCCGAAGCCGAACCCCTCGTCCGTGTAGTCGAGGGTCTTCCTCACCGCCTTCCCGCGGGCCAGCCGCAAGAACCGCTCCGCGTACACGTCCGCCACCAGCACGCTGCCCGGCCCCGACCGCGCATGGACCCCCCGCAGGGTCTTCCGCACGTCGTCCTCGCCCAGGTAGAGGGTCACCCCCTCCCAGAGGAACGCCGTCTTCCGTTCCGGGTCGTAGCCGGCCGCGGCCAGCTTCTCGAACGGGTCATCGCGGCTGAAGTCGACGTCGACGAAGGCGACGCCGGACGTGTCGATGCCCGCCTCGGCCAACTTGGACCGCTTCAGGGCCTGCACGCGCGGATGGTCCACCTCGAAGCGGGCCACGCCGTCGGGCGCCAAGGGGCCGAAGGCGCGGGTGTCGTAGCCCGCCCCGAGCAGCACGAACTGCTCGACCCCGGGGAGGACCCGCCCGAGGATCCGGTCGAAGTAGAGCGTCCGGGCGATGACCAGGTCGGCCATGGTCTCGGCCCCGTCCGGCGGCGGGAGGCGGGGGTACGCGAAGTAGTCGCCGCTCAGCCTGCGCTTGACCCACAGGGGGAGCAGGAACAGCTTCAGCCCCAGGATCGACGAGTTGGGCAGGACGCCGAGGAGCCGCGCCGACGCCGGGTCCGGGCGCATGCCGAACCAGTGCATGGTCCAACGCCCGTTGATGACCTCGATGGCGGTCTGCGAGCTGCCCAGCCGCCGGCTGACGACGAGCTGACGGTAGCTGACCATCAGCGTCCCCAGCACCGCCAGGGGCAGGAAGACGACCTGGAGGACGACGAAGGCGACCCACGCGAGCAGGCGCATGAACATCGCGGGAGCATACCGCATGCGCGGACCGCCCGGCGCGGCCGGGACGGCGGCCTCACCTTCGTCCGCGCCACGGGCCGACGATGGACGCCCCCGCCCACGCCGGCCGCGGCCGGGACGGCGGTCTCACCGGCACCCCGGTGCCCGGAGCGGCGACGGACACACGGGGGCGCCGAAAGACGCGCCGCCCCGGGTGTCACCGCCGTCCCGGCGCCCGGGCCGGCGACGGATACCCTCCCCGGCGCTGACCGCGGTCGCCGGCGGCCTCACCACGGCTCCCAGACCACGCCGAGCCGGCGCATCGCCCCGCCCCGCGGCACCGCGGCCGGACGGGGAATCTGCGGCGGCAGACGGGCCCAGGCCGGCTCGTCCGGCCGGGGCTCGAGCCCGCGACGCGCGAGCTTCGACAAGGTCTCGCCGACGCTGACGCGCTCGTCGTCGGCGATGCACTGCGCCGCCTCCAGGACGTCGTCGTCGATCTGCAGGGTGGTGCGCACGAGCCGCACGTAGCGGCGATCGGCCGCGCCTCTCGGTTCGCGTGTGGTCATGGTCGTCCTCCGGCCATGCCACCCATTGCATCGCGCGTGCCAGCGCCGCGCGCCCCCGGTTTCACGCGGGACGCATCGCCCGCGCGGGAGCCGGCCGGCAGTTGTTGCCGGGTGCGGCGGGGAACGATAACGCAGATACTGCAACCCTCGACGCGGCAGGCCCGACCCTGACGCGGCCCCCGCCGACCGCCGCGACGGGGCCCGGCGCCCGTCGGCCGAGACCGACCCGACCGGGAACGCTGGACGGAAGCGGTTCCTCGCCGGGGGGCCGGCCGCGGGCCCCTCTCGCGGCGTCGGGCGAAGCCGCACCCCGACGAGAGCCGAACCACGCCGCGCCAGGACGAGAGCCTCGCCCGGACGAGAGTCGCGAACCGCGCCGCCCCGGGCCGATGCCGAACCGGTGCCCGGCCGAAAAAAAGCCGGGCCCTCGGACGAGGACCCGGCTGTCTGCGTTCACGCGCGGCCGGCGGCGCGACGACCCTGCGGTCGCGTGGCCGGCGCGGGACTCCCGGAGGCCATAGCCCCGCTTCCTAGTCGTCGTCCGCCATTTCCTCGCGCTCGGCGACCATGCGGTCGTACTCGTCCTGCTCGAGGTAGGTGACGTCGACCCAGGCGTGGGCCATCTCGTCGACGGTGCGCGAGCCGTTGCCCACCCACTGGCGCGGGTCGGGGTTCTCGCGGTTGCCGGTCGAGTTGTCGTGCCACGCGGTGACCACGATCATCGTGCCCCCGGGCAGCAGCGGCGCCACGTCCTCGTCGTAGACGTAGTTGATGTGCCAGTTCCAGCGGAAGTTGTCGACGTTGCTGAGCATGCGGCGCGAGCCGTCGGGCAGCACCGCCTCCATCGACATCGCCTTGCCCCGCATGTGCATGTGCGGCTGGTAGTTCTCGAGGCGGGCGGGTCCCTTGAGCATCGTGAAGCCCTGGCTCATGCCGATCTGGCCGGGGGGAATGTCGATGCCGCCCTGGTGGCCGCGCATGCCGTGCAGGATGGTCCGGTACTTCGGCGTGTAGCCCTTGTCGTAGAAGTAGACGCCCAACTCGACCACGTCGTCGGGCACCTCTTCGCCGATGGCGTGGTAGTGGATGTCCCACTGAATCTGGGCCCCCGGCAGCATGAGCTTGCCGGCGTCGTCGGGGAAGATCTCGCCCTCCTTGCCGACCGCCCACTCCATGAACGTCCCGGGGCCGATGTCGTCGTCGAAGTTCACGCTGTTGGCGAGGCCCGTCACGCCCTCCTCCTCCTGGAGGAGCCGCGCGATGGCGTGGTGCACGACCTTGCGGCCGCCGGGGAACGACGGCTTGATCTCGATCGCCTGCACCCAGCGCTCCTCGGTCAGGCCGGTCTCGGCGAGGGGCCGCCACCACTTGTCCTGGCCGTCGGCGGGCACGTTGTAGGGGGCCGAGGGGACGACGAGGTCGGGCTCGCCGAAGCGGTCCGACAGGCGCCACGCCGCGGGGTCGGGCCACTCGACGGGGGGCGGCAGGTCGGCGCGGTCGCCCATGGGGGCGCCGCCGTCCACCCACTCCACGATGGTGTCGATCTGCGCCTGGCTCAGCGACCGGTCGTTCTTGAACGACTGGATGCCGACGGTGCGGTCGATGTGCCAGGGCGGCATCTCGAGCGAGACCACGCGGTCCTTGATCGCCCGCGCCCAGGGCCGGACCTCGCCGTAGGTCAGCAGCGACATCGGGGCGATGGAGTTGGGCTGATGGCACTCCTGGCACTTCTGCTGGAGAATCGGCGCGACGTCCTTCGCGAACGTCGGCTGGTAGTCGGCCTCGTTGGCCGCGGCGAGACCGGGCGCGGCGACGAGCGCGGCGAGCGCCCCGACCCCGAGCCACCGCCGGTACGACTTCGCATGCATGGCTTGCTCCTCCCTCGCGCGGGCCCCGCACGGGGTTGATGTGATGTTTGCGGACGGTTTTACCACGGCCGGCCCCGCCGGTCCAGCGCGAAGGACCCGCGGGATCACCGGAACCGGGGCGCTCCGTCGGCGGGATGCCCCGTCGCAAGCGCGGCGGCTCTCGGCTCGGCGTAACTCGCCACCTGCTGCGCGGTTCCCCGGGCACATCCGCCGACTCGGCTTCCACCCCTCACGCCTCGTCGGGCATGGGCGCCCTTCAGCCCGGCAAGCGCTCCCATCCCGCCGGTGCCCTCGCCGCTCTCGGCGCAACGTGGGCCTTCGCGACGGGCCGCCGGCGCTCAGTCGCCGACGACGGCCTGGTACACGAGGCTGCACGACAGGCGCTGCACCTCGTTGATGGCGCCGCCGTTGTTCTGGATCATCCCCACGAAACGTCAGGTCCTCGGCCGGATCGACCCAGAACCACGTCCACGCGATGCCGATCCAGTAGTACGAGCCGGTGGACCACGACTCGCCCACATGGGGCCGTCGGTCACCACCGAGAAGTTCAGCCCCCACCTCTGGGCCGGCCGCCGGTAGGTCGCCTGCTTGGGCGTCGGTGAGGTGGTTGGCGGCCATCAGCTCCACCGAGCGCGGGGCGAGCAGCCTCACGCCGTCGAGCTCGCCGCCGTTCAGCAGCATCTGGGCGAACCGCAGGTAGTCGGGCGCCGTCCCGTAGAGCCCGCCGCCCCCCGACGGCCCCGCGAGGGGCGAGTTCGGGGCCTGCGCGCCCCCCGGCGGGGCCATGAGCTCGCCGTCGGGGCCGGGCGTGTGGCGCGCCGCGAGCCGGTGCATCTTGTCCGGGGGCACGTGGAACGCGGTGTCGACCATGCCCAGCGGCCCGAAGATGCGCTCTGGTCGGCACCCGGTCGCGTCATGGGTCTGTTGGTCGGAGATGTTGGCGGGTGAAGAAGTGCTCAAGATGGCTGTACATTAACTCCAGGTAGTCCGTACTGAGACCCGCCAGCCGCTTGACGAGAAGGACCCGTTTCACGCTCCAGATCAGCCTGAAGTCGACGTAGCCCTCGTCGAGATGCTCGCCGCCGACGTCCAGCGGCGGTAGCGGGAACATCGCGGTACGTCTGAGTCCCCGGACGGGTTCCCGGTCGGCCTCGTTGACACGGGTCAGGCTGAATACGGGCGCCACCCCCACCACGCCGCGCTGGCTGTTGCCGCGGCGTTCATCGTCCGCGATCTCGCAGCTGTGCCACAGCACGATTCCAGGACCGCGCCCGGCCTTGGCATGCACGAACTCCTTGCCGCCGCGCCCCTTCAGAGAGAAAGCGCGATCAACCGCTGATACCTCGCCGTAGCGGGCCTTTCCCTTGTGGGGGCGAGTGCCTTCAGGCCTGCAGACGACCAGCGGAGAGTCGATCGCGCCCCATGGGAGGTCAGCCACGATGTCGCCCTGCGAGAGCTCGTTGGCGCAGGCGACGTAGACCTGCGGATCAGATGCCATAGTGCGGGCGGATCCTACGGTCGGCTTCCGTCGGCGGCATCTCGACGTGCCGCGCGCGGTAGTCCTCGATTACCTTGAGGTGGTCGGGGCTGATGGGGACGCGCCGGGGCACAGGCCGAGCCTCGCGAACCACGGCGGCGTTGAGCTCGGCCTCCGTCAGATCGGCGGGCGGCTGGCAGAAGGCGAGCACTGCCGAAACGGCTGCGGACGCGACAACGGTGGCGCTGATCTTCATCCACTTCTGGGTCGCAGACCACTCTTCCGGTCGATGCCCCTGTCCGGGGGAGAACTCGACATCAGGCGCGAAGAAGCCGGTGTCCATATATCACCTCCTGTCTCACGCTGCGTCGTGAGGCAAGTAATTCTCGATCTCCGGCACGGCGTCAGCGCAGCTATCGAGGAGCCTCAAGAGCTGGCCGACGCCCAACTGAACACGAAGGATCGGCTCCAAGGCGACGTTCATCATCGCCCCCGTCTTCTCGAAACGCGCGAGATCCGTGGGCGGCAAGTGGAAGAAGTCGATGGCCGCCTCGGTCCCCGAGTAGCCCATGAAGTCGAAGTTCGCCCACTCTGAATGGTCCTTGTCCGCTTCCATCTCATGCAGCTGGCACCGTTCCATGGATCGAGAGATGCGGAGGGCTTCAGCCCGTTCTCGCAGGCGACCATGGAACTCCCGCGAGTTCTGCCACAGATGCTTGTGGAAGAGCTCGATCGGGTAGCGGATCTCCACGCGGGTCGCCAAGCTGTCACGCCCTGGCAGCCGGAGCTTCCCGAAGAAGAGGCGAATGTCGTTCTCGCGGTGCTCTAGACTCGCCAGATCGGCGTCGTAGGTCTTCAGCGGCGGGCCCAGCCTCGACATGTCGATGGAGACCGAGCGATCCTCGGCATTCAGGATCAGGGCCCCCATCCGCTTCCCGGGCGGGCGGCGCTGTAGGCTATTTCTCTTCTTCACTGCGCGCAAGATCCCGTTCCGCCTCTCTCCACCCGACCCAACTCGGGGGCGAGAGAGCGCACACCACGCCCTCCGGCACAAGCACAGACAACTCGACTGAGACGGGCGGCGACTCGCCGCCAGCAGGGGGCACTCAGGTCTCCAGGTCTCTCGGCTCCTCCGACGAAGCCACGGGTCTCTACGGGGCTTCCGCCGAGGCGGCACCCCTTGACACCGTACAAGTGTAACACTCGCAGGCATCGAGGCAACCCTGGCCCCCCCTGGGCCCCACACCACACGCCGACCGATGGCCGACGGAGGAACACGATGAAACGCGAAGCGAGACGGCGTCGGCAGGAGCAGGAGGAGGCGTGGGCGCGGAAGATCTGCGCCGCCACGATCCCGCAACTTCCTCGCGCGAGCCTCGGTCGTCATCCCTGCGTCCTCCGGGCGCGCAGCGCCCAGCAGCAATAGCGCGACCACGATCGAGCCGGGCGCACCGACTCGGCTCCCACGTCACGCCTCGTCGGGCATGGGTGCCCTTCGGCCCCGCGGGCGCTCCCGTCACGCCGGCACCCTCGTCGCTCTCGGCGAACAACGTGGGCCTTCGTGGCGGGCCGCCGGCGCTCAGTCGCCGACCACGGCCTGGTACACGAGGCTGCGCGACAGGCGCTGCACCTCGTTGATGGCGCCGCCGTTGTTCTGGATCATCCCCACGAACGTCAGGTCCTCGGCCGGGTCGACCCAGAACCACGTCCCCGCGATGCCGATCCAGTAGTACGAGCCGGTGGACCACGACTCGCCCGACATGGGGCCGTCGGTCACCACCGAGAAGTTCAGTCCCCATCCCTGGCCCGGCCGCCGGTAGGTCGCCTGCTGGGCGTCGGTGAGGTGGTTGGCGGCCATCAGCTCCACCGAGCGCGGGGCGAGCAGCCGCACCCCGTCGAACTCGCCGCCGTTCAGCAGCAGTTGGGCGAAGCGCAGGTAGTCGGGCGCCGTCCCGTAGAGCCCGCCGCCCCCCGACGGCCCCGCGAGGGGCGCGTTCGGCGCCTGCGCGCCGCCCGCCGGGGCCATGAGCTTGCCGTCGGAACCGGGCGTGTGCCGCGCCGCGAGACGGTGCATCTTGTCGGGGGGCACGTGGAACGCGGTGTCGACCATGCCCAGGGGCCCGAAGATGCGCTCCTGCAGGAACTCGTCCAGCGGCTGGCCGGAGATCACCTCGACCAGGTACCCCTGCACGTCGACGGAGATGCTGTACGCCCACTCGGTGCCCGGCTGCGAGAGCAGGGGAATCTCCACGAGCTTGTCGATCATCGTCGCGAGCGGGGCGCCGGTGTCGAGGACGCGGCCGTCGATGATGGCCCGGTTCACGGGGTGGCGCGGGTTGAGGACGTAGCCCAGCCCCGCGGTGTGGCGCATGAGGTCGCGCATGGTGATGCGCCGCCCGCGCTCGACCGGCTCGACCTGCATGACGCCGTCGTCGTCGACGCCGGCGTAGACCCCGAGATCTGCGAACCCGGGGATGAACCGCGACACGGGGTCGTCGAGCTGCCACCGGCCCTCCTCGTGCAGCATCATGAGGGCGGTGCCGACGACCGGCTTGGTCATCGAGAAGATGCGGAAGATGGAGTCGAGCTCGACCGGGTCGTCCTTGCCGGCGTCGAGCCGGCCCACCGTGTCGGTGAAGACGACCTTGCCGTGCCGGGCCAGCATCGTGACGACGCCCGCGAGCTTCCCGTCGTCGACCATCGCCTGCATGCCCGCGTCGAGCCGCTCGAGGCGCTGGGCGGAGACGCCGACCGACGCCGGGTCGGCGACGGCGAGATCGCGCGCCGCCTCGGCCCTCGCGGCGGCCGCCGGCACGGCGTGAAGCGACTGGTACCCGACGACGAGGGCCGCCGCCGCGGCGAGCCCGAACACGAACGACCGCCACCGATTCAACCTGTCATTCACCGTACTGCTCCTCCCCGTGCTGGAACCGGGCCCGAACGAATGGACGGCGTCCACGCATCCTGACGACGCCGGTCGGATCCGTGCGAGTGGACGGCGGGTCGTCCTTCGCGCATCGGGAACCGGCGCCGACGGGACGCCCGTTCCGACGGCGGACCGCCGATTGCGGGCGTCAGTAGACGATCACGAACGAGCCGTCCGCGCGGGCGACGACGGTGGGCACGCTGCGCGCCGGAATCGGCGCCTCGCCGCGGCCGGTCCCGCCGAGGGGACGGCCGCGCGCGTCGAACGCCTGCCAGTGCAGGTTCCCCCCCGACTGAAAGCCGGGGCCGTCGCCCCACGCGAGCAGGACGTCGCCGCGGTGGTTGACGGCCACCGTCGCGTTCTTGCGCCGGAACTGCGCCTCGCCCGGCGGGGACCACGGCTCGTCGAGCCGCCCGGTGTTGGCGACGAAGACCTGCCCCTCGGTCTCCCACGCCACCAGGGTGCCGTCCGGGCCGGTGGCGAGGGTGGTGGTGGCGACCGGGCACGCGCCGATGTTCCAGGGCTGGATGAGCCGGTCGTCGAAGGTGCGTCCGCCGTCGGTGCTCGTGAGCAGCCGCATGCCGCGGCGCACGTTGTCGCCGGCCCCGCGGTACGACACGTGGACCGCGCCCGCCCCGTCGGCCGCCGCCCGCAGCCCGCAGCATCCGCACGCCCCCTCGGCGGCGGGACCGACGGGCCGCGGCGGATCGAAGTGCTTCCCGTTGTCGCGGGACGCCGCGAGGTAGACGCGGCGGTCGGCGTCCTGGACCGGATCGGCGTGCCAGAAGACGTAGACGTCGGCGCCGTCCACCGCGACCGTCGACCCGGTCTCCACCCCGCCCTCCTGCTTGGCCGAGAGCGTCCGCTGCGGCTCGAACGCCCCCTGGTCGTCGGTGCGGGTGTAGTGGAACCACGTGGGGTCGCGGCGGAACCACGTCACGTGGAGGCGGCCGTCGGGCCCGACCGCGAGCTGCCCGCCGTCGACGGGTCCGAGCCCCGTGACCGAGTAGGGCCGGCTGTTCACCCGCCGCCGCGCCGACCAGTCCGCGTCCTCCGGCCCGCGGGTGACGTGCCACAGGTGGCCGCTGCTCATCGACCCCGTGTAGTAGACGAGGTGCAGCCGTCCGTCCGGGGCGACCGCGGCCTGGGGCAGGCTGGCCCCTTCCGGGGCCCGCAGCGCCTCGACCGCCGGCGCGCCGCCGCAGGCCGCGCCCACCGCCGCGGCGAGCACGAGCCCGACGAGCCCGACGAACCCGGCGCGAACCCTGGCGCTACGGAATGGCTCCATGTCCCCTCACCATTAATGACGTCCAGTCAGCGCGCGGTGCGGCCGCGCCCCCCGGCGACGACTATCCCCGGACAACGCACGGGCCTGGCATGCCTTGCCATGGCGTGCCGGTCCCGACTGATGCCGGCGGCTTCCCCGGGACGGATCCGCCCGCCGAACCCGACCGCATCGGTCAACCATAGGACGGGTCGGCCCCCGACGCAAGGGCCGGTTCGGCCCGATCCCGGATGCGCCGACCGACCGCCAACGACGACGTCGCCGGTCGGTTCGACAGGCGACCGATCGACGCGCCCGGCATCCGCTCTCCGCGGAACGGCGCCGGCGGCACCGGCGGGTTCAACCCGCCGCGCCGGGCCGCCGGCGTTTCCGGATCCACCGCACCGCCAGATACAGGAGGACGGCGAGGGCCAGCGCGCCGCCGACGGCGGGGTAGTTCTGCCGCAGGGTCTCGACCGCCCGGTCGCCGACGCGGACGGCCAGGTACGCCTCGCCGGTGAACCTGATCAGGCGTCCGGCGAAGATCGCGCCCGCGAACCGGGTCCAGGACATGCCGACGATGCCCGCGACGAGCATGAACACCTTGGCCGGGAACGGCGGGGGCGCGAGGACCGCGACGAGCATGGCGGCGACGTCGTTCTCGCGGACCTTCCGGGTGACCCACGCGCGTTTCCCGGGGTCGAGGCGGCGGACCGCGCGGTCTCCGCCGGTGCGCCCGATCCGGTAGAGGACCAGGCATCCCAGCGTCGAGCCCGTCGACGCGGCCAGCGCGATCCAGACGAAGAGCGACGGCTGTTGCCAGGCCAGCAGCAGCACCACCACGTCGACGCCGCCGGGCAGGGGAACGCCGGCCGAATCGAGAAAGGCGATGAGGAAGAGCCCGGGGATGCCCAGGGCCAGGAGGCTGTCGCGGAGTCCGTCCATGACTGGCGGGATGGCTTGCCGATGCCCGGCCGGACGCGATCGAACCGCCGGGACCGGGATTATAGCCCCGCCGCCGGCGGGCCCGCGCCCCGGCGCCGGCTTTGCCTTTCGGCCCCTGCGCCTGATAAGCTGTAGGGACGGATTCGATAGTCAGATCGGCTCGTGGTGGGCATCCCCATCCGTCGAGCCGGCAGGTCTCCAACCGCTCTACCCTCAGCGCGTCACTCTCGACAGACCTGCCGTCTGCTCAGGCCGATCCGCACCCCGCCCAAGGAGGTGACGATTGGCAACTCGTGGACGACCGACACAGCAGAAGCGGCAGCGTGAACGCGCCCGGCAGGAGCAGCGCAAGCTGAAGGACGCGCGGCGGCAGGAGGCGAAGGAGCGCCGCGCGCAGGCGGCGTCGCAACCGCGCGCCGCCGGCGATCCGGATCTCGAGGGCATCGTCGCGGGACCCCAGCCCCTGGCCGAGTGGCAGGTGGAGGGTCTGGCCACCTTCGAAGAGGCCGAGGAGTCCGCGGAAGAGCCGGGGCAGGGCGGCTGAGGCTCCGCGCCGCCGGCCGCGAACGGGCCGCCGGGGCCGGGGGTCGAACTCCGGAAACTCCGAGGTTCGGTGCCAGCGGCGGCCCCCCGCGGCGACCGGAGCCGCCGGGGCCCGAGCCGATCCGCGGCACGGACGGGACGCCGGCGCCCGCTTGGGCACGGTTCTCGTGCGGGGAGCCCCGCGGAACGCTCCGAGCACGCGCCGGCCGGGCGGGGCGTTTCGGCGTCCAAAGGGCAGTATACTGAGCGGTTGTATCCCGGATACGGAACCCGGCCTCGATCGGGCCGGCGCAGACCCGAACACTGGACCAGCCGGCGCAAAGACGAGAGGAAAGACACCAACGATGGCCTCGGAACACACGATGACCTTCACCGACGGCGATTTCGAGCAGACGGTGCTGCAGTCGGACAAGCCGGTGCTCGTGGACTTCTGGGCCGAGTGGTGCGGCCCGTGCCGCATGATCGCCCCCGCCGTCGATGCGCTCGCCGACGAGTACGACGGCCGCGTCGTCGTGGGCAAGCTGAACATCGACGACAACCCGGACACCCCCATGAAGTACAGCGTCCGCTCCATCCCCACCCTGCTGCTGTTCAAGGGCGGCGAGGTCGTGGAAGCGACGGTGGGGGTGGCGGGCAAGGACCAGTTGGCCGAGCTGCTCGACCGCCACGCCGAGTCGAAGGTCGCGCAGCAGTCCGCGTAGCCGCCGGCGGCTCCGCCGCCCGGAGGCGCCGACTCCCCGCGGGTTCGGCGGCCGGACGGATCGGAGCTGCGGGCGACAATCTCCGGGCCAGGACTCGGCCCGGCCCACCCCGTGTACGACGCGAGCGAGGGCCGGGGCCGACGACGGGTCCCGGATTCGCAGGATGTCGTCATGGCACACAAGCTCAATCAGCGCCGTCACCACCCGGCGGCGCGAAGCCTCGCGGCGACCGCCCTGCTCGCGGTCGCGGCGGGCGGCTGCACGTTCGAGCTGGTCCCCGCCAACGCCGCCGGCGAGCCCGGCGAGGCCCGGTCGGTGCTCGCAGCGCAGCGCGGGCCGGCCCCCGAGCCCTACACGGACCTCCGGCCGGACGAGCAGGCGATCGTCGCTCTCTTCGAGGGCACCAGCCCGTCGGTCGTGTACATCACCACCGTCACCCGCCGCCGCGACTTCTTCGGGCGCGCCACCGGCGAGGTGCCGCTGGGCACCGGGACCGGCTTCGTGTGGGACCGGGACGGCCACATCGTCACCAACTTCCACGTCCTGGAAGGCGCGTCGTCGGCGCGGGTGGTCATGCACGACCAGACCAGCTACATGGCCGAGTACGTCGGCGGCTCGCGCCGGCACGATCTGGCGGTGCTGCGGATTGACGCGCCGACCGACTCGCTGCTGCAGGTCCGGCTGGGCGACAGCGACCGGGTGCGCGTCGGCCAGAGCGTGTACGCCATCGGGAACCCCTTCGGCTACAGCGCCACCCTGACGACCGGGATCATCTCGGCCCTCAGCCGCCAGATCGAGGGCCTGACCGGCGACATCATCGAGGACGTCATCCAGGTCGACGCGGCCATCAACACCGGGAACTCCGGCGGCCCCCTGCTCGACAGCCGCGGCCGGCTCATCGGCATCAACAGCCAGATCGCGAGCCCCTCGGGCACCTCGGCGGGCATCGGGTTCGCCATCCCCGTCAACACCGTCAGCCGGGTCGTGCCGCAACTGATCGCCGACGGCGAGTACACCCCGGCCCGCCTCGGCATCACGACGAACCAGCAGTTGAACCGGATCGCCGCCGCGCGGTACGGGGTGAACGGGGTGGTCATCGCCGACATCGACCCGCGGTCGGCGGCGGCCCGGGCCGGCCTGCGCGGCACCGAGTGGAACGCCAACCAGCTCGGCGACATCATCGTCCGCATCGACGGCGAGCCGGTGCGGTCGTTCCGCGAGCTGCGCCTCGTGCTCGACCGGTACCAACCCGGCGGCGAGGTCGAGGTGACGGTGTCGCGCGACGGCGAGACGCACGACGTCGTCGTGCCGCTGATGTAACGCACGTCGTCGTGCCGCTGGTGTATGACGCACGATGTCGTCGCGCCGCTGATGTCTGGCGCACGATGTCGTGGTGCCGCTGATGTGACGCACGACGTCGTCGCCGCTGATGTAGGACGGCGATCGACATGAAGTCGCCGGCCGGCCCCGGACGCGGCCGGTTCTCCGAGATCGCCCCCGCCCGGCGTCGGGCGGGGCGGTTTCCGTCGGCGTCCTGACGCGGCGCCGGCCGCCGCAGCCCCCCATGTCCGAGTTCGTCACCGTCCCGCCGGGCTGGTTCCTGATGGGGAGCGACGAGGGCCAGCCGGCGGAGCGGCCCGTGCACCGGGTGTGGGTGGACGAGTTCCGGATGGCCGTCCACGCGGTGACCCGGGCCGAGTACGCCGGGTTCCTCGACGCCGCCGGCCACGAGCCGCCGCGCGAGTGGGACAATCCCGCGTTCCGCGGGGACGACCTGCCGGTGGTGGGAGTGAGCTGGCACGACGCGGCGGCCTACTGCGCGTGGCGCTCGCGCCGCGGCGCCGCGGTTCGGCTGCCGACCGAGGCGGAGTGGGAGCGGGCGGCCCGCGGCGGCGTGGACGGCCGGCGGTATCCGTGGGGCGACGAGATCCCCGACTGGGTGCCGAACCGCGGCCGCGGCCCCCTCGACGGGCCGTGGCCGGTCACCCTCGGGACGCCCAACGGGTTCGGGCTCTACGGCATCGGCGCCAACATCCACGAGTGGTGCTCGAACTGGCACGACCGCGGATTCTATGAACGCGCGCCCGCCGTCAACCCCGTGGGGCCCGACGAGGGCCGGCGCCGCGCCTCGCGGGGCGGCGCGTGGCGGCACGCGCTGACCCTGAACCGGACCGCCGCCCGCAGCAGCCTCGACCCGTCGCTGCGCTACACCGACTACGGGTTCCGGCTCGCGCGGTCGCTCTGACGGGCGTTCGCCGGGCGGGTCGGCGTGCCGTGCGCGATGTCTTGTAGCCGCGACGGCCCCCGGTAACCAAGGGACCACGCAAGTGGCGGAACATCGCGCGGAGGACCTTCCCGCACGGGACACCAGGCCGGGGACTGCGCCGTCCATTGGCGCGGTCCCGTGCGTCGGCGGGCCGGCCGCCCGTGTGGAAGGGCGCGACGGCGGGGACCGTCTGTTCCGGGGAACGTCGTGACCACTGACGGTACGGCGCTCCGGGACCGTCGATATCCGGGGAGACACCCGTGAGCACGGAACGAACCATCGCGCCGTACGGGGCGTGGGAGTCGCCGGTCACGACGGAGATGCTGACGGCCGGGGCGCTGCGGTTCGAGGGCGTCGCCGTCGAGGGTGGCGACGTGTACTGGGTCGAGTCGCGCCCGGACGAGGGGGGCCGGTGCGCGGCGATGCGGCTGACCGCGGACGGCGCGCTGTCGGAGGTGACGACGCCCGCCCACAGCGCCCGCACCCGCGTCCACGAGTACGGCGGCGGGGCGCTGGCGGTGTCCGGCGGCGCGGCGTACTTCTCGAACTTCGCCGACCAGCGGCTGTACCGCCGGCCGGTGGACGGGTCCGAGCCGCCGGCCGCGATCACGCCGGCCATCGCCGTCCGCTACGCCGATGCGACGGTGGACGACGCCCGGGGCCGGTTGATCTGCGTGGCCGAAGACCACCGCCGCGCGGGCCGCGAGCCCGAGAATCTGCTGGTGGCGGTCGCGACCGGCGGCGGCGCCCCGACCCCGGTACACCGCGGCTTCGACTTCTACGCCTCGCCCCGCCTGAGCCCCGACGGTGGCCGGCTCGCCTGGGTCTGCTGGAACCACCCGAACATGCCGTGGGACGCGGCGGAGCTGTGGGTCGCCGACGTGGCGGCGGACGGCGCCCTGACGTCGCCGCGCCGGATCGCCGGGGGCGTTCTTTCCCCGTCCGGCGGGACCGCCGACAGCGCGGGGGACATCGGCGCCGGACGCGCCGGGGGTGCCGGGGACGGACGCCCCGAGGACGCCGAGGGCCTTGGGGATGCCGGCGCCACCGGGAGAACCGGCGGCACCGGGGGCACGGGCGACATCGCGGGCACCGGCGGTGCCGGCGAGGTCTCCGTGCTCCAGCCGGCGTGGGGTCCCGACGGCACCCTGTACTGCGTGTCCGACGCCTCCGGCTGGTGGAACCTCCACCGCTGGGACGGGGAGCGGCTGGCGCCGGCGCTGGCGATGGAGGCCGAGTTCGGCCTGCCGCCCTGGTTGTTCGGCATGTGCCGGTACGCGGTGCTCGACGCCGACCGCGTCGTCGCGCACTACGGGAACGCGGACGGAACCCGGCTGGCGGTGCTCGACGTGGCGGCGGGACGGCCGCGCGAGGTCGCCACGCCGTTCACGACGTTCGGCCCGTTCGCCGCCGCCTCGCGGGGCCGGCTCGTCTGCGTCGCCGCGGGCGCGGAGACGGGCCCGGCCCTCGTCGCCATCGACGCCGACGGCGGCGGGGTCGAGACCCTGCGCCGCGGCCCGCAGCCGAAACTCGACCGGTCGTACGTCTCGCGCGCCGAGCCCATCGCCTGCCCCAGCGCGGGCGGCCGCACCGCGCACGCCTACTACTACCCGCCCCGCAACCCCGCGTTCCGCGCCCCCGACGGCGAGCGGCCGCCCCTGCTGACGCTCATCCACGGCGGGCCCACCGCCGCCGCCGACCCCGGGTTCAAGCTCGCGGTCCAGTACTGGACGACGCGCGGGTTCGCGGTCGTCGACGTCGACTACGGCGGGTCGACGGGATACGGAACGGCCTACCGCCGCCTGCTGCGCGGCGCCTGGGGCGTCGTCGACCGCGAGGACTGCGAGGCGGCGGCGCGGCACCTGGTCGCGCGGGGCGACGCCGACCCCGCGCGGCTCGCGATCCGCGGCGGCTCGGCCGGCGGCTACACCACCCTGTGCGCGCTCGCGTTCGGGGACGTGTTCACGGCCGGCGCCTCGTACTACGGCGTCTCCGACGCGGCGGCCCTGGCCCGCGACACCCACAAGTTCGAGTCGCGCTACCTCGACGCGCTGATCGGCCCGTGGCCCGAGCGCGCCGACCTCTACGCCGAGCGCTCGCCCATCAACGCCGTCGACCGCCTCTCGTGCCCCGTCATCTTCCTGCAGGGCCTCGAGGACGCGGTGGTGCCCCCCGACCAGACCGGGCGCATGGTCGACGCCCTGCGCCGGAAGGGGCTGCCGGTCGCGTGCCTGATGTTCGAGGGCGAACAGCACGGGTTCCGCCGCGCCGCGAACATCCGGCGCGCGGCCGAGGCCGAGCTCCACTTCTACGGCCGCATCTTCGGCTTCACCCCGGCCGGCGCGATAGAGCCGGTCGAGATTGAGAACCTCGACCCGTGAGCGACTCCCTCGACTCGCAGATCGCGGCGGCCGTCGCCGACCGGGTGCACCGCGCCGGGGGCCGCGCCCTGTACGTCGGCGGCTGGGTGCGCGACCGACTCCTCGGCCGCGAATCGAAGGACGTCGACATCGAGGTCTACGGCATCGAGGCCGACCGCCTCCGCGGGCTGCTCGCCGAGATCGGCCCCGTCAACACCGTCGGCCAGAGCTTCACCGTGTACAAGGTCGGGGGCGTCGACGTCTCGCTGCCCCGCACCGAGTCGAAGCGGGGCCGCGGCCACCGCGGCTTCGTCGTCACCGGCGACCCCCGGATGCCGGTGGAGGAGGCGGCCCGCCGGCGCGACTTCACCGTCAACGCCATCGCCTGGGACCCGCGGCGCGACGCCTATATCGACCCCTTCGGCGGCCGCGGCGACCTGGAGCGGCGGCGCCTGCGGGTCGTGGACCCCGCCACCTTCGCCGACGACAGCCTGCGGGTGCTGCGCGGCGTGCAGCTCGCGGCCCGCTTCGAGCTCGCGGCCGACGAGACGACCGAGCGCCTCTGCCGCGGCATCGCCCTCGACGACCTCCCCGCCGAGCGCATCCGGGGCGAGCTCGAGAAGCTGCTGCTCCAGGCCCGCCGCCCCTCGCTCGGCTTCGAGCTGGCCCTGCGCCTCGGCGTCGTCGCCCGGCTCTTCCCCGAGCTCGAGGCCCTGGTCGGCTGCGAGCAGGAGCCCGAGTGGCACCCCGAGGGCGACGTCTGGGTGCATACGCTGATGGTCGTCGACGAGGCCCGCGCCCGCATCGACGACCTCGACCTCCCGCAGCGGGTCACCCTGATGCTCGCGGCCCTCTGCCACGACCTCGGCAAGCCCGCCACCACCGAGCTCATCGACGGCCGCATCCGCTCGCGCGGCCACGAGGAGGCCGGCGTGCCGCCCACCCGCGCCCTCCTCGACCGCCTCGACGTTCACACCCTGGCCGGCTACGACGTCCGCCAACAGGTGTTCGGACTCGTCGCCCACCACCTGAAGCCCGGCACCTGGCGCCGCGGCACGGCCGCCGTCGGCGACGGCGCCTTCCGCCGCCTCGCCCGCAAGGTCGACCTGGAGCTGCTCGCCCGCCTCTCGGCCGCCGACTGCCTGGGGCGCGCCGGCGACTTCGACTGCGCCGCGACGACGGACTGGTTCCTCGGACGCGCCCGCGCCCTCGGCGTCGAGCACGAAGGACCCGCACCCCTCCTGCTCGGCCGCCACGTCCTGCAGCTCGGCCTGCCGCCGGGGCCCGAGATCGGCCGGATCCTGAAAGCCGTCTACGAGCGCCAGCTCGACGGCGACGTCACGTCGTTCGACGAAGCCCTGGACGCGGCGAGGCGGCTCGCCGCGCGCCCGCCCGCTCACGGAACGGGCTGATCTCCCGTCCGGCCGGTCGGGTCCGGACGGCGGACGCGCCGAAGAGCCCGGCCGCGGAGACCGGCGGCGCGTTACCGGGGCGTCCGAGTTCAGGAAACAGGCGGGTGATACCGCCACTCACCGTCCGACTCCCGCACCGTCTGTCCGCCGTTGCCGTGCGTCCGCCAGGGCCGCCCCTTCAACACGTCTTCGGCGATGCGAATTGCCGACAGGGTGGTGATCGCGGCGAGGTCGGCCAGGTACTCGACGAGGGGGCGCAGATCGCCGCCGTCGGCCAGTTCCAGGTTCAGGATGTAGTCGTTACGCAGCTCTGTCGCAATGACGGGTGGAAACTCCCCGGCGCGGACGAAGACATAGGCCATCAGCAGCCGCGCCATGCGGCCGTTGCCGTCCTGGAAGGGATGGATGCGGACGAAGCGGTGGTGCAGCCACGCCGCCTCGACCTCGGCCGGCAGGCCGCGGTCGGCGTGTCCGTGGTGCATCTCGAGCAGCCGGTCCATCCCGCTGCGCGTCTGCTCGGGCGGGCAGTACTCGTGGACGACCCCGTCCGGCCGCCGGGGGTTGTTCGGCCACACCTTGTAGTCGCCGCGGCGCAGGGCGATCTGCACCCGCCGTCCGTCGCGCACGCCCGCCGCGTGCTCCTGGTGGCGGGTCAGAAGCTGGTGCCAGCTCTTCATCGTATGGTGGGACAGGGCGCGGCGGCCGGCCGCGGCCTCGAACACCAGCTCGACGGCGGCGTGCTGGTCCTCCAGCAGGCCCTTCAAGGTCCGGTCCGTGAGGCCGGGCTCGAAAGCGTGGGCGGCGCGCACCCCCTCGAAACCCTCGGCGATGAGTTGTTCAGTCACGCCGCGCCGAAGGGTGTAGAGCCCTTCGATCTGTCCGGTCTCGATGGCGAACGCACGCGCCCGCTCGCGCAGCCAGATGTCGAGCAGAGTGCGGTCGACGGCCGGATCCTGAAGCCGGGCGCGGAGGCCCCGCCAGCGCCCGACGCGCGCGCGGTAGTGCGACGATCCCCAGGACGCGGCCTCGGCCGGCAGGTCCGTGATGGGCGCCCAGACCGCCTCGCGTGGCTTCCCGCTACCCATGCCGCCAGCGTACCATGGCGGCCATGCGGCCTCAACGCCGCCCGGCGCCGGCGCCGCGCGCGGACGGCGCCGACCGGACGTCCAGGGTCGAGCCGCGAGCCGACTCTGCGCCCGACCGAATCGCGGTGAACCCCGCCCGGCCGGGGGTGCGAAGCTCCGACCGCGCGAGGGCGCCGCCCGACGGTCGAGTCGGCCACCGCCGACGGGTCGCAGCGTTTCCTGCTCCTCCGTCAGGCCACCTCGGGGGCCGCGCCGAGCGTATAGGATCAGGAACGGATGCCGACGACGGACGCCATGGTGGAGACACGCGCTCGATGAGCCCGACCGGACCGCCGTCCCCCGCGGGCGGCCGACTCGCCCCCTGGGCGCGGCGGACGACCCGCGCCGCGTGGTTCCGGCACGGCGTCACCGCCGTCATCGTCGCCAACGCCGTCGTCATCGGCCTCGACACGTCGGCGGCCCTGGCCGCGCGCTTCGGCGGGGCGTTCGCGCTGGCCAACCAGACGTTCCTCGCCGTCTTCGTCGTCGAGGCGCTGATCAAGATGGCGGCGGTGTGGCCGCGGCTCCGCGACTACTTCGCCGACGGCTGGAACCTCTTCGACTTCACGATCATCGCGGTCAGCCTGCTGCCGGCCACCGGCGAGCTGGCGACCCTCGCCCGCCTCGCCCGGCTGTTCCGGGTGCTGCGGCTGGTGTCGGCGCTGCCCGAGCTGCGGCTGATCGTCGCCACCCTGATCCGGTCGGTGCCCGGCATGTTCAACGTGCTGGCGCTGATGTCCATCGTCTTCTACGTCTACGGCGTGGCCGGCTACCACCTGTTCCGCGACGTCGACCCGACGCACTGGCGCACCCTCGGCATCTCGCTCCTGTCGCTCTTCCGCATCGTCACCCTGGAGGACTGGACCGACATCATGTACGCGGCCCTCGACCACCACTGGTGGGCGTGGGCGTACTTCGTGAGCTTCGTGGTGGTGGGGACGTTCGTGGTCATCAACCTGTTCATCGCGGTGGTGATCAACAGCCTCGACGAGGCGAAGCAGGACCGGCTGCGGGAGCTCGCGCAGCCCCCCACCCACGCCGAGCTGATGGCCGAACTGTCGCGGACGCGGGACGCCCTCGCCCGGCTGCAGGAGCAGCTCGAACGCGGGGGGCGCGGCTGACGCCGCGGGGGAGACCGGCAGGGGGCGCAACGGGGGAGTCACCGCGGGCGCATGTCGAACGCGGGCGACGCGGCCGACGCCGCGGGGGAGACCGGCAGGGGGCGCAACGGGGGAGTCACCGCGCAGGCGCATGTCGAACGCGGGCGGCGCGGCCGACGCCGCGGGCGAAGGCGGCTCCCTGGGGCCGGACGCCGATTCGCCGAACCGGCGCGGCCCCCCTTGACCGTCGGCGGCAACGCCCGGCGCGACCACCGGGCCGGCACCCGCCGGCCGGGACCGTCGGCGCGCGCCCTGGCCGACCATCTGCGACGGCGCGACCCGCCCGACCGGAACCCGCAGTCCGGAACCAGCCGGACCAGCCGGACCCGGTGTTCCCTTCCGTGCCAAGCGATGTACGATCCTGGACAGACCATGACCCCAGCCGCCCTCCGACGCGCCGCCGCCTCCGCCCTCCTGCTCCTGTCGATCGGCGCGCCCGCCGCCGCCCAGCCGGCCGGGACGCTCGAAGGCGCCGTCACCGACTCGGGAGGCGGCGCGCTGCCCGGGGTGACCGTCACCCTCGGCGGCGCCGGGGCGCCCCCCGGCGCCCAGCGGGTCACCGGCGTCGACGGGCGCTTCTCGTTCGAAGCGCTGCCCCCCGGCGACTACGTCCTCGTCCTCGTCCTGCCGGGCTTCGAGACCCGCGAGGTCGCCGCCGCCGTCGCCGCCGGCGCGGCGGCGCGGCTCGAGGTCGTGCTGGCGATCGAGCGGCTGGCTGAGTCGCTGACCGTCGTGGCGGACGAGCCGCAGACGTTCGCCACCAACGTCGTCGCGGCGCCGATGGTCGCCCAGCAGTCCACCATCAGCAGCGTGCTGGCCGTCGTCGACAACCTGCCGGGGGTGTCCATCCAGGAGGGCGACACCTACGGCGGCGACGACTGGTCGACCAGCATCTCGATGCGCGGCTTCCAGGTGCACCTCGACGAGGCGCAGATCGGCACGACCATCGACGGGTTCCCCAACGGCACGTCCGATTACTGGAGCGGGTCGAAGGCCAACCGCTTCATCGACGCTCCGAACATGGGTGCCGTCCAAGTGTCGCAGGGCACGGCGGACGTCGCGTCGCGGTCGATCGAGGCGCTCGGGGGGACGTTCGACTTCGCCACCGACTCTCCCGAGCGCGAGCAGAGCTACCGGGCGGCGGTCACCCTGGGCGAGCGCGATGCGCAGCGCTACTACCTGCGCTTCGACACCGGCGCCCTGTTCGGCACCGAGACCTACGCGTGGGTGTCGGCCTCGCGGCAGGAGAGCCGCGACTGGGTGCAGGGCACGACCCCCCTCGAGCGCGACCACCTCGCGGCCAAGCTCGAGTCGGCGGTGGGGCGCGCCGACCTGTCGGCGTACTTCTCCCACGACGACGTCGACGGGCCGAGCTACCAGCGCCTGTTCACGGCGGCCGACTACGCGATCGACCCCCGCTGGGACCGGCTGATCGACCGGTGGACCGATACGCCGTGGGTCAACCAGTTGTACCGCCCCGGCTGGGCGATTCCCCGCCGCAACACGTTCGGCTACCTGAAGGCGGACGTCGCGTTGAGCGACGTCTTCACCGTGAGCGCGGGCGCGTACTTCCACCGCCAGCGCGGACGCGGCGACTGGCTGCCGCCGTACGTCGTGGACGTGACCGACGACGGCGGCGGCCCCGAATCGGAGCTCGGGGCGGGGGCGACCGTGAGCGGAGGCTCCCCCCTCGGCCGGCTCCACTTCGTGAGCCCGGCGGGCCTGCGGCTGGCGCCGGCCCCCGGCTGCGTCTCGTCAATCACCTTTCCGTACGGCGGCGCGGGACCCGAGCACGACCCCGCGTGCCACGCGGCCCACGCCGTGCCGGTGCAGTCGTACCGCCACAGCCACTACGGCAAGGACCGGGTCGGCGTGACCCTCGACCAGGAGTGGTTCCGGGAGGTCGGGCGCGGCAGCAACCGGCTACGGACCGGCCTGTGGTACGAGGACCACCGCCGCCTGCTCGGCCGGGACTGGCACAAGGTGATCGACGCCCGCGTCGGCTCACATTTCGACGAGACGCCCTACTGGCAGCAGTACGATTGGCGGTTCCCGCAGCAGATCGCCAAGTGGTACGTCGAGGACACCTTCTACGCCGGCCCCTTCGCGTTGAGCGGCGGCGCCAAGCAGTACCTGGTGGGCGTGGGCCGCACCGACCTCCTGGGCGACACGCCGGCCCTGGACGTCGACTCCGACTCCGACCTGCTGCTGTCGGGCGGCGTGACGTGGACGGCGCCGGTCGAGGGCCTGGAGCTGTTCGCCGGCTACTCGCAGAACTTCAAGTCGCTCTCCGACCGGCTGCTGGAGGTGCCCGGGCGCAGCCTCGAGAACCTCGAGCCCGAGACCGCCGACAACGTCGACTTCGGCGTCCGCTACTCGGGGGGCCGCGTGGCGGTGACGGCGGCGTACTACGACATCGACTTCCGCAACCGCATCTTCTTCCTCACCCCGGCCACGGCGGCGGGACCGAACTACCTCATCGCCGGCGGCGGGACCTACTTCAACGCCGGCGGCATCGAGTCGCGGGGCGTCGAGCTGTCGACCACGCTGAGCGTGACCCCGGGGACGTCGCTGTACGCCGCCTACACCGCGAACCACTCCCGGTACATCGGCAGCGGCGACGCGATGGTCGACGCCGCCCAGGGCGTCACGCCGGGCGGCGACGTGGTCGGCGTGCCGGACACGCTCTGGGTCGTGTCGCTGGACCGCGGGGCCGGGCCCGTTTCCACCGGACTCTCCGGCAAGTACACGTCCTCGCGCGCCGTCACCCTGGACGGCGCGTGGCGGGCGGATGGCTACTGGCTGCTGGACGCCTACCTCACGTATTCGTTCGACGACGTGAGCGAGAGCCTCCGCGGACTGGAGCTGTCGCTCGTCGCCAACAACCTGCTCGACACGGCCTATCTGGCGACGATCGCCGGCGAGGGCGCCTTCCTGGGCGCGCCCCGCACGGTCTCGCTGAACACGACGGTGTCGTTCTGACCCGGAGACGGCGTTCGCGCTCACTCCGGCGCCGGATAGTCGCGGCTGAATCCGTTGCGGCTGTTGGTGACGGTGAACGACCCGTCCCGCCGCGCCGAGATGCGGATCCAGTGCGCCCCGCCCATGTGGACGGTGCGGCCGTCGGCCAGCTCGACGCCCTCGTCGAGGTTGGCGATGAACTCCTCGGGGGCGTTGCCGTCGCCGGCGGGAATCGAATAGTGGTTCTGCCAGATGTCCGGCGGCGCGGGCACCGCCCGCAGGATGTCGAACGTCTGGGCGGCGCCGCCCTTGCGGGGGCCGTTGTTCATGACCGCGGCCCGCGGGGCGATGGCGTGGGCCAGGGCCTCCGAGCCCGAGGTCTCCGAGCCGTGGTGCGACACCAGGTAGAGGTCGACGGCGCCGATGCGGTTCTCGGGGCACATCAGGGCGTGCTCGAGGTTCCAGTTCAGGTCGCCCATGATGACGGTGCGGAACCGGCCGAAGCCGACGAACGTGCTGATCGACTGGTCGTCCTCGGCGTTGCCGTAGCGGCTCGTGATGTCCTCGCCGTGGAACGTGAAGCCCTCGCAGAACGGGTTGGCGCCGCCCGCCCCCGGCAGCGGGGCGTCGAGCACGGCCCCGCCCGAGGCGATGACGCGGACGTCGAGGCCGTCGATCGGGACGCGGTCGCCCGGGGCGGCCACCACGTGCCGCGCGGTCCGCCGCAAGTCGACGTAGCGCGCGAAGGCGGCGAGGGGGCGGTCGCCCTCGTCGACCGTGGTCCCGTGGTCGATGAAGGTCCCGATGGGCAGCCGCTCCGCGAGCTGGTGGGCACCGCCCATGTGGTCGCCGTGGAAGTGGGTGACGATGAGGTGGTCGATGCGGGCCGCGCCGGCGTCCGCGGCGGCGGCGGCGATGCGGTCGGCGTCGCGCCCGTCGAAGCCGGGCCACCCCGTGTCGACGAGCATCGACTCGCCCGACGGGGCGACGAACAGCGTCGCCTCGCCCCCCTCGACGTCGACGACGTATATCTGCAGCGTGTCCCCCGCCTCCTGGGCCGCGGCGGGGGGTGCCGCGAGAGCGAGACAGAGCGCAAGACCCGACAGGTTGCCGGCAAGTCGCATGGTTCTGCTCCTGCAGTGGCGTACGGTGTCCCGAATCCGGCGATTATCGCCCATCTCCGCGGCTGCGGACCGCGTACGCGGCGTGCGGCGTGCGCCGTATGGCAGAATGGGACATCATCCGTCAACGGAGGTGACGTCGCGATCCCGAACGCTTCCGCCCCGTCACCGCACCCGACCACCGACCCCATGACCCGCGGGCCAAGATCCGCCGCGGCCGACGATGACCGCATCACCCGCCTCATCCTCGACGCCCATCCCGACGCCCAGGCCGTCTACCGCTACGGCACGTGGGGCACCCCCGCCTCGCGTCCAGGCAGCGACATCGACATCGCGGTGCTCCTGTCGTACGGCGCGGCGATGCGGGCGGACCGTTGGCGGTGGCACCTGCTCGCGGTCGAGATCGCGGCCGCGGTGCGGGCGGAGCATGCGGATCTGATCAACCTACGACGCGCCGGCACGTCGTTCCAGGCCGAGATCCTGCACACCGGACGGCTGACCTACAACGGCGACGACGACGCGCGGCTGGCGTTCGAGTCGCTGGTGCTGTCGATGTACCAGAAGCTGAACGCGGAACGCGCGGGCATCCGGACCGCCATCCTCGCGGGCGGACGGACGAGATGACCGACGTCGTCATCGCGAAGCAGCAGAGTCTCGAACGCTGTCTGGCGCGCGTGCGGCACGCCTGGCAACGGCCGTCGACGCTGCCGTTCGAACAGGACTATGACCGGCAGGACATCATCGTCCTCAATCTGCAGCGCGCGTGCGAGCAGGCCGTCGACATGGCCAACCATGCGGTCGCGACCAGGAAGCTGGGCTGGCCCCAAACCAGCGCGGAGAGTTTCGACCTACTGCAACGGGCGGGCATCGTCACCGTGGACATGGCCGACAAGATGAAGGCGATGGTCGGCCTGCGCAACGTGGTCGTTCACCAGTACCAGGATCTCGACCTCGACATCATCGCCTCGGTGGTTCGAGACCATCTCGGCGACCTGTCCGACTTCGCGCGGACCATCGTCGACCTGTCCGACGAGCGGTCGTAGGTCGGGGAACCCCCCAAGCCGCCCCCATCGTCTGGAATGCCGCGGGAGCACGCCGCCGGTCGGAAGCCCGTCAAGCCCCGCCCGCCGCATCCCTGCGTCCACGCGAGACCACGGCTACCGCCGACGGCGGCCCGCGACGAACAGGACCGCGTTCACCAGGCGGCGCCAGACGAAGAGGACGCTGGTCGAGACCAGGAACAGGATGGAGGTGGTGAGCGCGTCGATGGTCACGAGCCAGC
>CAXXTG010000184.1:0-3089 GCA_963666855.2 Vicinamibacterales bacterium
GGCATCGTCAGCGCTGGCCGCCATGCTCACCCTGTCAGTGCCGGCCCCGCCGGCCGCGGCGCAGGCCCCCGCGACCGCCGACTTCGTCCCCGTGACCGACGCCATGCTCCGGGACCCGGCGCCGGAGGACTGGCTGACGTGGCGGCGGACCCTCGACGCCTGGGGCTACAGCCCCCTCGACCAGATCGACCGGTCGAACGTCGGCGACCTGCGCACTGGTGTGGACGCGGGCCCTGACCCCCGGCAGCCAGCAGGGCACGCCCCTCGTGTACCGCGGGGTGCTCTACATGCCGAACCCCGGCGACGTCATCCAGGCCATCGACGCCGCGACCGGCGACCTCGTGTGGGAGCACCGGCGCGACCTGCCCGACGACATCTACGACCACGTCGGCCGGCTCGCCGTCACCAACCGCAACCTCGCCATCTACGACCGGCTGATCATCGACACCAGCGCCGACAACTTCGCCTTCGCCCTCGACGCGGAGACGGGCGAGCCGGTGTGGGAGACCCGCATCCTCGACTACCTCACCCACCCCGCGACGCACAGCGCGGGGCCGATCATCGCCGGCGGGAAGGCCGTCTCGGGGCGGAGCTGCCGCCCCGCCGGGGGGCCCGAGGCGTGCGTCATCACCGCCCACGACGCCCTCACCGGGGCCGAGCTGTGGCGGCGGCGCACCACCCCCGCCCCCGGCGAGCCCGGCGACGAGACCTGGGGCGGCGTGCCCGACGCCGACCGCAAGCACGTCGGAAGCTGGATGCCCCCGAGCTACGACCCCGGGCTGAACCTGATCTACGCGGGCACGTCGGTCACCTCGCCGGCCCCCAAGTTCATGCTCGGCGGCGCCGACCTCGCGCACCTGTACCACAACTCGACCCTCGCGCTGGACGCCGACACCGGCGAAATCGTCTGGTACTACCAGCACCTGAACGACCACTGGGACCTCGACCATCCGTTCGAGCGCATGCTGCTCGACACGGCGGTCGCGCCCGACCCCGACGCGGTGGACTGGATCAACCCGCGGCTGCGGCCCGGCGAGGTCCGCCGGGTGATGACCGGCGTGCCCGGCAAGACCGGCGTCGTCTACACCCTCGACCGCGCGACCGGCGAGTTCCTCTGGGCCACCCCGACCATCGCCCAGAACGTCATCACCCACATCGACGGGGCCACCGGGGCGGTCACCGAGAACGGCGAGGTCACCTTCAGCGCCCTCGGGCAGGAGATGCTCGTCTGCCCCACGTGGGCCGGCGGGCGGGGATGGCAGTCGGGGGCCTACAGCCCGCTGACCGGCGCGATGTACTTCCCCATGCGCAACACCTGCGCGCGCATGCTGTCGACGCTCGACAGCGGCCTGCGCACCTACGCCCTCGCGGCCCGGCATCAGCTCGCGCCCGGCACCGACATGCTCGGCACGGTGCGCGGGATCTCGGTGGAGACGGGGGCGACCACGTGGCTCTACGAGCAGCGGGCCGCCACCTGGTCGCTCGTCGCCACCGGCGGCGGGCTCGTGTTCGGCGGCGACGTCAACGGCCGGTTCCGCGCGTTCGACGACGAGACCGGCGAGGTGCTGTGGGAAATCAACCTCGGCTCGCCGGTCACCGGCTACCCCGTCAGCTTCGCCGCCGGCGGCCGGCAGTACGTCGCCGTCAGCACCGGCAGCGCCGCCCAGTCGTCGACCCAGCTCCGCATCACCCCCGAGCTGCGGCCGAGCGCCGGCAACAACCTGTTCGTCTTCGCCCTGCCCCGGGAATCTACGCCGTAGAACGGCGCGTACTCATGGAGGTTGGTCGGGTGCCAAGCCGCAGGCGACGATTGGCAGGTCCGGGCCGACCAAGGGGGTGTGAATGCGGCGCGGGCTGCGTCTTCAGCGTTCGGCGCGGTCGCGCAGCACGGCCACATCCGTGGCGATGGCGTGGACCTCGACGCGCAACGCGGCGATGGCTTCGCCGTTCGCCTTGATGCCTTCGGCGTTCGCCTTGATGCCGTCAGCGTTCGCCCTGATGCCTTCGGCGTTCGCCCTGATGCCGGCGGCGTTCGCCCTGATACCGTCGGCGTTCGCCCTGATGCCTTCGGCGTTCGCCTTGATGCCGTCGGCGTTCGCCTTGATGCCGTCGGCGTTCGCCTTGATGCTCTCGCGCAGATCGGCGTGCGCCCGCTCGTTCTCGCGCACGACGTAACGCGCGAAGTAGAACACCACCACCGCGGCAATCAGCCAGCCGGCCGCATCGCCGAAGTCGGTGAGGATTCGCAGGATGGACGCCATGTCGTCGATGGTACCACACGTTTACCCCACGGATGGGTGAACGGCGGCGGCCGCGCCCGCCGCCGGCCGCCGGCCGCCGAGCCACGCCAGCAACAGGCCCAGCAGGCCGACGCCCGCGAGCGGCAACGCGGGAACGGGTTGCTGCCGGCGGACGAAGGTCAGCCGCGCCATGGGCTCGTTCGAGAACTTGCCCGTGCCCCGGATGCCGGTGATGACGCCCTGCGGGTCGGTGGCGGGGTTCGAGAGCGAGAACTCGTCGCCCTCCTCGGTGCCGGCGTCGTAGGGGAACAGGTCGATCTCGACGCGCGGCTCCCATTGGTCCGACGCGTCCAGCAGCGACCGCCCGTCGATGCCGACGAACCAGTCCGGGCTGGGTCCGATCATCGACAGCAACGTGACCAGCGGATGGTCGGTCGTGACGTCGATCGAGAAGGTCGCGCCGCCCGTGCCGCCGAAGGCGACGCCCTCGCTGATGACCGTCGCGGCGTGGGGCGAGGCCTCGATCTCGGTACGGAACCTGCTCGTGCCGCCGGTTTCCGCCACCTCCTCGACCCCCGGCGAGGCCCGCCCGCCGCTGCGCCAGAAGGTCACGTCGTCGTTGTGCACGGCGCCGATCAGCGTCGTGAAGTGCGCGTTCGAGACGACGCCGCCGGGCGTGCTCTCAAGGGTCCAGTTGCCCTCGAACGTCACGTCGTAGGTGGCCGCGGACGCACCGCCGTCCTGCGCCGCGGCCGGCGGCGCCAGCCAGAAAAGGCCGCCGGCCGCCAAGACCGCACCAAGTCGCCGCACACCGCATTCTCCAAAGCAGTACATCGTCGGCTACTGCTG
>CAXXTG010000185.1:0-26057 GCA_963666855.2 Vicinamibacterales bacterium
GACTCCGCCCGCCTCCCAGAGCTTGGCGAACATGCTGATGGTCGTGAACCCGGGGTGGGTGTTGATCTCGTTCACGAACAGGCGGCCGGCGTCGTCGCGCAGGAAGTCGACGCGGGCCATCCCCGCGCAGTCGATGGCGCGGAACGCCGCGGTCGCGAGGCCGCGGACCTGCTCGGTCTCGTGGGGGGCGAGGTCCGCGGGGATGATGGTCCGCGACCGATCGTCGAGGTACTTCGCCTCGTAGTCGTAGAAGTCGCCGGCGGGGACGATCTCGCCGGGCACCGAGGCCTCCGGCTCGTCGTTGCCGAGCACCGCGCACTCGATCTCGCGGCAGGGGGCCACGCCCTCCTCGACGATGACCTTCCGGTCGTACTCCGCCGCGAGGTCGATCGCGGCGGACAGGGACGCGAGGTCGGCCGCGCGCGAGATGCCCACGCTGGAGCCGAGGTTGGCGGGCTTGACGAACAGCGGGAAGGCGAGCCGGGCCGCCAGGCCGGCGGCGATCCGCCCGCGGCCCTTCCGCCAGGCGCGCCGCAGCACGGTTTCGTGCTTCACGATGGGCAGGCCGGCGGCGGCGAACAGGGCCTTCATCACCGCCTTGTCCATTCCCGCCGCGGCCCCGACCACGCCGGCGCCCACGTAGGGGATGGCCGCCAGCTCCAGCAGGCCCTGCAGCGTGCCGTCCTCGCCGTAGGGTCCGTGCACGATGGGGAACATGGCGTCGAGGGTCATGGCGCCGGCGATCGGGCGGTCGCCGTCCCCGCCGGGGTCGGGCGGGCCCGCGGCGCGGCCGGCCACCATCAGCGTCTCGCCGCCGGGGTGGGCGATGGGATGCACCTCGCGTCCGTCGCGCACCGCCCGCCGCGCCTTCCGGGCCTGCCCGATGGTCTCCGCCGCCGACTCGACGGCGGGGGGGATGGTCGGCCACCGACCAGCGGCCGTCGCGGGAGATGCGGATGGGTACGGGGTCGTAGCGATCGCGGTCGAGGTTGGCGAAGACGGCGGCGGCGGAAGCCAGCGACACCTCGTGCTCGCCGGAGCGGCCGCCGTATATGACACCGATGCGAAGCCGTTTCACTGCGTCGTCCCAGTCCGGAAGGGCGCCTCCCCGGGTCACGCCGCGGCGGGCGCCGCCGCCCCGCCGGCCGCGGCGCCGCCCGGGCGGGAGCGCCGGGCCGCCGCAGGCTCGTCGAACCCGCGTAGTATACGGCAGGCGCCGGAGGGGCCGAGACGATGCCGACGATGCGGCGGCGCGATTCCCGCTTCTCGTTCCGCGTGACCCACCGCGACGGGCGGGCGCGCGCGGGGGAGATCGCCACCCCGCACGGGGTGGTGCGCACCCCGGCGTTCGCGCCGGTGGGCACGCGGGGGGCGGTCAAGGGGTTGACGCACCGCGACGTCGTCGGCCTCGGGGCCGAGCTCGTCCTCGCCAACACCTATCATCTGCAGCTTCGGCCGGGCGCCCGCCTCGTGGCGCGGGCCGGCGGCCTCCACCGCTTCATCGGCTGGGACCGGCCCATCCTCACCGACAGCGGGGGCTACCAGGTGTTCAGCCTCGGCGACCGCCGCACCATCGACGAGGACGGCGTCTGGTTCCGGTCGCACCTCGACGGCGGCCGGCAGCGGCTGACCCCCGAGGGCGCGACCGACATCCAGGCCCGGCTCGGCTCGGACATCGCGATGGCCTTCGACGAGTGCACGAGCTATCCGGTGTCCGAGGCCGAGGCCGAGGCCTCGATGCGGCGGACCCTGCGCTGGGCGCGCCGGTGCCGGTCCCGGTTCCTCGCCCTCCGCGACGACCCGGGGCGCCTCGACGGCGGGGCGACCAACCCCGGCCAGGCGCAGTTCGGCATCGTGCAGGGCGGCGTCTACGACCGCCTGCGGGCGTCGAGCGCGCGCGCGACGGTGGCCCTGGGGTTCGAGGGGTACGCCATCGGCGGCCTGAGCGTGGGCGAGCCGGTGGACGTGATGTACCGGGTGGTCGCGGGCACGGCGGCCCGCCTCCCGGACGACCGCGTGCGGTACCTGATGGGGACGGGGATGCCCGACGACCTCGTCGAGTGCGTGGCCGCGGGCATCGATCTGTTCGACTGCGTGCTGCCGACCCGCAACGCCCGCAACGGCCAGCTCCTGACCCGGAGGGGGCCCCTGTCCATCAAGCGGGCGGAGTTCGCGGAGGACGCGCGCCCCCCCGACCCCGGCTGCGGCTGCTACACGTGCCGCCGCTATTCGCGGGCGTACCTGCGCTACCTGCACGTGGCCGGCGAGATGGCCGGGAGGACCCTGAACACGCTGCACAACCTGCACTTCTACCTTGACTTGATGCGGCGGATGAGAGACGCTATCTTGTTCGGCACGTTCGAATCGTTCCGGCAGCGCTTTCACGAGACGTTTTCCCGCCGGCCCCGTTCCTGATCCGCCGCGGGCGGAGCCGCCGCCACCGGGCGGCGGGGGGCGGGCCGGGTGTTCGAAGACCGCCGATGCCTGATTCCGGCCTCCCGACGCTGTTCGCCCAGACCGCGCAGGGCAACCCGCCGCTGTGGGCGCAGTTCCTGCCGTTCGCGCTGATCCTCGCCATCTTCTACTTCATCATCCTGCTGCCGATGCGGCGGCGCCAGAAGAAGGTGCAGGAGTTCCGCGACGCCCTCAAGGTGGGCGACCGGGTGATCACGACGAGCGGCATCTACGGCTCCATCACGAAGCTCAACGACCGGTCGGTCCAGCTCCAGGTGGCCGACAAGGTGCGCATCGAGGTGTCGCGGTCGGCGGTCGGGGGCTATCAGGGGCAGGAGCCGGTGGCCCAGGATTCCTCGTCGATGTAGGCGCCCGCCGGCGGACCGGGGGGCAAGCGCCGGTCGCGGGCGGGCGGCGCGACGGATCGAGTCATGAGAAAGAACCTGCGCTGGAAGCTGTTGACCATCCTCGCGGTGGCGGCCGCCGCCGTCTTCGCCGTCTATCCGCCCGAAGACCAGGTGCGGCTCGGCCTCGACCTCCGCGGCGGCGTCCATCTCGTGCTGCAGGTCCAGACCGACGACGCCCTGCGGGTCGAGACCGAGACCAACGCCGAGCAGTTGAGCGAGCAGGCGGGCCTCGTCGGCATCGACCTGCTCTCGGCCGGCGCGTCCGCCCCGGCCGAGATCCGGGTCGAGGGCGTCCCCGCCGAGCGCGACCAGGAGTTCCGCGGCATCGCCGACGACCTGCTGCAGGTCAGCTACAACCGCCAGTCCGCCGGCCCCGGCGCCTACACGTTCCGCATGCTGCCGGGCATCGAGCGCCAGTTGCGCGAGGAGTCGGTGCGGCAGGCCCTGCAGACCATCGAGCGCCGGGTCGACGAGCTGGGCGTGGCCGAGCCCATCGTCGCCCCCTACGGCGTGGCCGGCGACCAGATCCTCGTGCAGTTGCCCGGCGTCGAGGACGTGGCGGGCGCGAAGGAGATCATCCGCTCGACCGGCCTCCTCGAGCTGAAGCTGGTCGAGGACGGCCCCGCCCTCTCGCGCGAGCTGCTGCTGCAGGCGCGGAACGGCATCGTGCCCGCGGACATGGAGGTCGTGTCCGGCGCCGACGAGTCGCTCGGGGCCACCCCGGGGTCGACCGTCTACTACCTGGTGCGGCGGGTGGCCCCGGTGACGGGGCGCGACCTGCGCAACGCGCGGCCGACCATCGACGAGTTCAACCAGCCCGCCATCAGCTTCTCGTTCAACCGCGAGGGGGCCCGCAAGTTCGGCAACTTCACCGGGACCAACGTCGGGCGCAACCTCGCGATCATCCTCGACAACCGGGTCTACTCGGCCCCCGTCATCCAGGAGCGCATCGCCGACGAGGGCCGCATCACCGGCACCTTCACCTCGGGCGAGGCGGCCGACCTCGCGCTGATCCTGCGGTCGGGGGCCCTGCCCGCGTCCCTCACCTATCTGGAGGAGCGGACGGTGGGGCCGAGCCTGGGGGCCGACTCGATCCGGGCCGGGGTCACCGCGTCGGCGTCGGGGCTCATCGCGGTCGCGCTGTTCATGCTGCTGTACTACCGGCTGTCGGGCATCAACGCGATCGTCGCGGTGGGCATGAACCTGCTGATCCTGCTCGGGTGCATGGCCTACGTCGGCGCCGTGCTCACCCTGCCGGGCATCGCCGGGTTCATCCTCACCATCGGCATGGGGGTCGATTCCAACGTGCTGATCTTCGAGCGCATCAAGGAGGAGCTGGGCTCCGCCAAGGGGGTCCGGGCGGCCGTCGCGGCCGGGTTCGACCGCGTCTTCCTGACCATTCTCGACACCCACATCGCGTCGCTCATCGCCGCCGCCTTCCTGTTCCAGTTCGGCTCGGGGCCGATCAAGGGCTTCGCGACGACCCTGTTCTTCGGCCTCGTGTCGAACGTGTTCACGGCGGTCTTCGTGTCGCGCACCATCTTCGAGACGGTGCTGACGCGCCGCCGGGAAGCCTCGTTGAGCATCTGAACCGACCGGGCCCGCTCCGCCTGACGTGATTGCACCGCCGCCGGCCGGCGCGGCCGCGGCCTGAACCTTCCGGGACACCGACGCGCGTATGCCCATCTTCAAGAATCCGAACTTCGACTTCCTCAAGTGGCGCTGGCCCGCCGTCGCCTTCTCGTGCCTCGTCATCGCCGGCGGCGCGGCGATGGCGGCGCTGCAGGGGGGGCTGTCCCTCGGCATCGACTTCTCGGGCGGCACCAACGTCATCGTGCAGTTCGACGAGCCCGTCACCGAGGGGGAGGTGCGCGCCGCCGTGGGCGGGGTGGTCGACGAGAGCGTCGTCCAGCAGTACGGCGACCCCGACTCGAACGAGATCCTCATCCGGCTGCCGCAGAGCGGCCCCGAGGTCGGCACGAGCCTCGAGGAGGGCGCGAACGCGGTGGTCGCGGCCCTGGAGCAGAGCGCCGTCGGCGGCTTCACGGTCATCGGCCAGGAGCTGGTGGGGCCGCGCATCGGCGAGGAGCTGCAGCGCCGCGGCATCAACGCGTTCGTCTTCGCGATGCTCGGCATCCTCGTCTACGTCGCCTTCCGCTTCCGCTTCAGCTTCGCGGTGGGGGCGATCATCGCGGTCGTCCACGACATCCTGGTGACCCTGTCGCTGCTGACGTTCTTCGGCTTCGACCTGTCGCTGAACGTCGTCGCGGCCATGCTGACCATCACCGGCTACTCGGTGAACGACTCCATCGTCGTGTTCGACCGGGTGCGCGAGAACCTGCGGCGCATGCGGCGCGACGCGTTCGACAAGCTCGTCAACGCGAGCATCAACCAGACCCTCAGCCGCACCATCATCACCTCGGGCACCACCGCCTTCGCGGTGCTCGCCCTGTTCCTCTTCGGGGGCGAGGTGCTGCGGGGCTTCGCGTTCACGATGTTCGTCGGGGTGCTCAGCGGCACCTATTCGACGATCTTCATCGCCGCCGCCGCCGCCATCGTGATCAGCGAGCGCCGGGCCGCGCGGCGGATGAAGGCGGTTCCGGCCGCGGCCTCCGCCGCCTCGAAGCCGAAGCGGCGCCGGAAGTCGAGGGCGCGCGCCTGAGGAGTTCGTGGTGAGATTCCCGCCGCGTTCGACCGGCGCAGCCCGGGGCTTCGCCGAGGGCTTCTGAGGGCTTCTGAGGAACCCGCCGCCACCGGCCCCGCCGTATGTCCCCCGCGCAGGCCGTGTGGCTCGGGATCGTCCAGGGGCTCACCGAGTTCCTCCCCATCTCCAGCTCCGCCCACCTCATCCTCGTCCGCGGGCTGTTCGGCTGGGACGCCGGCGCGGCGGAGGTCGCGTTCGACGTGGCCTGCCACCTCGGCACCCTCGTCGCGGTGCTCGTCTACTTCCGGCGCGACGTCCTCGCGCTGGCCGCCGCCGCCCCCCGGGCCCTCGCGGGCGGCGGAGGCGACGACGCCCGCACGGGGCGGCTGATTCTGCTCGCGACCGCCCCCGTGGTGCCGCTGGGCCTGCTGCTCTCGGGGCACATCGACCGCCTGCGCGGGCCGGCCGTGGTCGCGGCGGCGCTGGCCGCGGGGGCGATCGCGATGCTGTGGGCGGACCGCGACCGACCCGGCCCCCGGCGGGCCTCGTCGCTGTCCGTCGTCGAGGCCCTCGCCCTCGGCTGCGCGCAGGCGGCGGCCCTCGTGCCGGGGGTCTCGCGGTCGGGCGCGATCATCACCGTGGCCCTGCTGCTGGGGCTGTCCCGGCCCGAGGCGGCGCGGTTCGCGTTCCTCCTCGGCGTTCCCGCCATCGCCGGGGGCGGGCTGCAGGCGGCGCGGATGCTCGGGGGAGGCGGGCTCGCCGAGCACGGGCCGGTGCTGCTCGCGGGGCTCGTCACCTCGGGCCTCGTCGGGTACCTGGCGGTGGCCGGGCTCCTCCGCTACCTCGCCCGGCACTCGCTCGCCGCCTTCGCCTGGTACCGCCTCGCGGTGGCGGCGGTCCTGGCCGTCGGGCTGGCGTTGGGACGCTGAAGCGGGCCGCGGGAGGTCGGGCCGCCGGCGCGGGAGTCTTCCGTCGGCGAAGCTCCCGACGCGACCGCCCGTTCCCGCTTGACAGCGGCACGGGCGGCTGCTAGGTTTGCGCGTCCTTTGGACGCGCCGCCCGCGGCCGGCGGCGGGGGGCTCCCCCCGCGCGCCGCCGACCGCGCCGGCGGCGGCAGGGGCTCTTCGGGTCCTCCGCGGTGTCGGGCGGGGGCGCCGGCGGCGGTTCTCCCGGCACGTCGGAAGGTACGGAACTCCAAGGTCGAGAATGGACAACTCACTCTACGTGCTCCTCGGGGTCGGCGCGCCGGTCGCCGCCGCCCTCTTCGCGCTCTTCCTGATCCGCACGATCAACGCCTGCGACCCCGGCTCCGAGCGCATGCAGCAGATTGCGGCCCTCATCCGCCGCGGCGCGATGGCGTTCCTGAAGACCGAGTACAGCGTGCTCGCGTTGTTCGTCGTCGCCATGTTCGGCGTCCTCGCGCTGTTCCTGCCCGGCGACTCGCTCCTCGTCGGCGTCAGCTTCCTCGTCGGGGCGTTCCTGTCCGCGACGGCGGGATGGATCGGCATGCGCACCGCCACCGGGGCCGCCGTCCGGACCACCGCGGCGGCGCAGACCAGCCTCGCCGGGGCCCTGCGGGTGGCGTTCTCGAGCGGCGCGGTCATGGGGCTGACCGTCGTGGCGCTGGGGACCCTGGGCATCGCGCTGCTCTACTGGCTGTACGGCGGCCTCGACGGCCGCGGCCCGTCCGCCGTCGGGTCGCTGCTCGGGCTGTCCCTCGGGGCGTCGTCCATCGCCCTGTTCGCGCGCGTCGGCGGGGGCATCTTCACCAAGGCCGCCGACGTCGCCGGCGACCTCTCGGGCAAGGTCGAGGCGGGCATTCCCGAGGACGACCCCCGCAACCCCGCGACCATCGCCGACAGCGTGGGCGACAACGTCGGCGACGTGGCGGGCATGGGGGCCGACCTCTTCGAGTCCTACGTCGGCAGCATCATCTCGTCGGTGGCCCTCGCCTGGGCCCTCACCGCGGCCACCGCGTCCGACCTGTGGGGGGTGGGCGAGGGCGGCTTCCTCGCCCTGCAGGCCGACCTCGCGGCGTTCCCGGTGCTGCTCGCCGGGGTCGGCATCGTCGCCTCGATACTGGGGACGTTCGCGGTGCGGACCGACGACGAGAGCAAGGTGCAGGGGGCGCTGCTGCAGGGGCTCATCGTGGCGTCGGTCATCGTCCTCGCGGGCGCCGCCGCCCTCATCTCCGCCACCTCGGTCCCGTGGCCGGTCATGGGGTGCGTGGTGTTCGGGGTGGTGGCCGGGGTCGTCATCGGCAAGCTCACCGAGTACTACACCGGCAAGGACATGCCGCCGGCCAGCCACATCGCCGAACAGTCGGAGACCGGCCCCGCCACCAACATCATCGCGGGCCTCGGGGTCGGCATGATGTCGTGCGGCTACCCGGTGCTGGTCGTCTGCGCCGCCATCTTCTTCAGCTACCAGTTGGGCGAGCTCTACGGCATCGCCATCGCCGCCGTCGGCATGCTGTCGACGCTCGGCATCAGCCTCGGCGTCGACGCCTACGGCCCGGTCGCCGACAACGCCGGGGGCATCGCCGAGATGAGCAAGTGCGAGCCGTACGTGCGCGACCGCACCGACGCCCTCGACGCGGTCGGCAACACCACCGCGGCGATGGGCAAGGGCTTCGCCATCGGCTCGGCCGCCCTCACCGCCCTCGCCCTGTTCTCGACGTTCCAGGCGACCGCCGCCGACCAGGTGGCCCAGGCCGGCGGGGCGGGCGCGTTCGACCCGCGTCAGCTCGGGCTCGAGCTGACGAACCCGAACGTGCTGATCGGGATGTTCATCGGGGGCATGCTGCCGTTCATCTTCTCGGCCCTGACCATGAACGCGGTGGGCCGGTCGGCGAACCAGATGATCGAGGAGGTCCGCCGGCAGTTCCGCAGCATCCCGGGGCTCCTCGAGGGGACCGCCGAGCCCGACTCGGCGCGCTGCGTGGCCATCTCCACGCAGTCGGCCATCAAGGAGATGATCCTGCCCGGCCTCCTCGCGGTGGTCGCCCCGGTGCTGACCGGCTTCGTGCTCGGGGTGGCAGGCCTCGGCGGCCTGCTCGGCGGGGCGCTGGTGACCGGCGTCCTCATGGCCCTGATGATGGCCAACGCGGGCGGGGTCTGGGACAACGCCAAGAAGCTGATCGAGGAGGGCCACCACGGCGGCAAGGGCTCGGAGCCGCACAAGGCGGCGGTGATCGGCGACACCGTCGGCGACCCGTTCAAGGACACGGCGGGGCCGAGCCTCAACATCCTGATCAAGCTGATGACCATCGTCGCGGTCATCTTCGTGCCGCTGGTCGTGGCCTGGATGCGCTAGGAGTCTGCGCCGTAGAGCCCGTCTGACCGGGCGCGCGCGGGGGGCTGGAAGTCGGGAATTCTCGGGGCGTGGAGGTCCGTTGACACCGTTTCGGTGTCTGCTTATAATGCGTCCTTCTATTGTGGAGCGATTATCCCCAAACGGGGCGCAGGAGGTTGCCTGTGGCAGGTCAGATGTTCGGTGAAATCGCGAATCCGTCGATCAAAATCGGCGCCCAGAAGTGGTACACGGTGCCGGTCTCGATCCTCGCGCACGTGGTGGCGATCGCCGCCGTCGTCATCGTGCCGCTGCTGGCGGCGGAGGCGCTGCCTCAAGTGCCGTCGATGATGGCGTTCGTGGCCGCGCCGCCGCCCCCGCCGCCCCCGCCGCCCCCGCCGCCGCCCCCGGCCGCGCAGGCGGTCGAGGCGCCGGTGGTGGACGTCAACCCCAACGCCGCGCCGATCGAGGCCCCGGCCCAGATTGCGCCGGAGACCGGCTTCGACCTCTCGAGCGTCTCGGGGGTCGAGGGCGGCATCGCCGGGGGCGTGGTGGGCGGCATCGTCGGCGGGCTGCTCGAGGCCCCGCCGCCGCCCCCGCCGCCGCCCGAGCCGGTCCGCGTCGGCGGCAACATCCAGGCCCCGACGAAGGTGGTCAACGTCGACCCGCGGTATCCCCCGGTCGCGCAGGCGGCCCGGGTCCAGGGCGTCGTCATCCTCGAGGCGGTCATCGGCCCCGACGGCCGGGTGACCGACGTGAAGGTGCTGCGTTCGGTGCCGCTGCTCGACGAGGCGGCCATCGAGGCGGTGCGTCAGTGGACGTACACGCCGACGCTGCTCAACGGCGTCGCGGTTCCCGTCATCATGACGGTGACGGTGAACTTCCAGTTGCGGTAGGCGGGCGCCCGCCGGGACGGGCAGGCTAGGACGGAATGTGGGCGGCGCGGCGCCGGAGGCCGGCGGCGCGGCCCGGTGAATCGAATCGCAGGTAGGAGGCACAATGGATCTTCTGGAACTCTGGGAACAGATGGGCATCCCCGTCAAGACCCTCATGATCGTGCTGGCGCTGATGTCGATGTGGTCGATGGGCGTCTTCTTCGAGCGGCTGTTCACCTTCACGCAGGCCGGCAAGCAGTCGAAGGCGTTCGCGCCGCAGGTGGCCAAGCATCTCAAGGACGGCCAGCTCAAGGACGCCATCGCCGTCGCGCAGTCGAAGACCTACAAGTACAGCCACCTCGGAAAGGTCGTTCTGGCCGGGCTGCAGGAGTACCAGTTCCAGAAGGACGCCGGCGTCGAGTTGAGCCGCGACGACGTCATCGACAGCGTGCGCCGGGCCATCCAGCGCGCCTCCGCCCTGACCGCGGCCGACCTCAAGAAGGGGATGGGGTCGCTGGCGACCATCGGGGCGACCGCCGTGTTCGTCGGCCTGCTCGCGACCACCCTGGGCGTCATCAACGCGTTCCAGGGCATCGCGGCCACCGGGTCGGGCGGCCTCGGCGCGGTGTCGGCGGGTATCGCGGAGGCGCTGGTCGGGACCGCCATCGGGCTGTTCGTGGCGATTCCCGCGGTGTGGTTCTACAACGCCCTCACCACGCGCATCGAGTTCTTCAACGTCGAGATGGACAACTCGTCGTCCGAGCTCGTCGACTACTTCATCAAGAAGGCCGACTAGGGAAACGTGGCTGCGGCCACGGGGGCCGGGCCCGGTCGCGGCGCCCCGCGATCGGGCCCCCACCCCTTCGACTGAACCCGGAGCGGACCAGGAGACACACCCATGGGTATGCAAGTAGGCGACAAAAAGGGTGCGATGAACTCGGAGATCAACATCACGCCGCTGGCCGACGTGATGCTGGTTCTCCTGATCATCGTCATGCTGATCGCGCCCCTGTTGCAGAAGGGCGTCGACGTGACCCTGCCCGAAGCCGCGAACACGACCGACAAGCCCGAGAACGACACGCAGACGGTCCTCGCGGTGACCTCGGACGGCCGCTTCTACGTGGACAGCACCCAGACCACCGAGCAGGAACTCCTGAACACGGTGCAGACCACCCTCGAGCGGAAGTTTGAAAAGATCGTGCTGATCAAGGCCGACCAGGACTCGCAGTACGCGGACGTCATGGCCGTGCTCGACCGCCTGCAGCGCGCGGGCATTGAGGACATCGGGCTGATCACCGAGCGGAAGGTCGGCAGCGGCGGGATCTCCGCCGGAGGAGAGTAGTCCATGGCCAAGAAGCACCACGGGGCGGACACCGTCGTCTCCGCCGAGAAGCCGCAGTCGACCGCGGAGATCAACATCACGCCGTTCATCGACGTGCTGCTGGTGCTGATCGTCATCTTCCTGGCCGCGCTGCCCCTGTCGCAGCGGGGGCTCGACATCAACCTGCCGCTCGAGACCCGGGGCTCGACGGAGTCGGCGGTCGACTCCAGCCAGATCGTGCTGCAGTACACGGCCGACCGGGTGATCACCGTGAACCAGCAGCCGGTGCCGATTCAGCGGCTCGAGTCCGAGCTCCGCGGCATCTTCGAGCAGCGGCGCGAGAAGACGATGTTCGTAGCCGGGGCCGGCAACCTGCGCTACGGCGAGATCATCGAGGTGATCGACGCGGCCAAGGGCGCCGGGGTCACCAAGGTCGGCATCGTCACCGAGGCGATGCGCCGGGCCGGCGGGGCCGACGCGCTGTAGCGGCAGCGGAGCCCCCGTCACGGTCGGCCGTTCCTGGAAGTACGAAGGCGCGGCATGCTATTGGCATGCCGCGCCTTTTTTCGTACGCGCGCGCTCGTTCTCGTACGCGCTCGGTTCTCGTACGCGCTCGTTCTCGTACGCGCGCTCGTTCTCCGCGCGCTCGTTTTCGTACGCGCTCGTTCTCGTACGCGCTAGGGGTTGTTGTGCCACCAGCTCCGGTACCTTGCCCTCAGGCGGCCATTGAGGCCGAAGAGCGGGAGGGTGCCGAGACGTTGTGGGCCCCGGCCCCTGCCGGTACTGCTCGCAGGCGGCCATCGAAGGCCGAAAGGCGGCAGGGCGCCGACACGTTGTGGCACCGGCCCTGCCGGTACCTTGCCCGCAGGGGGTGCGCAACTACGCGTCCTCGCGCTCCGTCCCGCCCACATGGACACGTCTGTTCACCCCGACGGGCGCCCCCGCCTTTGTGTGCCGGTTCAGCCGACCAGCCGGAGGATGGCCAGCAGGCCACTTTGTGTAGCGCGGGGTCGGCGCAGGTCCGGTAGTCGAAGGATGGGGAGGGGGCGGCACGGGCGAAACGGGGGCGGTCGTCCGTGCCGGCGGAAGCCGCCGTACGCGACAAAGGCCGGATGCGGTCCCCGCGGAGGAGAGCGCATCCGGCCGGAAGGGTTGACGCCGGGACGAGTTCCGGGTCCGGTCCCGACGGCGCCTTTAGCCGCCTAGCCGCCGGCGCCGCTCCGAAGCTGCTGCAGCTCTTCGGCCCGGTCGCGCAGCTCGTCCGCCTGGGCGATCAGGTCTTCCCGCTCGCGGACGTTGCCGGTGAGGTTGGCCTGCATCCGCAGCAGGATGTTCTTGTAGGTCAGGGCCTCGACGTAGTCGGCGTTCAGCTCGAGGGCCTTGTCGGTCTCGGCGAGGCCGAGCATGACGTACTCCATCTCCTGGTCTTCGTCCAGGGTGAAGTCGCGGAACGCCTTCTCCCAGTAGTAGGTCGAGATGGTGTAGTACGCCTCGGGATTGTCCGGCTCGAGCTCGGCGCGCCGCCGAAGGGCCGCGATGGTCTCGTCGAACTGCTCGTTGCGGTTGTAGAAGCCCGCCAACTGCAACTGCGCGGCGGGGTCGTCGGGCCGCGCCCCGGTGACCTGCAGCAGCACCTCCTCGGCCTCGGTGTAGAGTCCCGAGTCCTCGTAGAGCCTGGCGAGGCGGTAGTAGTTGTCCGGGTTCTCGGGATCGGTGTCGATCATCGTCTGCAGCACGACCTCGGAAGACGCCGGATCGTTCGCCTTCTCGGGGCCGTAGGCCTCCACCAGCCACTGCAGCGACAGGGTCTGCAGCTCCAGGTAGGTCTGGCGCTCGGCCGACGTGATGTAGTTCTCGATGGCCCTGTCGAGCATCTCGTCGTTCTCCGGCTCGCCCCGCAGGGCCGGCCGGAACTGCTGGTCGTAGCTGTTGGCCAGGTAGAAGTAGGCCTCGACCAGGTCCGGGTCGTTCTCCAGGACCTCCTCGTACAGCTCGGCCGCCAGCACGTAGTCGCTGCGCTGATACTGCGTGTGCGCGTCCTTGATGACCCGCAGCGCCCGGAGCTGGTCGAGCATGTAGCAGGATGTCGTCGAGAGAGCCACGAGGGCTACGAGAACGAGTCTGATGGCGAGCGATCGGATTTGCATAACGGTCCCCTTCATCACCGTCGATCGTGACGTCTGCCTGCGCCGCCCGAGCGTGCGGCCGTCGACGATTTCGACACCGGCCGCCGGATTTCGGGCCGGTCCGAAACGTCTCGCAGGCGCCTTTCCGGCCGGCTCCCCGCAGGTCGGGAGCGACCGCACGCCCGCCGCCTCGGGCGGCCGCGCCCACGAAAGGCAAATCAGTATAGTGAAGCGAAAAACGTCAAGTCAAGAACGCGGTTTTCGCGGTCCGCCGACCCGCGGTATCCTGCACGGCGCGGCCCGACGGCCGCGGCGCGGCCCGCGGGCGCGTTCGGGGGAGTTCCGCCGCCGCGGGGCTCCGGCGGCGGCGGCCGTACGCGCGCAGAGTTCCCGATGAGCAGCTTCGACACCCTGATCGACAAGGCCCGGGCCTCGAACCCGAACGCCGACACCGACCTCCTCCGCCGCGCCTACGATTTCTCGGCGGCCGAGCACGCCGGCCAGAAGCGACGGTCCGGCGAGCCCTACGTCGTCCACCCCCTCGAGGTCGCCTCCCTCGTCGCCGACATGCGGCTCGACGACGTGGCGATCGCGGCGGGGCTGCTCCACGACGTGGTCGAGGACACCCTGACCACCATCGAGCGCGTGCGCGAGCTGTTCGGGTCGGACGTCGCCCACGTCGTCGAGGGCGTCACCAAGATCAGCTCCATCTCCTTCGCGACGAGCGAGGAGCGCCAGGCGGAGAACTTCCGCAAGATGCTGCTCGCGATGGTCGACGACATCCGCGTCATCCTCGTGAAGCTCGCCGACCGGCTGCACAACATGCGGACCCTCGACCACCTGCCCGAGGCGCGCCGCGTCGTCATCGCCCAGGAGACCCTCGACATCTACGCCCCCATCGCCCACCGGCTGGGCATGAGGAGGGTCAAGGACGAGCTCGAGGACCTCGCCTTCAAGCACCTCGACCCGAGGAGCTACGAGACGACGCGGGCGTGGGTCGAGCGGCGCCGCAAGGCGACCCGGAAGGCGGTCCAGCGGCTGCGCGAGACCCTCGAGCGGACGCTCGCCGAGGCCCGCATCCCGTTCGCCCGCATCGAGTCGCGCATCAAGCGGCTCTACGGCATCCACCGGAAGATCAAGCGGCAGCGCATCCCCCTCGAGCAGGTCTACGACCTCGTCGCCCTCCGGGTCATCACCACGTCGGTCCGCGACTGCTACGCGGCGCTCGGGGTCATCCACCAGACCTGGTCGCCGGTCCCGGGCCGGTTCAAGGACTTCATCGCGATGCCCCAGGCCAACCGCTACCAGTCGCTGCACACCTCGGTGGTCAGCGACGGCGGGGTCCCGTTCGAGGTGCAGATCCGCACCGGGGAGATGCACGAGGTGGCCGAGAACGGCATCGCCGCCCACTGGAAGTACAAGGAGGGGCGGGTCGGGGTCGACCCCGACGAGCGGCACTTCGCGTGGCTGCGGCAGCTCCTCGAGTTCCAGCAGGAGCCGCGCGACCCCGGCGAGTTCATCCACGACCTGAAGGTGAACCTCTACCCGGACGAGGTCTACACGTTCACCCCCCGGGGCGAGGTGAAGGCCCTGCCCCGCGGCGCCACCCCCATCGACTTCGCCTACAGCGTCCACACCGACGTCGGCCACCAGTGCGTGGGGGCGCGCGTGAACGGCCGCATGGTGCCGGTGCGCACGCGGCTCTCGAGCGGCGACATCGTCGAGGTCGTCACCGCCCCCGGCCACACCCCGAGCCGCGACTGGCTCGACTTCGTCGTGACCTCCCGCGCGCGCAACAAGATCAAGCACTTCATCCACGCCGAGGAGAAGCTGCGCGCGGTCGAGCTCGGCCGGAAGCTGTTCGACAAGGAGCTGCGGCGGTTCAACCTCAGCGCCAAGTCGGTGCTCGCGCCGGAGTCGGTCGGCCGGGTGGCCGAGGAGTTCGGGGTGACGCGCGGCGACGACCTGTTCGCGGCCATCGGCTACGGCAAGCTGCAGGCGCGGTCGGTGCTCGACAAGCTGGTCCCCCGCGACCTGGAGGAGCAGCCCGAGGCCCGGACCATCGGCACGGTGGTGCGCCGCGTGCTGCGGCCGAGCGAGGACAAGGTCAAGGTGCGCGGGTTCGACGACCTGATGGTCTTCCGCGCCCGGTGCTGCAACCCGATACGGGGCGAGAAGATCGTCGGCTACGTGACGCGGGGCAAGGGCGTCTCGGTGCACGCGGCCCGGTGCCCCAACGTGCTGAACCTCCTCTACGACCCCGAGCGCCGGATCGACGTGGTGTGGGACAAGCAGGCCGGCGGGGAGGGCTTCGTGGTCCAGCTCGGCATCCAGGTCGAGGACCGGCAGGGCATCCTGGCCGACGTGACCTCGAAGATCGCCGGGCTCAGGACCAACGTCCTCAAGATCGAGGCGGCCAGCAGCGACCATCACGGACGCATCAACGTCTCCATCGAAATCACCGACCTGAAGCACCTCCAGCGCATCGTCAAGGTGGTCCGCGCCGTCTCCGGCGTCCTCGAGGTCGAGCGGATGATGAGCCCGGGGTAGAAGATCCCGGCCGCGGAGCGGCGCGGGCGGCCGGGGGCCGTCTCCCGGCGAGCGGAGGCGCGGGCCGCGCGGTCCCGCCGGCGCCGCCTCCGGCCGTCAGGCCGCGCCGGGATCGCCGCCGGCGGCGGACCCGGCCGGGGGCTCTCCCAGATACGCGACGGCGTCTATCTCGACCTCGACGCCCTTGGGCAGCGCGGCGACCTCGACGGTGGCCCGGGCCGGCGCGGGGTCGTCGAAGTAGCCGCCGTAGGCTTCGTTCACCCGCGCGAACGCGTCCAGGTCCGTCAGGTAGATGGTGGTGCGCACCACCCGGTCGAAGCCCGCCCCCGCCGCTTCGAGGACGGCGCCCAGGCTCCGCATGACCCGGTGGGTCTGGGCGGCGACGTCGCCGTCGACGACCTCGCCGGTGGCGGGGTCGAGGGGAATCTGGCCCGAGACGAACAGCAGCGACCCCGCCCGCACCGCCTGCGAGTAGGGGCCGATGGCGGCCGGGGCGCCGTCGGTGCGGACGGCCTGGCGGGGCATGGGCCGCTACGCCGCCTTGACCACGCGGTTCGACCGGAGGCAGCGGGTGCAGACGCGGATGCGCCGGACCCCGCCGCCGATCACCGCCTTGACCCGCTGGATGTTGGCTTCGAACCGCCGCCGGGTGACGTTGTGGGCGTGGCTGATGTTCCGGCCGACGGCCGGGCCCTTGCCGCAGATGTCGCAACGCTTTGCCATGATGTCGATTCCGGGTCCACCGATAGAAACCCAATATTATACCAGAAGGCCCGGCTTCCCCGCCGGATCCCGCTCGGAGCTTCAGCGGACCCCGGCCCCCCCGGTGCGGCTCCCCGGCGTCGGCCGGCGCCCCCGGCGCCCGCCGGCGGACCGGTCTACGGGATGATGACGAGCGGCTGGTCGCCGGTCCCTCCGTCGCGGCCGGACGCGGGCTGCCCGGCCGCGGCCGGGGACGAACGGGCGACGCGCCCCGCGAGCTCCAGATACGCGCGGCCGCCGCCCCCGAGGGCCGCCTCGGCCCCCGCCGCGGCGCGTTCGACGCACCGCAGCACCGCCGCGAGTTCGCGTTCGGCCGCCGTCGGGCGGCCTGCCCCGGCGGGGTCGTCCAGCAGCGGCTTGAGGGCCCGTGACAGGCGCTCGGCCGGCAGCGACGGGGCCTGATGCTCGTAGATGATGCCCTTGCTCGCGGTGTCGTAGGTCCTCGCGAGGGCCTCCGCCGTCTCGCGGACCGTGCGGTCGTCGAGCGGCGGGTCGGCGGTCCGGGCGACGTCGTGCAGCCGGTTCTGTACGAAGAAGAACAGCTCGTACTGCTGCGGCGGCAGCTCCGCCACGATCGAGAGGAGGAAGCGGGCGTCGCGTTCGTGCTGGCGCTGCACCACCGCGGGGGGGTGGCTCTTGGCCGACGCGAGATAGCGGCAGTCGGACGGGCAGCGGATCTCGGTCAGCCGCTTCGTGGCGCAGCAGACGGTGCAGATGCCCCGCCCCACCGCGGGGCACGCCCGGCGCGCCCGGCGTCGGCGGCACAAGGGACAGACGGGTGCGCTCATGTGTCTCTCGGGCGGGCCGGAGGAGCGTGGCGGGGGCCGGCCCGGGGACGCCCCCCGGCGACGTCGCGGAACACGGGGTTGCGGCGTCCGCAACCGCAGTTTCCCGCCGGCCGGGCAATCCGCCGGGGCATTCTACTATTCCGGCGGCCCTCGGCGCACCCTCCGCGGAATCCCGCGGCCGGCGGGCCGTAGCGCGGCCGGGCGCGCGCTTCCGGAGGGCCGCTCTTCCCGTCCGGGCGCCGGTGCCGCCCTCGTACGGTGACATTCCGTTCCGAGTTTTGAAACTCTACGGGGCAAACCGTCGTCTAACCATCAGGAACAAGGCTTCCAATGGCGCCGGCAGCCCGCCGCAATCGGTGAAACGCGGCTCGGGGGGGGCGGCCGTGCCGGCGTCCGCCGCCGTCAGTTCCAGCTTCCGTCGCTTCGTCCAGGGGTCGGACGGACGGTGTACCGGTTTCCGTAAGTTGGCATCGAATTTGCTTGGTAATTCTGTGAGGCTGCCGCCGGGGTACGCGGCAGGCCGCGCCTGGAGGCATCGGAACCCATCGATCGCGCAGCTCCACGGGCTTGGGGAGGGGCCACGAGATGAACACTGACGCACGGGGCATGACGGCAGCGCGGTTCGACGAGCTGCGCCGCATGCTCGAGGAACGCCGCGGCGAGATCGCGGGCGAGTTGAAGCACCGGATCCGCGACGTGCGCGCCGATGCGACGCGCTCGGGGGGGCAGCGCCCGACCGGTATGAACGGCATGCCGGAGGCGGACATCCACGAGGACATCGAGTTCGCGCTGCTCCAGATGAAGGCGGAGACGCTGACCAAGATCACGGCGGCCCTCGAACGGTTGGCCGAGGGCAGCTACGGCTACTGCTACGAGTGCGGCGAGGAGATCGCCGGCCCGCGGCTCCGGGCGCTGCCGTTCGCCGAGCGCTGCCGCGACTGCGAGGAGACGCGCGAGGTCGAGTTGAACCGCGAGCGTCTGATCGAGCTGCGGAGCAAGGCGGTGTCGTTGTTCGGCGCGCCGTCGCGCTGATCCACGCGCCTGGATTTCCGGGGCCGCCCGCCCGTGGGGGCGGCCCCCCGGCGTCCGGGGGCGGCGCGGTTTCTTGCCGCGGGCTGCTAAACTCCCCGGTGGAGGCCGGAGGCGTCCGCGGGCCGGACGCGGGGGTCCGGCGCGGCCGGCCGGCGGAACGGGGAGGGACCAGACGATGAGCGACGAGCCCGAGCTCCTCGATGGAGGCGGTTCGGACAGCCCCGGCCCGGTGTCGATACCGGCCGAGCTGCCGGTGTTGCCCCTGCGCGACACGGTCCTGTTCCCCAACTCCTTCATGCCCCTGGCGGTCGCGCGCGAGAGCTCGGTGCGGCTGATCGAGGAGGTCATCGCGGACGGCCGCCTCGTCGGGGTCTTCACCCAGCTCGAGCCGGGCACGGAGGAGCCGGCCCAGGACGAGCTGTACCCCATCGGGACCGCGACCCACATCCACAAGATGTTCAAGCTGCCCGACGGCACCCTGCGCCTCATCGTGCAGGGGCAGTCGCGCGTGCACCTCGACGAGGTGCTGTCGACGAAGCCGTACATCCGGGCCCGCGTCAAGGCGGCCGAGGAGATCCTGCGCGATTCCGATCACCTCGCCATCGACGCCCTGCAGCGCAACGTCAAGGGCAACTTCCAGCAGGTGGTGTCCCTGTCGCCGCTGCTCTCCGACGACCTCCAGGCCCTCGCCGGCAACATCGCCCACCCCGGCAAGCTCGCCGACTTCATCGCGTCGAGCCTGACCACCATCCAGACCTCGGTCCGCCAGCAGGTGCTCGGCACCCTCGACGTCCGCGAGCGGATGGAGCAGCTCAACCGCATGCTCATCAAGGAGGTCGAGGTCCTCGAGCTGGGCTCGAAGATCCAGTCCGAGGTGCAGTCCGAGGTCGGCAAGAGCCAGCGCGAGTACCTGCTGCGCGAGCAGATGAAGGCGATCCGGAAGGAGCTGGGGGAGGGCGACGAGCACGCCAAGGAGATCGAGGAGCTCCGGGAGAAGATCGAGGCCGCGGGCATGCCCGAGGCGGTCCAGAAGGAGGCCCTGCGCGAGCTCGACCGCCTGTCCCGCATGCCGGTGGCGGCGGCCGAGTACACCGTGTCGCGGACCTACATCGACTGGCTCGTGGTCCTGCCGTGGAACGTGCGGACCGACGAGGTCATCGACCTCCCGCGCACGCGCGGGGTGCTCGACGACGACCACAGCGGGCTCGACAAGGCGAAGGAGCGCATCCTCGAGTACCTCGCGGTGCGCAAGCTGAACCCCGCCATGAAGGGGCCCATCCTCTGCTTCGTCGGCCCCCCGGGGGTCGGCAAGACCTCGCTCGCGAAGTCGATCGCCCGCTCGCTCGACCGCAAGTTCGTCCGCGTCTCGCTCGGGGGGATGCGCGACGAGGCGGAGATCCGCGGGCACCGGCGCACCTACATCGGGGCCCTGCCGGGGCAGGTCATCCAGGGGCTGCGCCGCGCCGAATCGAAGAACCCCGTGTTCATCCTCGACGAGATCGACAAGCTGGGGGCGGACTTCCGCGGCGATCCCTCGTCGGCCCTGCTCGAGGTGCTCGACCCCGAGCAGAACAACACCTTCCGCGACCACTACCTCGACGTGCCGTTCGACCTCTCCGAGGTGCTGTTCATCACCACCGCCAACGTGCTCGACCCCATCGCCCCGCCCCTGCGCGACCGCATGGAGGTGCTCGAGCTGCCCGGCTACACCGAGGACGAGAAGCTGCAAATCGCGAAGGAGCACCTCGTCGGGCGGCAGGTCGGGAACCACGGGCTGACGGGCGGGCAGATCGCGTTCTCGGACGGGGCGCTGCGGGCCGTCGTCCACGGCTATACGCGCGAGGCGGGGGTGCGGAACCTCGAGCGCGAGATCGGCGCGTTGTGCCGCAAGGTGGCGCGCCGGCACGCCGAGGGGAACGACGAGCCGGTCGAGATCACGCCGGACACCGTCGGCGACATGCTCGGGGCGCCGCGCTTCGAGGACGAGGAGGTGGCCGAGCGGACCCGCAACCCCGGCGTCGCCCTCGGGCTGGCGTGGACGCCGGCCGGCGGCGACGTGCTCTTCGTCGAGGCGACCCGCATGCCCGGCAAGGGCAGCCTGACCCTGACCGGGCACCTCGGCGACGTCATGAAGGAGTCGGCCCGCGCCGCCCTCTCGTGGTTCCGCGGCCAGACCGCCGCCTACGGGGTCGACGCCGCCTTCTACCAGGACGCCGAGATCCACCTCCACGTCCCGTCCGGCGCGATCCCCAAGGACGGGCCGTCGGCGGGGGTGACGATGGCCGCGGCGGTGGCGTCCGAGCTGACGGGCCGGCCCGTGCGCGGCGACGTCGCGATGACCGGCGAGATCACCCTGTCGGGCCGCGTCCTGCCCGTCGGCGGCATCAAGGAGAAGGTGCTGGCGGCCCGCCGCCACGGGGTCGCCGAGGTGCTCCTGCCGAAGCGGAACGAGAAGAACGTCAACGAGGATCTCAGCGACGACCTCCGCCGCGACATGACCATCCACCTCGTCTCCACCATCGACGAGGTGCTCGAGCGGGTCCTGCAGCCGCCGGCCGCCCGGCCCCCGGTGGCCGGCGCCGGCGGCGACGCGCCGGGCGTCCACGGCACCGTTCAGTAATTTTCAGCCGTCGCTCCCGGGCCGGCGGCGGCGCAGGTCGTCGACCACCGCCTGCAGGTCGCCCGGCAGCGGCGTCTCGAACGCCACCCTTCGTCCGTCGCGCGGGTGCCTGAACGCGAGGCGCCACGCGTGGAGGAACGGCCGATCGAGCGAGGCCAGCGCCCGGTGGTCGGCCGCGAGATGGCGGCGGACCCCGCCGTAGAGGGCGTCGCCCGCGATGGGGTGGCCGATGCTCGCGAGGTGCACGCGTATCTGGTGGGTGCGGCCGGTGGCGATGGCGATGGTGGCGAGGGTCAGGCCCCGCAGCCGCTCCGCGCCGGTGATGCGGGTGACGGCGGAGCGGGCGCGCCGGGCCCGGGTCGAGATCTTCTTGCGGTCGGCGGGGTCGCGGCCGAGGGGGGCGTCGATGCGCCGGCCCGCGTTCAGCAGGCCCCACGCCAGGCCCAGGTACTCCTTGTCGACCTCGCGGTCCGCGAACTGCCGCGAGAGCTCCGCGTGGGCGGCGTCGTGCTTCGCGACGACCATCGCCCCCGACGTGCCCCGGTCGAGGCGGTGCACGATGCCGGGGCGCTCTTCGCCGCCGATGCCGCTGAGCCCGGCGACGTGGTGCAGCAGGGCGTTCACCAGGGTCCCCCGCTCGTGCCCCGCCGCGGGATGCACGACCATGCCGGCCGGCTTGTCGACGACCACGAGGTCGGGGTCGTCGTGCAGGACCGTCAGAGGCAGATCCTCCGGCCCCGGCGTCGACGGCGCGGCGGGGGGGACCTCCAGGTCGACGACATCCCCAGCGTGCACGGCGTGGCTCGCGCGTACCGTCCTTCCGTTCAGCCGCACGTGCCCCCCTCGGATCAGCCGCTGGATCTGCGACCGCGACCGCTCGGGCAGGACGGCGGTGACGAAGTGATCGAGGCGCGCGCCGTCATGCGCGGCCGTGACCTCGAGCCGCTCCGCTTCGCTAGGGGGCATCGGCGGCGGGCCGGCTAACGGTCGGTAGCGGAGCTCCGCCTTGCACCGACACTCACGAGGGCGTCGGGGGGACCTAGCCCTGCCCGTGCCCCATAATTTTTTACTGGACTTCATGTGGCGGGCATGGAGACTCAGAATCAAGTCGGGCGCAGCCTGCGGGGTGACCTCGGCAAGCTGCGCGACGTGTTGGACGGGGCGGTATCGCAGGGCGTCTGCGGCATCGGGCAGGTCGCCGACCGCGTCTGCGAAGCGTTCGATTTCCGCGACGGACGCGGCGGGTGGCAGCGCGCGAGCTGCTGCGCGGCGTTGGCCGACCTCGAGTCGGCGGGCCACATCGCACTGCCGCGGAGCCGGTCCCCGCGCGGCGGCCCCCGGCGTCCGCAGGTGCTTCCGCACCCGGTGGCGCCGGCGATTGACGTGCCCGCCACCGTCGGCGAGGTCCGGGACCTGGCGCTGCTGCGGGTGGAGACCGACGAGGAGCGCCGGATCTGGAACACGCTGATGGCTCACGAGCACCCGCGGGGCGCCGGCCCCTTCGTCGGCCCGCAACTGCGGTATCTGGTCGGCTCGGCGCATGGCTGGCTGGGCGGGGTCGGGTTCGCGGCGAGTGCGCGGCACCTGCGCGCCCGCGACGCCTGGATCGGCTGGGACGACGCGCACCGGCGCACCCATCTGCACCGGGTGCTGGGCCTGTGCCGGCTGCTGGTGCGCCCCGGCATCGCGTGCCGCAACCTGGCCTCCCACGTGTTGGGCCGGGCCGCCCGGGCGGTCGGCGACGACTTCGAGCGTCTCTACGGCTACCGCCCCTGGCTGCTGGAGACGTTCGTCGACGAGACGGCGCAGACGGGGGCGAGCGTGCGGGCGGCGAACTGGGTTCGCGTGGGCGAGACCAGCGGACGCGGGCGCCAGGACCGCACGCACGCGTCGGCGGAAACGCGCAAGGCGGTGTATATGTATGCGTTGGAGCCGGGGTGGCGCGACCTGCTCTCGACGCCCGCCCCGGGGGTGGCGCCGCTGGCGCCGCTGGAGATGGGCGACGGACTCGACGCCGCGTCCTGGGCGGAGAACGAGTTCGGGGGGGCGCAGTTGGGCGACGCGCGGTTGAGCGCGCGCCTGGTCCTGAGCGCCGAGCAGATGGGCGAATCTCCGACGCGGGCCATCACCGGGGCCACGAACGGGTCGCGGGCCGCGGTCAAGGGCCATTACCGGCTGATCGACCAGCCCGCTGAGAGCGCGGTGACGGTCGAGAACATTCTCGCCCCCCACCGGGAGCGCACGCTGCGGCGGATGTGCGCGCACGACACGGTGCTGTGCATCCAGGACGGCACGCGGCTGAACTTCACCCGGCGCGGCCAGACCGGGGGGCTCGGCAGCATCGGCTCGAACCAGACCGGCGCGGTGGCCCGCGGCCTGGAACTGCACACGACGCTGGCGGTCAATCCCGACGGGGTGCCGCTGGGCGTCCTGCGGGCCGACTTCGACGCGCCCGCGCCCCCGGACCCCGGGGAGAAAGGCAAGCCGAAGCCGCGGGAGGAGCGGAAGTCGTTCCGCTGGGTCGAGGGGCTGCGCGACTGCGCGGCGGCGGCGGAGCGGATGCCGAAGACCCGGGTGGTGTGCACGATGGACCGCGAGGCCGACTTCCTCGACCTGTTCATCGACCGCCGGGCGAACGCCCCGCGGGTCGACCTGCTGGTCCGGGCGAAGGTCGACCGCGTCCTCGGCCGGGAGAAGACGGCCGACGGCGGCACGGTCCCGCGCCGCCTGTTCGCCGAGGTGCGCAACGCGCCCGCGCGCGGCGGCTGCCGGGTCGAGGTGCGGCGACTGAGCGCGCGGGTGAAGGCGAGCAAACAGGCCCGCAAGGACGGCCGGGCCGCGCGCGTCGCCGAGATGACCCTGCGCTACGAGGCGGTGGCGCTGCCGTGCCCCGGCACCGCCGCGCCGGTCGAGCTGGCCGTCGTCCATGCGCGCGAGGAAGAGCCGGCGGCGGGGGCCGAGCCGCTGGAGTGGTTCCTGCTGACCACGCTGCCGGTGAGCAACCCCGACGACGCCGCGCGCATCCTGCACTGGTATACCCTGCGCTGGCGCATCGAGGATTACTTCCGGGTGCTGAAGTCCGGCTGCAAGGTCGAAGAGTTGCAGCACCACACGGCGGAGCGGCTCGAGCGGGCGATTGCCATCAAGATGGTGGTGGGATGGCGGATCCAGTTGATGATGCAGCTCGGGCGCGAGACGCCCGACCCGCCGCCCGACCTGCTGTTCTCCGACGGCGAGTTGCGCGTGCTCGACACCTTCGCCCGCTCCCGCAAGCTGCCGCCCGCCAAGACGCTCGGAGACGCCGTCGGTCTGACGGCCCGCCTCGGCGGCTGGCTCGGGCGCCCTCGCGACCCGCCCGGCGCGCAGGTGCTGTGGCACGGCTACACTCAGCTCGTCGCCATGACCTTCGCCTTTGAACTGCGGGACGGCGCAGACTCCTAGAGGACGGTGACGGAAACGACCCTGCCAAGCGACAAGCGCAGGGCGCCGCGGAAGAAGGGCTGCGTCCGAGTCCGGTTGGCGGGCCCTGTGACGGTCGTCGTCCCCAACCAGCTACCCCTGGGTACAGGTTCGGCTACCGATTTCGTGCGGGGCGCGCAGCGGGCACTTGCAGCCGAAGGGCGACGCCGCCCCGGGGGGAGGCGTCGCCGGTTGCCTGCGGCGCGGTTTTCCGGCACGGCGGCTACTTCCTTCGTTTCGCGGAAGGCGGCGGAGAGACCGCGGCCGCCGCCGCGCCGCGCCGTCCGAGCCGCACCAGCATGACGACGCTCGCGGGCACGATCAGGGCCGAGACGAACTGCGAGGTCGGCAGCGTGTCGAAGACCATGCCGCGGGGGTCGCCGCGGAAGAGCTCGATGACGATGCGGGCCGCGCCGTAGAGCAGCAGGTAGGTCCAGAACGTCCGGCCGGGGAACGCCCGCCACCGCCGCTCGCCGGCGAGGAGGACGCCCAGTATCAGGAGGGCCGCGGCCGACTCGTACGCCTGGGTCGGGTGCAGGGCCACGCCCAGGGGGGTGCCGCTGTTGGCGGCGGCCAGCGTGTTCGAGAACGTGACGCCCCACGGCGCCTCCGTCGGCCGGCCGTAGCAGCACCCCGCGAGGAGGCAGCCCATCCGCCCCACCCCCTGGGCCAGCGCGATGCCGGGCGCGAACAGGTCGCAGGTGGTCCAGAGGGGCAGCCCGTTGCGGCGGATGTACCACCAGCACATCGGCACCGACAGCAGCAGCCCGCCGTAGAACACCCCGCCCGCCTGCACCAGCGCCAGCAGTTGGGACGGGTCGGCGGCGTAGCGGTCGAAGTCGACCACCAGCAGCATCAGCTTCGCCCCGATGACGGCGCTGATGATGCCGACGATGCCCAGGTCCACGATGCGCTGGCCGTCCAGGCCGGCGCGGCGGGCCCGCTGCAGGGCGTACCACAGGGCCAGGAAGTACGCCCCGCCCAGGAGCACGCCGTAGCTGTAGATGTTGAGGGGGCCGAGCTCAAACAGCAGTGGATACATCGTCGGGGCTCCGGATCAGGTCCAGGATCAGCAGCCCGGCCCCGACCGTGATCGCCGAGTCGGCCACGTTGAACGCCCAGAAGTGCACGCTTCCCCAGTACACGTCGACGAAGTCGACCACGTGGCCCACCAGGGCCCGGTCGATCAGGTTGCCGACGGCCCCGCCGAGAATCAGGGCGAGGCCCGCCCGCGCGAGCGCCGCCCGCGGGCCGACCTGCGACGCGAACCAGCCGACGGCGGCGAGGGCGAGCAGGGCCATGCCCGTCATCAGCGCCTGCTTGTAGGGGATGTCGGCGAGGTTCAGGAAGCCGAACGCGGCCCCCGTGTTGCGCACGTGCACCAGGTTCAGCAGGCCGGGTATGACCTCGACCGAGTCGTAGAGCGCGATGCCCGTCCGCACCAGTTGCTTGGTGACCTGGTCGAGCACCACGATGACCGCGCTGACCGCGGCCAGCACGTTCCGGCTCGGGAACGGGGCCGCGGCTCCGTTCCCGGCGGCGGGCGCCGTCGGCGGCTTGTCGGTGGTCATCGGCCCGCCCCGGTCGCGACGGGGAACCAAGCCGGCGGCGGGGAGCGGCGGCGGGGTGTCGGCCAACTCCAGGTCGGCCCGTTCGGGCATCACCGGATCCAAGCCGGGCGCCGTCGTGACGGCGTTCTGCACAGCCTGGCTGTCTGTCGGGCTCGCT
>CAXXTG010000186.1:0-10016 GCA_963666855.2 Vicinamibacterales bacterium
CGACGGCCGGTCGGCCGGGCTGACCGCGCGGGCGGCACGACCGCTTCGACGACCTGAACGGCCGCTTCGACGACCTCTACCGCCACCTGCCCGGCGCGCCCCCGCCCCCCGAACGGCCCGCCCCCGCCCCCGACGCGGGGTAGCGGCGGGCGACGGCCGCGGGACCCGGCCCCGCCGACGCCGGTCTTCAGGCCCGGCCCCGCCCCGGCCCAAGCCGCCGGAAGCCGAGCACCCGGCCCGTCGAGTACCGCGCCTCGGACACGCGGTCGCTCTGGTTCCCGCCGACGACCTTGATGCGCTTCGCGCCCGGCCGCGGCGCCTCGGCCACGAACGCGACGTGCCCCGGCGCCTGGCGGACCTCGGGGCCCGGCTGCGGCAGGCGGCCGCGCGAGAACACCGCCACGTCGCCGGGCCGCGCGTCGGCGGGGCCGCGGACCTCGGCGCCGACGTCGAGCCACGAGCGCGCCCTGAGGCTGCGCGACCGCTCGAAGCCGGCCACCCGGCAGCACACGACACGAACGCCGAGCACCACGGCACCTCGTCGTCGGTGACCTCGGGGCGGCACGCCCGCAGGAAGGCCACGACCTGCGGGTTGTCGGCCTCGCCGGCGGCTTCGGTGACGCCGATCATCCCGCGGGCGAGGTCGAGCGGGGTGAACGGCCGACCGCCGCCGGCCGGCGCCGTCGGGGTGCCGGGCGGGGGACGCCCCGGGGCGGGCAGGGCCTCGGCGGCCTCCAGGGCCTTCTGCGCCTCGGCCACCAGCCGGCGGAGGCGGCGGACGATGGGCGTGTCGGGCATCGCGACCCCTCCCCGCGGCGGCTCCGTGCGACGCGTCCCACGCCGCCGGCCGCGCCGTGTCGCCGGCAGTCTACGCCAAGTGCTGCGGCCGGCGCATACGGGTGACGGGGGTGCCGGGGGCGCCGGGGGTGCCGGGGGCGCCGGGGTGCCGGGGGTGCCGGGGGTGCCGGGGGTGCCGGGGCGCCGGGGGCGGTTGCCGGCCGGGCCGGCGCGGGACGGCCGGTGGATCCGCCCCGCTCTCCCGCGCCCGCCGCGGCGCGGGCGACAGGCTGCCGGCGGGCGAGGCGGGGATGCCCGCTCGCCCGCGCCCGCCGCGACGCGGGCCGGTGCCGGTACGGGTCGAGGGTCCGCCCGACCCCGCTGCCCGACCCCGCGCGGCGCGGGCGATCATGCGCCGAGCTGGTCGGCGGTTGGTTGCCGCTGCCCGCCCCGGGCGGCGCGTGCTACGCTTCGACTCAGGTCGCGGCCTGAACCGCCCCGGCCCTTCGGCGAAGACCGCCCCCCTCGGCGCCGCCGCTTCCAGCGCCCGCACGACCCGGGCCGGCGCCGGCACGGGTCGAGGACCCGCCCGACCCCGCTGTCCGACCCCGCGCGGCGCGTGCCCCGCCGATACGCCGTCAGCCCGGCACGTTGAAGTCCCCGCCACCCCCGCGCCGCCCCCGGGTGGCAGTTCCTGCGCCGCCGGCCCCGCGCCGCCCGCCCGTTCCCCCGTGCGCACGGGGCCTTTCCGCGTTGGCCCCATTCTTGCTCCTGAACTCCCGTCGGCCGGCCGCCGGACCGACGGACTCTGGACGTCAAAGGAGCGCGTATGCACGACTCCGCCTACAAGGCGCTTTTCTCACACCCCCGCATGGTCCGCGACCTGCTCGACGGCTTCGTCGCCCGAAGCTGGAGCGACGACCTCGACTTCGACGAAATGGAGTCCCTGCCCACCGGCTTCGTCAGCCGGAACCTCCAGCAGCAGAGGCACGGCGACCTGGTCTGGCGCGTCCGCTTCCGCGACGGCCGCCGGCTCTACCTGATGCTGCTCCTAGAGTTCCAGTCCACCGTCGACCGGGCCATGGCGGTGCGCATGCTGACCTACACCGGCCTGCTCTACGAGCGCCTGGCCGCCGACGGCGCCCTCCGCGGGCGCGGGACCCTCCCGCCGGTGCTCCCCGTCGTCATCTACAACGGCCGCCGCCGTTGGACGGCCCCGGTCGAGATGCGCGAGCTGGTGGCGGGGGGGAGCGGACTGCTGGCGCCGTACCAGCCGTCTCAGCGATACTATCTCCTGGACGCGGCCCGCGCGGCCGACGCGGACCTCCCGCCGGGCAACCTGGTGTCGGCCCTCGTCGGCCTGGAGAAGACGCGGCACGAGGCGCGCGTCGCCGGGCCGCTGAAGGGGCTGATGGACCTCCTGCGTTCGGTGGGCGACGACCACTTGAAGCGGGTGTTCGCGGCGTTGCTCGCGGGGCTGTGGGACTCGGATTGGTTTCCGGCGGCCGGGCAGGACCCGGTGGCGCAGTTGCAGGAGACGCAGACGATGCTGGAAGAGAACATCCAGGCATGGACCGGCAAATGGCTCGAGAAGGGCCGCGCCGAGGGCCTCGAGCAGGGCATCGAGAAGGGACGCGCCCAGGGCCTCGAGCAAGAGCGGGCGCTGCTCTGCCGTCAGGCGGCGCGGAAGTTCGACGCCGGCGCCGCCGAGGGGCTGGCCGCCGCCCTGGCCGGGGTCGCCGACGCGGACCGCCTCGCCCGGGTCGGCGACTGGATCATCGAGTGCGCGACGGCGGCGGACCTGCTGGCCCGCGTCCGCGGCGACGGCCGGTCGGCCGGCTGACCGCGCGGGCGGCACGCCGTTTGCTTCTAGATCGCTTCGAGCCGGCCGGCGACGGCCGCGGGGGCCGGCCCCGCGGGGCACCGGCCGGGAGGGAGCGGACGACGATGGACATGACCATACTGGCGGTGATCGGGACGGGGCTGACGGCGATAGCGAGCTGGGTCGGGCTGTTCGTGGCCGTGTGGCGCGTGATGGGAAGCCGGTTCACCGCCCTGGAGCGGAACATCGACAAGCAGTTCGCGGCGGTCGACAAGCAGTTCGCGGCGGTCGACAAGCAGTTCGCAGCAGCCGACCAACGCTGGAACGAGCGCTTCGGGACGGCCGACCAGCGCTGGAACGAGCGCTTCGGGATGGCGGAAAATGCCAGCCGCGAGCGCTCCGCGGCGATCGACCGGCGCTTCGAGGCGGCCGAAACTGCCAACCGCGAGCGTTTCGAGATGGCGGAAAACGCCAACCGCGAGCGCTTCGCGGCGATGGAGAGGCGCTTCGACGCGGCGGAAGAGGCCGGCCGCGAGCGCCTCGCGGCGATGACCGAGCGCTTCGAGAGCTACGAGAAGCAGAACGAGGCGGCCCACGCCGCCATCTGCGCGAGCGTCGCGAAGCTGGAAGTCGGCCTCGAGAGGCTCGACGAGCGCACCCGCGCCGACGCCGACGCCCTGCGCGGACACTTCGACGAGCGCTTCGACCGCATGAACGGCCGCTTCGACGCCCTGAACGGCCGCTTCGACGACCTCTACCGCCACCTGCTCGGCGCGCCCCCGCCCCCCGAACGGCCCGCCCCCGCCCCCGACGCGGGGTAGCTGGTACTCCGGCCGGCGAAGCCCCCCGGAGCCATCCACGGCGGCCCCCCTGCGGTCCGCTATGCGCAGGCGCGCCACATGACGGTCAAGCCGGCGAGCGGAGCAACGACGTAGCCCAAGCGCTGCAGCCCGAGCCACAAGCGCTCGACCCGCCGCTTTCTTCGGGCCCGGGATTCCCCGGCGACTGCGGCGGGGAGCGCCTCGGCGACTGCGGCGGGAAGCGCCCCGGCGACTGCGGCGGGGAGCGCCTCGGCGACTGCGGCGGGGAGCGCCTCGGCGACTGCGGCGGGAAGTTCCCTGGCGATAGCCGAAGCGATCATGTAGTCGATTTGCTCGGTCGTCAGGGGCGTGCGTTCGTCGCTCGACCGCAGTTGCCTGAGAGCGGTCTCGACTGACTGTTGTACGGCCTCGAGCGTCTGCTGGGCGGCTCTCTCGGCACCGCTCATCCGAGAAAACCCCGGTAGTGCTCGCGGATCAGGGCGTTTGGAATCACCGATCCGATGCCGCTCTTCCGGCGGGTGACATCCCAAGGCGTGCCCGGTTGATGAGTCAGAGCGGAGAGCTGGAAGGCCGAACACGGCCGGTACACGGCTTCGATGCTCTCGATCAGGGCGGCCGCCGAGGCATCCAGGCCGGGCTGCTCGGCGACCTGCTCTCCAACGATGATGCCGCCGCCGAACTTCTTGTACCGGTGGTACAGGGTCGGGACGACGGGACCGTACGGCCACGCCTCGACCGGCTCGCTGATGAGCGGGTCGCCGTGGATGCCCAACATCCAGCCGTGGCACAGGTAGACGAGCTTGAGCACGTGCATCGGCGTGGTGTCCAGATCCTGCCGCAGCCACAGAATCTGCCTCGCCACGCTGGAGGGCGCCACGGGGTGCGCGCGCACCTCCGGTTGCGACGCGGCGGTTGCTGCCATGATGCCTCCGGTCTCGAAGTGCTCGGCGGGGCACCGTCGCCGCCCACGCCGTATTGCCCAGTCTACTTCAAATCCGGGCGGCCGAGAGCGCTTCGCCTCCGCTTCCCGCGCCCGCGCGGCGCGTGCTACGCTTGGATTCATGGACGACATCGCCGCCTGGATCACCCCCGCCCTGCTCGTCGCGCTCTTCGCGTGGCTGCGGTTCGACATGCGCGAGCAGCGCCGCGAGGCCCGCGCAGACATGCAGGCGCTGAACAAGCGGCTCGACGGCATGAACCAGCAGTTCAACGACCGTCTCGACGGCGTGAACAAGCGCTTCGACGAGCTGAACAAGCAGTTCAACGACCGCCTCGACAGCATGAACAAGCAGTTCAACGACCGCCTCGACGGCATGAACAAGCAGTTCAACGACCGCCTCGACGGCATGAACAAGCGGTTCGACGAGCTGCACAAGCAGTTCAACGACCGGTTCGACCAAGTGCAGCGCGGCCTGGGCGACCTGCGCGAGCGCATGGCCAAGCTGGAGGGCGCCCTCGAGGGCTTCCTCGCCGGCCGCCGCGACCGCGACGCCGCCTGACGCGCTTTCGGCGAAGACCGCCCCCCCGGCGCCGCCTCGACGGAAGGCGCGCCGTTTGCCTTAAGATTGCCTCGATCCGGCGGGCGGGACCGCGCCCGAGCCGCCCCGCAGCAGCCCGCGGGACGGCCCCGCGCGATACCCGCCATCGACCGCCCCAGCCATGGACCCCCTCGCCCACACCCTGGTCGGCGCCACCCTCGCCCGGACGAAGCTGCGCGACGGCGCGGGGGCGGTGGCCCTGGCGGCCGGGGTGCTCGCGGCCAACGCCCCCGACGTGGACGCCGTCACCATGTTCGTCAGCCGCGACCTGTCGCTCGGCTTCCGCCGCGGCTGGACGCACGGGGTGCTGGCGATGGCGGTGCTGCCGCCGCTGCTGACGGCGGCCCTGCTCGCGCTCGACCGGCTGTGGGCGAAGCTGCGGGGCCGCGGGCCGACGGCGCGGGCGGGGCCGCTGCTGCGGCTGACGGCGGCGGGGGTGTGGAGCCACCCCCTGCTCGACTGGCTGAACACGTACGGCGTGCGTTTCCTGATGCCGTTCGACGACGCGTGGTTCTACGGCGACGCCCTGTTCATCATCGACCCGTGGGTCTGGCTGCTGGCGGGGCTGACGGTGGTGCTGGCCTCGCCGGCGACGTGGGCGAGCGCCGCGGGGTGGGCGCTGCTGGCCTCGGCCGCCACGGCGGTGACGGCGATCGTCATCGGGTTCGGCCGCTTCGCCGACACCCCCCCGCCGACCGCCCTCGCCTGGGGGGCGGGCCTCGCCGCCATCGTGTGGCTGCGGGCGACGGGGCGCGGACGCGGGCACCTGCCGCGGGTGGCGGCCGCGTGCATCGCCGCGGTGGCCCTCTACGCGGGGGGCATGGCGGCGGCGTCGCGGGCCGCCGAGGGGCAGACGGCGGGGCTGCTCGCGCGGCAGGTGGGGGCGGCGCCCGTCGACATGCTGGCGATTCCCGTGCCCGGCAACCTCTTCCGCCGCGGCATCGTCGCCGTCTACCCCGACGTCTACCGCTTCTACGAGCTCGACTGGCTGGCCTCGCCGCCCCTGCGCCGCACCGCCGACCCCGTGCCCCGCGGCCCCGAGGGCCCCGTCGTCGAGGCCGCCCTGACCGCCCCCCACGTGCGGGGCATGGCCGTCTGGAAGCGCTTCCCCGCCTACACCGTCGCCGAGACGCCCGACGGCTGGGTCGTCACCATCTCCGACATGCGCTACACGCGCCGCCCCGGCTCGGGCCTCGGCGGCGCCACCGTCCACCTCGACCGCGACCTCAACGTGCGGCGGCCGCCCGCGCCGTAGGGCGGGGCCGCTTCCCGCGCCCGCGCGGCGCGTGCTACGCTTGGACTCATGGACGACGTGACGCGCTTTCGGCCGGACGCGTCGCCCGCGACGCCGTCCCGAGTCGCCCCCGGTGGAGGTAAGAATTGAATGATGCAGCGGTGTTGATTGGTTTGTTCATTTCGCTCGGGGGCGCCGTCGGAGCCGTGATCGCCGCCGTTGTCGGGCTGCGGAACAGCAAGAAGATCGACAACAACACCGAGAAGATCGACGCCCTCGACAGCAAGGTCGATATTCTCACGGGGCGCGTGGACGAGCAAAGCAAGACTCAGCATTCCGTGCTGTCGGCCCTGCTGAAGGCGCCTTGAAGATGACATGATGCTATGATGCGGCCATGCGGACCACCTTGACCCTCGACGACGATGTGCTGGCGGTCGCGCGGGCGCTGGCCGCGCGGCGCGGCGTCAGCCTCGGGAGCGCGGTGTCGGATCTGGCCAGGCGGGGCTTCAGGGGGACCGGGGCCGGCGACCGGGCCGACGACGGCATCCCGGTGTTCCCCGTACCCGCGGATGCGGCGCCGATCACCAGCGAGGACGTGCGGAAGGCGCTGAGCGAGTGGCCGTGACGCGGCTGCTCGACGTCAACGTGCTCATCGCCCTCACGTGGCCCAACCACGTGCACCACGGCGCGGCGAAGTCCTGGTTCGGCGGCGTGCGCCGGAACGGCTGGGCGACCTGTCCCCTGACGGAGGCCGGATTCGTGCGCGTGTCCTGCAACCCGGCCGCGGTCCGGCAGTCCCCGACCGCCACCGACGCGATTGCATTGCTGAGCCGTCTGCGGCGGCTGGAATCGCATGCCTTCTGGGCCATGGAGCATTCCATCACCGCGCTGCCGCCGGGCATCCTCTCGCGCATCCAGGGCTATCGCCAGATCACCGACGCGTTGTTGCTGGACCTCGCCGCGCGACACGGCGGACGGCTCGCCACGTTCGACACGGGGATGGCGAACCTCCTTGCGGAGGCGGAACGTCACTGGATCGAGACGATTCCCGTCTGACCCGTACCGCCGACCTACCGCGGCCGGCCGGCGTTGAACTCGGCCTCGAGGTCGGCCTCCCAGCGCACGCGCTCGGCGATCTGGTCGCCGCGGGTCTGGAGGCAGTCGAAGCAGAGGCTGCCGGGGATGGCGTGGCCCTCGCCGTCGGCGGGGATGCCGCGGGCGGTCATGAGGTCGCGCAGCAGGGCCGCGGTGTGCTTCTGCGCCTTGTAGAAGTCTGAGTAGCTGAAGCCGTCGGCGATGGCCAGCGGCGAGTAGCCGAGGTCGGTGCGGGCGTCGAGGTCGGCCCCCTGCTCGACGAGGTACTCGGCGACGTTGTTGGCGCCGCGGAAGGCGGCCCCGTGCAGGGCGGTCATGCCGCGGTAGTTGGCGGCGTTGACGGGGTTGCCGAGCTCGACGCACATCCGCACCGCCTCGAGCACCTCGTCCTCCTGCCCGGGCAGCGAGCCGCCGTCTTCGCCGGGGTTCCAGATGGCGACGCCGGCCGCGACCATCAGCGGGGTGGTGCCGTCGGCGTTGGGGGTCACGGCGTCGGCCCCGGCCTCGACGAGCACCCGCATGGCCTCGACGTCGGTGACCTTGGCGGCGAGGAAGAAGGGGGTGGCCCCGAGCCGGTTCAGCCGGTTGCGCTGGCCGTCCTTCATGCCGTTGGCGGTCATGCGGGCGTCGACGTCGCCGCCGAGGGCGATCATCTTGCGCAGCACGTCGATGCTGTCGACGGCGCCGGTGGGGATGGGGCCGGGGAAGCCGAACCCGGTGTTCATGCGCCGGGTGCGCACCAACTGGTGCAGGGCGTTCCAGCCGGCGCCGGCGAGGTTGGGGTCGGCCCCGCGGTCGAGCATGTAGTCGGCGAGGGCCCAGTTGGCGTTGGCGACGGCCACCACCAGGGCGCTCTGCCCGTCGGACAGGGTGTCGTTGACGTCGGCCCCGGCCTCGAGCAGCACCCGCAGGGCGTCGAGGTGCCCGGCGCGGGCCGCGAACGCGAGGGCGGTGAAGCCGGTGGGGGGCGGCGCGTAGAAGAGCCGGTTGCCCCCGGCCGGCCGCGCGGGCCGTCTCGGTGCGGGCGTGCACGTCGGCCCCCAGCTCGGCGAGGGCGTGGGCGGCCGCCGCGTTGTTGCGGGCGGCCGCCCACATGAGGGCGGTCTGGCCCCGGAAGTCGTCGCGGACGTTGGGGTCGGCCCCGCGCGCGAGGAGCGCCCGCACCGTGGCGGCGTCGCCGGCGCGGGCGGCGGTCATCAGCGCCGTCTCGCCCCCGCGCAGGGTCGCGTTGGGGTCGGCGCCGGCCTCGAGCAGCATCCGGACCCACGGCGGCGTTGCCGTTCTCGGCCGCGAGCGACAGGGGCCGCACGCCGTAGCGGTTGGCCGCCGACACGTCGGCGCCGGCCTCGAGGAGGACGCCGACGAGGGCGGCGCGTCGTCGTGGTGCACGGCCCAGTGCAGCGCGGTGGCCCCGTCGGGCCCCGCCGCGTTCACGTCGACCGCGGGGGTCGGCGGCGAGCGCCCGCACCCGGTCGACGTCGACCGCCTTCACCGCCTCGACGAGCGGCCGCGTCGCGCCGGGCCCCGGCCTCGGCCGCCGACGCGGCGACGAGCCCGGCGACGAGCAGGACGGCGGCGACGAGGGACGCCGACGGGTACGACCTGTTCACACTGCTGACATGCATGGCGACCACCTCTGTTCCGACGGCGCGGTTCTCGAACGCGGGCTTCGATCGTAGCACGGCGGAACCACCGCGCGGCGTTCCGGCCCGGCGCGCCGAAGCCGGCGCGGGCACCGCCGCCACCGCAACGGAGCCGCAGGTGGACAGGCGCGTAGAATGGCTCGATGGAGAAGCGCAGGCTGCCCCTCGGCATCCAGACCTTCCGCCAGATCCGCGAGGAAGGCTACTACTACGTCGACAAGACCGACCACACCCACCGGATCGCGGTAGATGCCGGCAAGCACTACTTCCTGTCGCGACCCCGCCGGTTCGGCAAGAGCCTGTTCGTCGACACGCTGAAGGAGCTGTACGAGGGCAGCGAGCCGCTGTTCCGGGGTCTCGCGGTGCACGACGCGTGGGACTGGTCGCGGCGTCATCCCGTGGTGCGGCTGAGCTTCGCGGGCGGCAACTTCAAGCGGCCGGGCGAACTGGTGGAGAGCGCGACGGCGCAGCTCGAGGACGCCGGACGGCGGGCGGGCGTCGACGCGGGCGACGGAAGCGCGCCGGTACGCTTCCGGCGATTGCTCGAGGCGCTGCACGAACGGACCGGCGAGCGCGTCGTGGTTCTGGTCGACGAGTACGACAAGCCGATTCTCGACGCGCGCGCCGGGTCGGCGCCTCCGGGCGGGCCGGAGGAGGCCCCGCCCGCCGGCGACGCGCAGGCGCTGGCCAACCGCGACGACCTGCGCGGGCTGTACGGCGCCCTCAAGGACAGCGACGCCCACGTCGAGATGACCTTCATCACCGGGGTCAGCAAGTTTTCGAAGGTCAGCCTGTTCTCGGACCTGAACTTCCTGACCGACCTCACCCTCGACCCCCGCTGCGCCGCCGTTTGCGGCTATACCGAGGCGGACCTCGACAGCGTGTTCGCGCCCGAGCTGCCGGGCCTCGACCGCGGGCGGATACGCGACTGGTACAACGGCTACTGCTGGCGGGGGGACGAGCGCGTCTACAACCCGTGGGCCATCCTCCACCTGTTCGCGAGCCGCGAGTTCAAGGCGCACTGGTTCGAGACCGCGACGCCGCGCTTCCTCATCGACGCACTCGTGCGGCGCGGCTTCTCCGGCC
>CAXXTG010000187.1:0-5379 GCA_963666855.2 Vicinamibacterales bacterium
CCGACCGACCAGTTGAAGCGGTAGTTGCCCAGGACGCGCAGCCGGTCGACGCATGTCCGCGTGTAGTCGAGCGTGCCCGGCAGATACTCGAACGACAAGGCGGGCACCGGGCGGCTGAGCCCGGCGAGCACCGCCGGCTCGGCCCCTTCCACGTCGATCTTCACGAACGCCGGCGGGCCGAAACGGGCGATGAGGGCGTCGAGGGTGACCAGCTCCACGTCGATGTCGCGGTTCCACCGCACGCCGTTGAACACCGGGTCGCGCTCGCGGGCGGCGCGCCACGCGGCGGCGAGGGTGGTCATGGTGGGGGTGCGGTCGCTGACCGACAGGGTGGCGGCGCCCGCGCGGTCGCCCACCGCGGTCTCGAGAACCGTGACCCGCGGATGCCGGCCGAACAGCAGGCGGAGCAGCCCCGCGAAGTCCGGCTGCGGTTCGAGCGCGACGACCCGGCAGCCGAGGGCGGCGAGGGCGCGGGTGCGGTTGCCGGCGTGGGCCCCCACGTCGAACACGAGGTCGCCGGGGCCGGCGAAGCCCGCGTAGAGCCGCCGCAGCCGGCGCTGGCGCAGGGGAATCGCGTGATAGACGGCGAGGGACCGGATCAGGCCGTAGAGGCGGCTCGGGGGCGTCGGCTTCATGGCCCTGCATTCTGCGGCGGACCCGACCCGGTTACAATGCCCGTGAGATGCCGATGACAAGCGCTGGCGGACTCCGGCTGCTCTCGGCGGCCCTGGGAATCTTCCTGATCGCCATGGGGGCCGGCAAGCTCGGCTGGCTGGCCGACAGCGGCCCGCTCGAGAACCAGCTCCGCGACTGGTGGGGGCCGGCGCCCGCGATCAGCAAGGTCTACATCGACTGGTTCGCGATGCCCCTGCGCGGGGTCCTCGCCCCCCTCGTGCTGCTGGGCGAGCTGACGACGGGCCTGGCGCTGGTGGCCGGGTACCGCCCGCGGCTCGCCGCGCTCGCGGCGCTGTTCATGATCTTCAACTTCCACTTCGCCATGGGGCTCCTGTTCTCGTCCGGGTACCTGACCAACGGCTACGCGCTGCCGGTGGTGGGCGGGCTGGCGGCGCTGGCCGTCGGCGCCGAGCGGCTCCCGTACTCGGTCGACGACTGGCTGGTTCCACCGCGGACGACGAGACAGGTGGATGATCCGATCGCCGGGCGGGCGACCGACGCGCCGGCCTGGGGCGGAGCGGGGTTCGCCGCGGTGCGGCGCGCGGGGGCGCTGATCGCGGCCCTCGTGCTCGTGAACGTCTCGCTCACCTTCGCCAACATCTGGCCGACCCTCGGGGTCCGCTTCAACCGCGACCTGTCGGCGGAGGCGGCGGCCGGCGTGCTCCTGCTCGTGGCGCTGCGCGCGCGCGGGCGCTCGGCGCGCGCCGCGGTGCGGTGGCTGGCCGCCGCGTGGCTGCTGCTGGCGGGGGGGCGGTACGTCGAGGTCACCGTGGCCGCCCTCTACGGCCGCGAGGTCAACCTGTACTGGGACCTGCAGCACGTGCCGAAGGTCGGCGCGATGTTCGCCTTCGTGGCCGATCCGTGGCTCAAGGCGGGGTTCGTCGCCGGGCTCGTTCTGGTGCCGGCGGGCCTCTACCTCGTGGCGCGCTGGGCGTGGGGCGGCATCGCGGCGGCGACCGGGGGGGGGGCGGCGCGCCGGTGGCTGGGCGGCGCGGCCGGCGCGGTGCTGCTGCTCGGCCTGGCGCAGTGGGGGGGCGTCGAGGCGCCGGGGGGCGTCCGGGTGGCCGAGCCGGTGTCGCCCGCCTTCGCGCGCGAGCTGGGCGAGCTGGCCTACGAGGCGAGCGGGGCCGGCCTGCGCGACCTCGGGCCGCCGCCCGCGATCCGCTCCGACCTCTCGCGCGTCGCCGGCGCGGACGTGTTCGTCGTCTTCCTCGAGTCGTACGGGGCGGTGAGCTGGGACCGCGGCGCCTTCGCCGAGGCCCTCGCCCCGGCGCGGCGGGGGTTCGAGGCGGCGGTCGCCGAGACCGGCCGGCGCATGGCGTCCGCCTTCGTCGAGTCGACCACGTTCGGGGGCGAGTCGTGGCTCGCCCACATCAGCCTGCTCTCGGGCACCGAGGTGCGGAACCCCGCCGCCAACGTCCGCCTCATGGCCCAGGAGCGCGACACCCTCGTCAAGCTGTTCGGGCGCCGCGGCTACCGCACCGTCGCGATCATGCCGGGGCTCCTGGTCGGCTGGCCCGAGGGCGCCTTCTACGGCTTCGAGGACATCTACGACCACGCGCGGCTCGACTACCGGGGGCCCCCGTTCGGGTGGTGGAACGTCAACGACCAGTACTCGCTCGCGCGGGTCGACGCGGCCGAGATCGCCCCCGCCGACCGCCGGCCCGCCTTCGTGTTCTTCGCCACCATCACCACCCACGCGCCTTTCGTGCCCGCCCCGCCCTACCAGCCCGACTGGGCGCGGGTGCTGACCGACGCCCCCTACGACCCGGACGACCTCGACCGCGCGTGGTCCGCGTGGGCCGACTGGACGAACCTCGGCCCGAGCTACGTCGAGGCGATGCGGTACGCGTTCGCGAACGTCGGCGGCTACCTGCGGCTGCGGGCCGACCGCGACCTCGTGATGGTGCTCGTGGGCGACCACCAGCCCCCGGCCCTGGTGAGCGGCGCCGGCGCGTCGTGGGAGGTGCCGGTGCACGTCGTCGCGGGCCGCCCGGCCCTGATCGACCGGCTCGTCGGCGGCCACGGCTTCGCCCCGGGGCTCGCCCCGCGGCGGCCCGCCGTCGCGCGCATGGACGGGCTGCTGCCGATCCTGCTCGACGCCTTCGGCGACGACCCGGCTGCGGGGGAGGTGCCGGCGGCGATCGGATCGGAATGACGACGGGCGGCGTCGGCGACGACTGCGCCGCGCGGGATCCGTCTGCGGCGATTGGATCGACGCGAGAGCGTGGGCCGAGGCGAATATCCCGGCGCGGGCGGCGTAATGACACGGTGGAGCGCGTCGGCGGGCGCTCCGGGAGCATGACGCATGGCGCGGGCATTGGAGCTGTTCTGGGACTGGTCGAACCTGATGGCGCTGGGGGGCGACGCCGTCACCTACTCGGCGATGGCGCTGGTGGGCACCGTGCTGTTCCTGCTGCGCCTCGCCCTGGCGATGTTCGGCGACGTCCTGGGCGATTTCGAGATCGAGGCGGACACCGGCACCGACGCGTCGTTCACGCTGTTCTCGCTGCTGTCGGTAATGGCGTTCATCATGGGCACGGGGTGGATGGGGCTGGCGTGCCGTTTCGACTGGGGGCTGAGCCGGCCGGTGTCGGTGGTCATCGCGGTCGGGTTCGGCGCCCTCATGATGTTCCTGGCGGCCGGCCTGATGTACGTGACCCGGAGCCTCAACCGCACCGTCACCTACGACCTGCAGACGGCGGTGGGAAAGACCGCCCGGGTGTACATGGCGATTCCCGCCCGCGACGCGGGCCAGGGACAGGTGCAGGTGACGGTGTCGGGACGGTTGATGACGCTCGACGCGGTCAGCGACGGGCCCGCGCTGGACGCGTTCACCGACGTGCTCGTCGTCGACGTGCGGGACGACCAGACCCTGATCGTCGCCCCTCATCGATGAGGCGGCGCGGAGGCGGGCCGTGGTCGCGACCCCGCGTTGCCCGGCGGTCGGCGGCAGGCCCCGAGGCACCCGCCTGACGAGGGCGGCAGGGCGCCCATCGGCCGCGGGCGACCGGTGAAGCATGGCTGCCCGGCGGGTGGTGCGGTCCGGGTAGGGCCCGTTGGGTTGTTGGACCGGCCGGAGGGCGGCGAGGGACGCGGGGCGCGCTACGACGGCGGCGTGGGGCCGGGTCGGGGCGCACGCGAAGGCGCGGGGCGGCGTTGCGGCGGCGTGGTCGGGTCGGGCGGGCGGAATCGGCGTCGGGTGACGCGGGAGGCAGGTGACGGATGAGCGAGATGATCAACTTCGGCACCCTCGGGGTGGTGGCCACCATCGTTCTGTTGGTGCTGTTCGTGCTGACGATGCTGACCCGTCAGTACCGGCGGTGCCCCTCCAACCGGGTGCTCGTCGTCTACGGCAAGGTCGCCGGGGCCCGCGCCGCCCGCTGCCTGCACGGCGGCGGGACGTTCATCGTGCCCCTGCTCCAGAGCTTCGCCTACCTCAACCTGGAGCCGATGACGATCGAGATCGACCTGACGAGCGCGCTGTCGAAGAAGAACATCCGCGTCAACGTGCCCTCGACGTTCACCATCGGCATCTCCACGCGCCCCGACATCATGAACAACGCGGCCGAGCGCCTGCTCGGCCTGAACGAGAAGGCCGTCGCGGCCCAGGCCAGCGACATCATCCTCGGCCAGATGCGCCTCGTCATCGCGACCCTCTCCATCGAGGAGATCAACCAGGACCGCGAGAAGTTCCTCGACCTCGTCAACAAGAACGTCAGCACCGAGGTCAACAAGATCGGGCTCGAGCTCATCAACGTCAACGTCCGCGACATCACCGACGAGTCGGGCTACATCCTCGCCCTCGGCAAGAAGGCGGCGGCCGAGGCCATCAACCAGGCCAAGATCGAGGTCGCCGACGCCGACCGCTCGGGCTCGATCGGCGAGGCGAGCGCCAACCGCGAGATGGCGGTCGAGGTCGCCCGCCAGCAGGCCGACTCGGCGGCGGGGCAGAAGCAGGCGGAACGCGACCAGCGCATCAAGGTCGCGAAGCTCGAGGCGGAGGGCGTCACCGGCGAGGCGAACGCCACCCGCGAGCAGGAGATCGCCGTCGCCGAGCAGAGCGCGCTGGCCGTGCAGGGCAAGAAGCAGGCCGAGATGGACCAGCGCGTCAAGGTCGCCTCCCTCGAGGCGACGGCGGTCGAGGGCGAGAACGAGTCGAAGGCGAACATCGCCGACTACGAGGCCACCCTGGCGGAGCGTCAGGCCGACGCCAAGCGGCGCGGCGAGGTCGCCCTGGCCGACGCCTCCCGCGACGTGCTCCGGGCCGAGAAGGAGCAGGAGCTCGCCCGGCTCGAGAAGACCCAGATCGCGCAGCAGCAGATCGAGCGCCAGAAGATCGAGATCGACGCCGAGGCCGAGGCGGAGAAGATCCGCCGCATCGCCAAGGGCGAGGCCGACGGCGTGCTCGCCAAGTACCTCGCCGAGGCCGAGGGCGTCCGCAAGGTCCTCGACGCCAAGGCCGCCGGCTACGAGAACCTGCTGCGGGTCTGCGCCGAGCGGCCCGAGCTGGCCCCCTCGCTGCTGATCGTCGAGAAGCTGCCCGAACTGGTTGCCGAGCAGGTCAAGGCGATCCAGAATCTGAAGATCGACAAGGTCACGGTATGGGACTCGGGCGCCAACGGCCAGGACGGCAGCGGGGCGACGGCGGGCTTCCTGCGGGGGCTCATCGGGTCGCTGCCGCCCCTGCACGACTTGGCCGAG
>CAXXTG010000188.1:0-9378 GCA_963666855.2 Vicinamibacterales bacterium
GGACAGCCGGGCAGCGACCCCGAGGGCGTCCACCTGAACGAGCCGTGCGACGTCGTCACGTGGGGCCCCACCGGCGACATCTTCGTCTCGGACGGCCACAGCGGCCAGAACCCCGACCCGCCGGCGGGCCGGACCGGCCGCATCCTCAAGTACGACAAGGACGGCAACTTCATCAAGCAGTGGGGCGAGATCGGCTTCCGGCCCGGCCAGTTCCGCACGCCGCACGGCGTCGAGTTCGACTCGCAGGGCCGCCTGTTCGTGGCCGACCGCGGCAACCACCGCATCCAGATCTTCGACCAGGAAGGCGAGCTGCTCGACATCTACTACCAGTTCAGCCGCATCAGCGGGCTGTACATCACCGCCGACGACACCCTCTACGCCATCGACTCCGAGTCGCAGGAGACCAACCACTACGGCTGGCTGAACGGCACGCGCATCGGATCGGCCAACGAGGACGTGGTGACCGGGTTCATCCCGCCGCACGTCCCCGCGGAGGGCCGCACCCTGCAGGGCCTCGCCGGCGAGGGCATCGCGGTGGACGAGGACGGCAACGTCTTCGTGGCCGAGGGGCCGGCGTCGCGGCCGTTCGCGGGCGGCGGCGTCACGAAGTACAGCAAGGCCATGAACTGATCGGCGCGGGAACACCGCATCTGCAAGAACAGTCCCCGCGGGGCGTGCCGACGCCGCGCGGGGACACCCTCCTGCGAGACCCCGGCGTATCCGAACCAAGCGGGAATCAGCTTCCGTTGACGGCGCCGGGCCAGAGAAGGCTCAAGGGAAATCCGAGAGGAGCTCGCGCACCATCTCAGTGGTGAGCGGAGCCTGTTCCCCGGGTGCGGCGAAGATCATCGCGCCGGTTTGCGGGCAGCGGACCAGACCGAGCGGCCCGGAGCCCGGCACATCGAGACCCGCCCGGCGGCGGAGATACTCGGAGACGCTGACCCCCTCCTCGCGCGCCCGCGCGCGGATGAGCAGGGCCTCGTCTTCGCTCACCTTGAACGAGATGGTGACCATGCGGCAATACCGTATTGCCCGCAAGCCGACCCGTCAAGGGTCGGACTTCCGGCCGGGCAACACGGCGCGGACCGGCCGGGAGTCCGGAGAACGCCTCCACGCGTCTCCGCGACGTTCGAACCGCCTGGCGACCCGCGGGCATCGGTTGCGCGGCGTCGCCCCCCGGCGTGATTAGCGTGGTCAACTCGCGGCAAAAGGACTACGCTGTGCGATCCAGGGAGCCGGTCGGGTCGCCTCGGTCGCGCGCCGTCCGGCGCGGGTCATCAGGAAGCGCGGAGGGAACCATGCTGAAGCGAATCGGATCGTTCGTCGCCGTCGCGATGCTGGCGGCGGGGCCGGCCTCGGCCCAGGACCCCATGGCGGCCCTGCAGGCCGCGATGGACACGATGGGCGTCACCGACATGACGTCCATCCGGTACACCGGCAGCGGCTGGGTCGGCGCGGTGGGGCAGAACGCCTCGCCGGCCGAGGACTGGCCGCGCTTCGAGCTGGCGGAGTACGAGCGCACCATCGACTTCGAGACCAACTCGTCGAGGGAGGACATGGTCATCCGGCAGGGCGGCTACCCCGCCCGGGGCGGCGGCGGCGCGCCGATCCAGGGCGACCGCATCCGCAACCTGCGGGTCCGGGGCGAGTACGCCTGGGACGCCCCCGGGATCGATCGGGTGGTCCCCCAGCCCCAGCAGGCCGAGCTGCGCCTGCTCGAGATCTTCCTCACCCCGCACGGGTTCCTGCAGGGCGCCGCGGCCGGCGACCCGATCGCGATCCAGCGGAACGAGTACGGGCAGCGGGTGACGGTCGTCTCGTACATCGCCCTCGGCAAGTACCGCATCAACGGCACCATCACCGAGGACAACGTCGTCGAGCGCGTCCAGACGTGGGTGCCCAGCCCCGTCGTCGGCGACATGTACTACGAGACCGTGTACACGGACTACCGGGACGTCGGGGGCGGGATGATGTTCCCCTTCAACTGGCACCAGCACCAGGACTACGACGACGGCGCCAACGAGCCCAACGTCAGCGGCGGCGACCACTCGTTCAGCCTCACCACCATCGACAGCGTCGAGGTGAACGTGGACGGCGCCGCCCTCACGGTTCCCGACATCGTGCGCACCGCCACCGTGCCGCCGATGCGCGTCGAGTCCGAAGAAGTGGCCGACGGCGTGTGGCTGATCGCCGGGGGGTCGCACCACAGCGTGGCGGTGGAGTTCGCGGACCACGTCGCGGTCATCGAGGCCCCGCTGAACGAGGCGCGGTCGCTCGCGGTGATCGACGAGGTGATGCGCCTCATGCCGGACAAGCCGATCCGGTTCATCGTGACCACGCACCACCACTGGGACCACATCGGCGGCCTGCGCGCCTACGTGCACGAGGGGGCGACGGTCGTCACCCACTTCGGCAACCGCCCCTACTACCAGGAGGTGCTGCGGGCGGGGCTGTGGGTGCTCGAGCCCGACCGGCTCTCGCTCCACCCGCCCGAGGAGTGGTCCGAGGGCTACATCTTCGAGACGCTGCACGAGAAGTACATCCTCGGCGACTCGACGCGGCTCGTCGAACTGCACCACGTGCAGGGCCTCGCCCACGCCGCGGGGATGCTGATCGCCTACCTGCCGGCCGACAGGATGCTCGTCGAGGCCGACCTCTACACGCCGCCGGGCCCCGGCCGGCCGCTGCCCGACGCGCCGAACGCGAGCGCCCGGGCCCTCTACCGGAACGTCGAGCGCCTGGGGCTGGACGTCGAGACCATCGTCCCCATCCACGGCCGGCCGGGCGCGTGGTCCGAGTTCGAGGAGTTCGTGACCGGGGCCGAGTGACGCGGCGGGCGGCCTCGGTGCGCGCGCAGGGATCCTCCGCGCGCGCCGCGGTTGCGCGATTGAACCGGCGGCCGGCCGAAGCTGCGGACCCGCTTCGGCCGGCCGTTTCTCATTGCCGGCGCCGACGCGGGAGAACCGCAACACGAGCCGGCGCCGGGGTCTTCGGCGCGGCACCGGCGAGCCGGACCGCAGCCCGCGACGCGTGGCGGGTCCCGCGACGGACTACCGCCGTCGTTCGTACTCGCGCCGCAGGGCCGGCGAGAGCGGGTAGACGTCGCGGAACCGGTGCCCGCCCGACCGCAGCAGCTCGCGCTCGTGCTCCTCGAGCGCCGCCTGCTCCTCCGCCGCCCGCAGCACGTCGGCCACGAGGTGCCCGGGAAAGAACAGCACCCCGGTCTCGTCGGCGACGACGACGTCGCCGGGCAGCACCGTCGCGGTCCCGATGCGGACCGGCGCGTTCCACTCGACGCCGAGCCAGCTCGTGGTCGTGACGTCGAAGAACCGCGCGAAGACCGGGAAGTCCGCGAACGTCTCCCCCACCAGCTCCGCCAGATCGCGGCTGCCGCCGTCGATGACCACGCCGGCCGCGCCCCGCAGCTTGATGCCGAGCGCCCCCATGCCCCCGAACAGCACGTGGCCGTCCGCGCCCCCGAGCTCGGCGACGATCACGTCGCCGGGCCGCGCCTCCTCGGACGCGCGCGCATAGTACCGCCGGTCCCAGTCGCCCTCGGCCGCAAGCTGGTCGATGGCCTCCACCAGGTCCGGCCGCGGCGGCAGGAAGCGCATGGTCAGCGCCCGGCCCGCCACCCGCCGGCCCGGCTGCGTCGCGCGGAACCCGCGCACGTAGTTCGTCCGGTAGTCGCCGAGCGAGCGCCAGATGTCCTCGAGCTGCATCCCGGCGAGCCGCGCCAGGTCGGCATCGCTGACCTCCACCTTCGCCTGAGCGGACCGGATGACGTCCATGATCGCGCTGTAGGAGGAGCGGTTCGCCCGGAACCCCTCGGGCGGCGCGCGTCACCGGCGTCGCCGCGTCGCGCGATGTTCCTGGGTGCGGCAGCGCTGCTCGATAGCTACGGCTGCGGTCAGAAGTCTCATGCAGAGACAGATTCCTTTCGACATTGGTACCTCCTCGCGTAGCGCTTGGTGAAATCGATCCAGACCGGGGTCCAGGAGCTCGCGGTCAGCGCTCCCTACCTGTCGCGAGTGCGGCGGAGACGCTCGACAAGGTCGGGATCAACAACCCGAGCCGGGCGGGCTCGCTTGAACCAAGCATCGTCCAACTCTCTCGTGTCCGGGTCGGCTGGGATACCGGCGTCGATGACCGCGGTCCTCGGGGCTCGGAACGATCGTGTCGGACTTCAACACTGGCATGGATGCGCATCCTCAATGGACCTACGTCAACTCGATCGCCGTCAGGGCCCTCCGGCACGCCACGCCAACGACGCGCCGGGCAGGGCGCGTTTCGCGGCCACGTGGTCGGCCATCCGCCGCACGAGGTCGGCGTTGGTGAACGGCGACCACAGGTGGCCCTTCATGGGGCGGCCGTGGACGAACTCGCCGCCGTAGTGCGGATCGGTGGTGCCCTTGAGGAAGGCCTCCAGCAGGTAGACCGCGTAGGTCAGGTAGAACTGGTCCATCTCGGGGTTGTAGACGTGGATCTTCCCGACGAGGTCGGGGCCGATGCGGGGCCAGTTCTCCTCCAGGTAGTGCCGCAGGTCGTAGCCGTTGTCGCGCATGTAGCGCGCCACCTCGCGGTCGATGACGCCCGTCTCGAGGTCCCATAGCCGCCGCGGGTAGCCGTCGTCGCCCAGGGGGCCCCAGGCGGCGTTCCAGGCGTCGATCTGCCCGCCCGAGCGCCCGCGCGACCCTTGCGCCCGCTCGAGCCGGCTGAGCTGGCGGACGCTCCCGACCGGCTGACCCTCGATGGTCCGCTGGAACATCCGCTCGGGCGCGCCGGGAACCGCGCCGGGCACGAGGAACGCGCTCTCGTCCCGGTAGATGTCGATGAGCTGGTAACGCCGGAAGTCGACCGAGTCGGGATAGAAGGTCCAGGTCCCCCCGTAGAACGTCGGGTGGCGGACCTGCCAGGCGAGCGCGATCCAGCCGCCGGTGGATCCGCCGGTGATCACGCGGGCCCAGGGCTCGCCGATCATCCTGAAGTTCTCTTCGAGGTACGGGATGAGCTCCTGGTGGATGGCGTCGCCGTAGGGGCCGTTGTTGGCCGAGTTGACGCCGTAGGAGTCGTCGAAGAAGGGCGTGGGGTGCTGAATCGTGACCGCGATCACGCGCGGGAAGTCGTCGCCGGTCCACGCCCGCTGGAAGTCGTAGCCCGACTCGCGCATCCCCCCCGCGTCGCGCCACATCCAGTCGAAGAGCCCCGGCCCGCCCGAGGGCGGCTCGGTCGTGAAGCCGAAGGCGGGCTCGAGCCGGAAGTGGTCGGCCTCGAAGATCACGGGGTAGCGCAGATCGGGGTCGTCGTCGTAGCCCCGCGGCAGCAGGACGACCGCGCCCAGGTGCATGGGGTGCCCCCACCACTCGCTGAGGATACGGCTCCGGATCTTCACGCGCTTGACCCACTCGGTGTCCGGAGGCACCTCGACCGGGGGAAGGACGTCGGCGAGCTCCAGGCGGATCGGCGTCTCCGAAGCAGGGTCTACGCGCACGCGCCGCGGAACGCTGACGAGGTTGCCCGGCGAGAACGCCCAGCGCTGGCCCTCCCACTGGTCCTGCGGGGCCCGGATGACGTGGCCGTCCCGCCGGCGGAACTCCGTGTAGACGTGGAGCAGCGCCTGGACCCAATAGTCGCCCGCCGGCAGATCGCCCAGGCGCGCGTAGGGATAGCCGTCGGCGCCGGCGTCGATGAGCATCGCCCCGCCCGGTTCGATCCCCGCCACGTCGGCGGCGAAGAAGGGCACCCGCCCGTCGCGCTGCCGCGCCGAGTTGTAGGCGGCGATGCGGGGCTCGGGCTCCGCGGCCGGGGCCAGGGCCAGGAAGAGGCGGCCGGTCAGCGGGCCGTCGCGGAGGCCGGCCGGGTAGCCGACCTCGATGCGGAGGAGCGCCGGCGACGAGGCTTCACCGGTCTGGCCGCCCGACACCGGCGGGCAGACGGTCAGGACCACGGCGAAGGCCGGGGCAAGGCGGCCAACCAACGGAAACCCTACGCGCATCGGCACTCTCCAACTCCCAGGGCGGCGACCTCCATCGACACAGCGGCAACGTCAGTCGTCTTCAAGCGCCGCGACCGCTTCTTCGAGGCGGGGGAGCAAGTCCGACTGCCCGAGGGCCGCCTCCAACTGACCGAGGAGGTCCCGGGCTTCCGCCACGTCCACTTCGCCGCCCGCCAGCAGCGAACGGAGATCGTCCAGGTCCTTCCCGCGTCCGGCCAGCACCTTCATGACCGCGAGATCGGTGGCATGCGCCACGGGCACCTCGACCCCGTCGATGGCGACACGAGTCGCCCGGCCGAGCGCGATCGTCTCCAGCCCCGACCCGGCGACCACCAGGTCGACCTCCATGCCCGAACGGTGCACCAACGGCAGGACCGCTCCCTTCGCCAGCAGCTCGTCCGCCATGTCCGGGTACCGGTGCCGAAGTCCCTCGGACTCCAACGCTTCCACGAGGACCGCGAGGCCGGGCCGCTCCACTTGAACGGTGACGTCGATGTCCTGTGTCGCGCGGGGGGCGCCGCGCACCGCGACGGCGTGCGCCCCGAAGACGAACCACGACAGCCCCCGCCCGTCGAGCACCCGACGGACGGCGGAGAGCGTTTCAGCGACGATGGACATGGGCGGCGGCGTCGAGCAGGGCTCGAACGCGCAGGTGAGTCGCCAGGTCGGCGCGGCGGACCGTCTCGGTCGGCCAGTCCGGCCGCGTGGCGCGCATCGCTTCGTACAGGCCGATGGCGGTCCGGACCTTCTCCGCAACCGGCAGTCCCGCCCGGCGCCGGCGGGCCAACCCCTCCGGCATTCCCCAGTCGCGAGCCGCGTACTCCTGGAGGTCCGCCGTCTGAAGCCGAGGTGTCGCCATCCCCTCCTCCCCGCCGGTGTGACCTCCCCCGAACCGGCCCGATCGTCATCGAACCGTCCACTTTCCGCTCCCGGTCACATACACTGTAAGCCATCGACGTGGATCCGGTCGATCAAGGAGGTTGACATGCGCGTGACATCGCGGCTCGGTCTCCCGGGAGCCCTGCTCCTGGCTGGCGGCGTGCTCGTGCTGACCGGCGCCGGCGCGGCGGCGTCCGACGAGGACATCAGCGGCGTCGTGCGAGGCGCCGGCGGCGGCGAGGCCGGGGTCTGGGTGATCGCCGAAACCGGCGACCTCGAGACCACGTTCCGGAAGATCGTCGTCACCGACGACGACGGGCGGTTCCTCGTGCCCGACCTGCCGGAGGCCGACTACGAGCTGTGGGTCCGCGGCTACGGCCTCGTCGACTCCGCGAAGCACGCCGCGCGGCCCGGCGACGAGGTGACCCTGACGGTGACGGCGGCGGCCACGCCGCAGGAGGCGGCGCGCATCTACCCCGCCAACTACTGGTACTCGCTGCTCGAGGTGCCGGCCGCGAGCGAGTTCCCCGGCACCGGCCCCGACGGCAACGGCATCGGCCGGGCCATGCGGCACCAGGCCGAGTGGGTCGACCGGCTCAAGGACGGCTGCCAGCTCTGCCACCAGATGGGGAACGTGGCGACGCGCGAAATGCCCGTGCTCGACCTCGACGACTTCGACTCGACCCTCGACGCGTGGGACCACCGGGTGCAGGTCGGCCGAAGCGGTCCGAGCATGAACGCCGGGCTCAACCGGATGGGCCGCGAGCGCGCGCTGGGCCTGTTCGCCGACTGGACCGACCGCATCGCGGCCGGCGAGGTCCCGCCCGCGCCCCCGCGGCCGCAGGGCCGGGAGCGCAACCTCGTGCTGACGATGTGGGGTTGGGGCGACCCCATCGCGATGGTCCACGACGAGATCGCCACCGACAAGCGCAACCCCCACCTGTACGCCAACGGCCCCGTGTACGGCGTCGGCGGGGCCGGGCTCGTCATCACCGACCCGGTGACCCACCGCTCGGAGCGGCTGGACATGACGACCCGCGTGCCGATGGAGCAGCGCGGCGACTCCTACGCGGGCACCAGGGCCCGCATACCGTCGCCGTACTGGGGCGACGAGCGCTCGACGGCGCGGGGCTACAGCGCCCACAACCCGATGCTCGACGACAAGGGCCGGCTCTGGATCACCCAGCTCATCCGCCCGTCCGACAACCCCGACTGGTGCAAGGCGGGCTCCGACCATCCGTCGGCGCGGCACTTCCCCATCGACCGCAGCCAGCGGCAGCTCTCGTACTACGACGTCGAGAGCGGCGAGTTCGTGCACGTCGACACCTGCTACATGACCCACCACCTGCAGTTCGCCGAGGACGACGACGACACCCTCTGGCTGAGCGGGTCGACCGACGTCGTCGGGTGGCTGAACACCCGGCTCTACGACGAGACCGGCGACGAGCAGGCGGCGCAGGGCTGGTGCCCCACCATCGTGGACACCAGCGGGGACGGCGTCATCGGCGCCTACACCGAGCCGGGTGAGCCGCAGGACCCCGCGAAGGACATGCGCATCGACGGGTTCGCCTACGGCATCATCCCCAACCCCGTCGACGGCTCGATCTGGATCGCGCGGCGCCTGCCCGTGCCGGGCAACATCGTGCGCCTCGAGCTCGGCGACAGCCCGCCCGAGACGTGCGTCGCCGAGGTCTACGAGCCGCCGTTCGAGAACCCCGACGTCGACCCGGGCCAGTGGGGCCACGGCGGCCGCGGCATCGACGTCGACCGCAACGGCGTCCTCTGGACCGCGCTCGGCGGCAGCGGCCACCTCGCGAGCTTCGACCGCAGCAAGTGCCAAGTGCTGAACGGCCCCACCGCCACCGGGCAGCACTGCCCCGAGGGCTGGACGCTCTACGCGACCCCCGGCCCCCAGATGAAGGGCGTCGAGGCGGCGGGCAGCGCCGACTTCCACTACTACAACTGGGTCGACCAGTTCGACACGCTGGGGCTGGGCGAGAACGTCCCCATCGCCAACGGCACCAGCTCGGACGCCCTGCTCGCGCTGCTGCCCGACACCGGCGAGTGGGTCACGCTGCGGGTGCCGTATCCCCTCGGCTTCTACACGCGGGGGCTCGACGGCCGCATCGACGACGCCGACGCCGGCTGGAAGGGCCGCGGCGTCTGGGCCAGCTACGACTCGGTGACGAACTGGCACAACGAGGGCGGCAAGGGCATGACGAGCGAGATCGTGCGCTTCCAGGTCCGGCCGCACCCGCTGGCGGAGTAGTCCCGGCGGAACGGGAACGCGGCGATGCCGCGGCCGCACGGGCCGTGGCATCGCCCGTCGCCCGCACCGGCCACGGAACATTCGGAGATGACCATGCCGAACCGACCCCTGACGTTCGCGTCCCTGCTCTTTGCCCTCGCGATCCTCGCCGTCGCGCTCCCCGCACCCGCGCAGGAGGGCACGACCATCACCCGCGAGGCGCGGCCGTTCACGCCGGTCACCGACGAGATGCTGC
>CAXXTG010000189.1:0-4199 GCA_963666855.2 Vicinamibacterales bacterium
CGCTTCGCCCGGCCGGACCGCGGCGTTCGGGATCCGGGTGACAGCTCCACCGGGACCGGCGCAGGTGGCCGATCGGCCCGGCGCTTCAGCCGTTCCGCGCCATGTAGCCGATCGGCCCCGGCGCTTCATCCGCGGGGCGGTCGTCCGCGGCCGTCGTCCCGATTCACCGGTCCTCCCCCGCCGCCGCCCGCAGCCCGTCCCGGAGTTTCTCCACCCGCCCCCGGTTCACGCCCAGGTCCCATATCGGAGCGATGCGCGAGGCGGAGCGGACGTGAATCAGGCCATCGGAAGCGCTCAGGCGGCACTCGAGATCATCCACGAAGCCCCGCGGGGACCGGCACTCCGCGTGCAGGTAGGCGTCGGTGGCGGTGACGACGACGGTTCGCGGCAGCGCGGCCACCAGGCCCTTCAGTCGGGCGAAGGCGGCGCGGGGGTTGCCCGATACGGCCAGCGGCTCGACGCGCTGGAGGTGCGGCGCGTCGGGTCGGCTGCAGACGCAGGACAGGGGGAAACGGGGACAGGGCGACAGCATTTCGGACATGGACGGCGGCAAACGTGGCCGAGACACTCGCCGGCGAATCGCCTAACCTCCTGCGAGACGGCTAGCCCAAAGTTTAGCAACTTGACCTGTCATTTGCGATCCCGCCATGCCCGCTTCGCACGCGGCTGAAGACGCTGCGGCGGCTCGTCGACGACGGGGTGGCCTCATCAACTATTCGGATGGAGACGGATGGGCAAACGGGTGTGATGTTCCCTGATGATGGCGCAGGGGCTCCCCCCTGCGGGCGCCTACGCTGACCGGAGGGCCCGCTTCACCGCGGCGGGCGGGGTGGTCACGGCGCGGGGGCCGTGGCCCGTCCGCCGGACTTGCCGGACGGTCACCGCGGCGGGCGGCCGGGGCGGTCGCCGCGGGGGCCGCGCCCGCCGGACGGGCCGCGGGGGCCGAACCGGCCGGGGCGGTCGCGGCGCATCCTGACGATGCGGCTCTCGAAGACCTCCAGTTGCTCGGCGGTCAGGATGGCGGCTATCTCGGCGTTCAGTTGCGCCCGCTCGGCCTCGAACTGCTCGCGGACGCTGGCGTTGAGCTCGCGGAATCGGAGCCGGCGGGCCTCGAAAACCTCGCGCAGGCGCCGGCGCTGGTCGTCGGACAGGTCGACGTCGGCGTCGAGGCGGTCGAGCAGCCGGTCGGTCATGCGGGCCGGCGGGGGCGGCGGCCCGCCCCGGCCCCGGAAACTCCGCGGCGGCTCCGGGTCGACCCACGGCCGCACCGCGAACCCCGCGGCCAGCCCCGCGCTGAACACCATGAGAACGAAGAGGCCGGCCCACAGGCGCATGCTGGTACGGTCCATCGCGTCATCCTTGCCCGGTCCGGAAACGGCCGCCCGCGGAACTGCCCCAATCCCCCCGGGGGCCGCCCCAGTCCACCGCGCGGCCCCGGGGCGCCCGCCCTCAGAACGACTCTTCGGGACCCGACGTCAACACCGCCTCGAGCAGGGCGTCGCCGTCCGCCCCGTCCTCCCACACGAGGCTGAGCGCGGACGGCTCCGCGGCGTCGTCCACCTCGACCCAGCCGGTCACGAGGTCCGAGAACTCGATCGGCTCGACCGCCTCGGCCGGCCGCAGCCCCACCGCCGCGACCACCAGCAGGGCCGCCGCCACCGGGGCGAGGCGCACCGTCCAGCGGCGCCAGTCGATGACGTCGAGCCAGGTGGGCGGCGCATCGAGACGCGCCATGACCCGGGTCGCGAACCCGAGCGGGGGCGCCGCGTCGGGCCGCGCGGACAAGACCGCGGCCACGTCGTCCTGCTCGGCCGCCGCCCCGCGGCAGGCGGGGCAGCCGTCGAGGTGCGCCTCGAGGCGCCGGGCGGCGGCCGGGTCGAGGCGCCCCGCCGCGCGCGCGATGACCGCTCGTTCCGCGTCGTCGCATCTCATGACGATCTCTCCATCAGCGGCCGCAGCAGCGGCCTGAGCCGGCGGCGGGCGCGGAAGATGCGGGACTCGACGGTCCCGATGGGCGCCCCCGTCGCCGCCGCGATCTCCTTGTAGTCGAGCCCCTCGACGTCGCGCAGGACGACTGCGACCCGCAGGTCGGGCGGCAGGGCGGCGAGGGCGCGGTCGATCGCCTCGCGCCGCACCAGGGCCGTCTCGGCGTCGGCGTCCCCCGCGGGGACGTCGGCGGCGGCGAGGGGGCCGCCCTCGTCGTCCAGGCTCCCGTCTTCGAGCCGGGTCCGCCGGCCCCGCCGCTCGAGGCCGCTCCGGGCGGCGTTCGTGGCGATGGTGTACAGCCACGTCTTGAACGAGCTGTCGCCGCGGAAGCGGGCCAGCGACCGGTACGCGCGGATGAACGTCTCCTGCGCGACGTCCTCCGCGTCGGCGGAGTTCTTCACAATCGCCGTGGCGTAGTTGACGATGCGCGTCTGGTGGCGGCGCACGAGCGCCTCGAACGCGCCGCGGTCGCCGGCCGCGGCGGCGGCGACCAGCGCCCGGTCGGGATCCGCGGCCCGGGCCTCGCCGGTCACTTCATGCCGCCGCGCCGGCACGTCCATCGACTGCCATCCGGGCAGAACCACGCTCGACGCCTGGTGCATGGCGGGTCTCATGGGACGGTGTTCCCGGTACCGTCGACCCCCAAACCCCGGCGTCTATTCCGTCCCGCGGCGTGAGCCTCGGAATCGCCGCTACTCCGACACCGTGACCTGCACGATGGCCGAGGTCCAGCAGCACTGGAAGCCGCTGCCGCCGACGCCGGTCGAGTCGAGGGCCTCGGCCCGCAGCCAGTACTCGCCGGGGGCGCTGAAGCTGGCGGTGGTCCGCGGGTTCTGAACCGCCGTCTCCTCGTACTCGAACCGGGGTTCGGCGAACTCGACCCCGCCCGGGCCCCGCAGCTTGTGCCAGAGCAGGCTCATGGGGGGGCTGCGGCGGAACGGGTTCTCCCGCACGTGGGTGTCGGGGGTCACGTCGGAGAGCCATACGCTCAGGTCGACGGGGCTGCCGACCGATCCGGTCAGGCGCGCGGCGACGCCCACGGGCGGGCCGGTCAGCGGCGGGCCGTCCTCGGCGAAGCGGATCGTCGGCGGCTCGTTGTTGTTGGACGCGTCCTTGAACGGCTCGACGAAGTACGGCGCCTGGGTGTGGAAGGGGATGGTGACCGGCTCGCCGTTGGCGACCAGCGTCCAGCTCAGGTCGCCGTCGAAGTCGCCGGGCACCTCGATGGTGAAGACGCCCCACGCCCGGCCCGGGGCGAAGTGGGTCGGCTGCCCGCGGTCCCGCGGCCCGGGGCTGAAGTAGTTCATCGGGCCGACGGGCAGGTCCACCGCCTGCTCGGTGTTCGAGTTGTAGAACCCGATGAGCAGCGTCGCGGTGCCGTCGGGGTTCCCGTACCAGCCTTCGAACGCGGGGTACACCGGCGCCCCGAAGCCCTGGAGGGTGGTGGGGATCTGCGCGGACGCCCCCGCCGCGCCGAGGGTGGCCCCGAGCAGGCCGGCCACCGCGGCCAGAACCGCCGCCGAACGAGTCGTCCGCATGACGAAACCTCCTCGTACGTAACGGAAGCCGCCCCGATGGTGATGGGGGCGGCTCCCAGGATTACCCGCTGTCGCCGGCCCGCCTTACTCGTCGTCGGCGAGGACCGCCTCGCGCTCGGCGACGGCCGCCGCGAAGTCCTCGTCGTCCATGTAGGTCACGTTGACCCAGGCGTGCCCCATCTCGTCCACGGTGCGGTCGCCGTAGCCGACCCACTGGTTCGGGTCGGGGTTGGCGCGGTTGGCCGAGGTGTTGTCGTACCACGACTTCAGCGCGATGACGGTGCCCTTCGGCAGCAGCGGCGCCGCGTGGTCGGCATAGACGTAGCTGTTGTGCCAGTTGAAGTTGAAGTCGCTGACGCGGCTCAGCACCTGCTTCGAGCCGTCGGGCAGGATCGCGGTCATCTGCATGCCCTTGCCCCGCAGGTGCATGTGCGGCTGGTAGTTCTCGATGCGGCCGTTCTCCTTCAGCACGTGGAAGTTCTCGGTCGTGGTGACGGCGTTGGGGGGAATCGAGAGGTGGTCGCTGCCGCCCTCGATGGTGGACCACGCCGACAGCACCTGCCGGTGCTTCGGCTCCTGCCCCTTGGGATAGAGGTACAGCCCGAGCTCGGCGGTGTCGGTGATCTCCTCGCCGACGGCCGAGTAGTGGATGTCCCACACGATGGTCGAGCCGGC
>CAXXTG010000190.1:0-3750 GCA_963666855.2 Vicinamibacterales bacterium
GCGCCCGTACGCGGCGCTCCCCTGCGCCGGAGCGCTGCTGCTGGCCGCGGCCGCCGGCGCGGCGGGCCAGGACGTCGAGTGGCGGGCCTACGCCGCCGACGCGGCCAGCACCAAGTACAGCCCGCTCGACCAGATCGACGCCGAGTCGGTCCACGACCTCGAGATCGTGTGGCGGCAGTCCACGATCCCCGACGCCACGCGCGGCGGCAACGACCTGCGCGCGCCCGCGGCGTCCCAGAACACGCCCCTGATGGCCGGCGGACGTCTGTACATCAGCACCGGCCTCGGCATGGTCGCGGCCCTCGACGCGACGACCGGCGAGGTGGTCTGGTTCGACGACCCGCCCGCACCGGAGGGCGGGGAACGTCAGCGGGGCCGGCCGACGCGCGGCCTCGGCTACTGGACCGACGGCGACGACGCCCGGGTGGTGGCCATCCTTCGCGACCGGCTGGTCGCCCTGAACGCCGAGACGGGGCGGCGCTACCCCGACTTCGGCGACGGCGGCGAGGTCGACCTGACCGAGGGCTACGACGACCCGCGGGTCGAGAGCTTCCGGTGGCAGTCGGCGCCGCTCGTCGTGAACGACGTCATCGTCGTCGGCTCGCTCATCGGCGACATCGTCAGCCACACCATGCCCGCCCTCAAGGAGATGCCGCCGGGCGACGTGCGCGGCTTCGACGCGCGCACCGGCGAGCAGCGCTGGATCTTCCGCACCGTCCCGCGCGAGGGCGAGCCGGGCAACGAGACGTGGCTGACCGCGTTGAACGAGGACCGGGCGTCGTGGGAGTACACCGGCAACACCAACATGTGGGCGTCGCCGAGCGCCGACGAGGAGCTGGGCTACGTCTACCTGCCCCTGTCGACGCCGACCAGCGACTACTACGGCGGGCACCGGCCCGGCGACAACCTGTTCGCCGAGAGCCTGGTCTGCCTCGACGCGGCGACGGGCGAGCTCGTCTGGTACTTCCAGGCGGTGCACCACGGGCTGTGGGACTACGACTTCCCCGCCGCCCCCACCCTGGTGGACGTCACCGTCGACGGCCGCGACGTCAAGGCGGTGGCGATCACCAGCAAACAGGCCCACACCTACGTCTTCGACCGGGTCACCGGCGAGCCGGTGTGGCCCATCGAAGAGCGGCCCGTGCCGGCCGGCGACGTGCCGGGCGAGTGGTACGCGCCGACCCAGCCGTTCCCCACGAAGCCGCCGGCCTACGACCAGCAGGGGGTGAGCGTCGACGACCTCATCGACTTCACGCCGGAGCTGCGGGCCGAGGCCCTCGCCATGCTCGACGACTACGTGTGGGGGCCGTTCTTCACCCCGCCGTCGCTGATCGACGACCGGCCCGGCGGCACGCACGGCACGCTGGTCGTGCCCGGCCTCGTCGGGGGCACCGACTGGAACGGGGCCGGCGTCGATCCCGAGACCGGCATCCTCTACGTCCCCTCGGTCCACAGCGGCACCGTGGTGGGGCTCAGCCGGTCGGAGCACCCGCGGTCGGACGTCGACTGGGTCATGCGGGGCGCCCGGCACATCCCCGGCCCGCGGGGGCTGCCGCTGTTCAAGCCGCCCTACGGCCGCCTCGTCGCCATCGACCTGAACCGGGGCGAAATACTGTGGACGGCGGCCAACGGCGACGGGCCGCGCGACCACCCCGCCATCGCCCATCTCGACCTGCCGCCGCTCGGCCAGGGCGGCCGCGCCGCGCCCCTCGTCACCCGCAGCCTCGTGTTCCTCGGCGAGGGCGCCAACGTCGGTGCCGCCTTCCTGCCGCCGGGCAGCGGGGGGAAGATGTTCCGCGCCTTCGACAAGCGGACCGGCGACATCGTCTGGGAGACGGAGCTGCCCGGGGGCACGACCGCCGCGCCGATCAGCTACAGGGTCGACGGCCGGCAGTACATCGTGGCGACCGTGGGTTGGGACGACATGAGCAGCGAGTACGTGGCCCTCGCCCTGCCGGACACGGCGGAGCCGTAGACCGTTGACCCGCCCCACGCCGGGGACTACCCTTGACGGGATCGGATGCGTCCGCCCCCGGGTTGGAGGACGCGGTAATCGATCGCCGTCAGAACATCGACCGAGCCCCCTGGCCGAGTGTCAGGCGCGCGAAGCCTCGGCACGCGGGCGGCGGCCGGACACGGTCGACAACTCATGTCGATGTTGCCCTTCCGGGCGTGGTGAGCTCGGCGGGATGTGAAGGAGGTCGGAGATGAGGCAGAGACAGATCGTAGCGCTCGGCGTTTTCGCCGCCATCGTGGCGACGGCGGGAATTGCCCCGCCGGCGGCGGCCCAGGACGGGCCCCGCACGGCGTGGGGCGCCCCGGACCTGCAGGGCGTGTGGGACTTCCGCACCATCACCCCGCTGCAGCGCCCCGAGCAGTACGGAGACCGCGAGTTCCTGACGCAGGAGGAGGCGGCCACCCTCGAGCAGGGCGCCGTCGACCGCGACGAGCGGCTCCTCCTCGCGCCGCCCCGCCGGACCGAGGCGGGCGGCAGCGTCGGCGCCTACAACAACTTCTGGATGGACCGGGGCACCCGCACCATCGGGACCCGCCGGACCTCGCTGATCATCGATCCCCCCAACGGGCGCATGCCGGCGCTGAGCGAGGCGGGGCAGGCGCGGGCCGACGCGCGGCGCGAGCGCCGGGCCGATCACCCCGCCGACTCGTGGCTCGACCGCAGCACTTTCGACCGCTGCATCCTCGGGTTCAACACCGGGCCGCCGATGACCCCGGGCGGCTACAACCAGAACATGCAGGTGTTCCAGACCGAGGACACCGTCGTCATCCTCAACGAGATGGTGCACGACTCGCGCATCATCCCCATCGACGGCACGCCCCGCACCGGCATCGGGTCGTGGACCGGCGAGTCGCGCGGCCGCTGGGAGGGCGACACCCTCGTCATCGAGACCGAACAACTTCACCGACAAGACCCGCTGGCGCGGCTCGTCCGAGAACATGACCCTGGTCGAGCGGCTCACCCGGCAGGACGACGACACCCTGGTCTACACGTTCACGGTGACCGACCCCGACACCTGGGTGCAGCCGTGGACGGCCGAAATCCCGATGCGGCGGGGCGAGGAGCCGCTCTACGAGTACGCCTGCCACGAGGGCAACTACTCGATGGAGGGCATCCTCGCCGGGGCCCGCGCCGACGAGCGGGCGGCGGCCGAGCAGCAGTAGCCGAGTCGTCGTCGACGGCGGCTCCGGTTGCCACCCATCCAACCCACCGGGAGTCCGCGCCGCGGCGCGGGCTCCCGGGACGTCGTTCTTGCGTGACCGCCCGCCCCCCCCTACTCCGCGTCCGCGCCCTCTATCGCCCGCGTGAGGGCCGGGGTGCGGCCGAGCAGCCGGGCGTAGAGCGCGAGCTGGGCGCGGTGGTACTCCTCGTGGGCGATGCCGTGGTGCAGCCAAGTCAGGCGGGTGCCGCGCTCGCCGTCGAAGCGGCGCACATACTGCAGCATCTGCACCTCGCCGGCGGCGCGTATCTGCCGGGCGCCGTCGCGGAAGCTGCTGCGGAGCAGGCGCAGCCATTCCCCGCGCCGGGCGGGGGCGCTTCGGCCCCCCTGGCATAGTGGCGGATGAACTCCGGGAAGCTCTTGCGGGTGAAGTCGGCGGTGGGGCGCGTGAGTTCGTTCGTCCACATCATGGCGGTGGCCACGACGTGGCCGACCAGTTCGGCCACCGAACGGGCCCCGGGCGCCGGGCGGAAGTCCCAGTCGCGGGCGGGGATGCCCGCCGCCTCGGCGATGA
>CAXXTG010000191.1:0-7367 GCA_963666855.2 Vicinamibacterales bacterium
CGGCGGGATCGCATTTGCCCCGGGACGGCGCGACGCGTGTCATCGAAGCTGGATTCCGTGTCACACTTTGGGTTCCGGGAAGTCCGGAGGGGTCGCCATGGAGAACATCGCCGTTGCGTTGCCCGACGATCCCGCCCGATGGGCGGAGGCTCGGGCGGCCGAGAACGGGCGCAGCACACCGGAGTGGATTGCCGCGCAACTCGAGAGGATGCGACGCTGCGAAGACGATTACGACGTTGCGATGAATCGCTTCTTCGGGCGGGTGCGGGAACCGCGAAAGCTGGAGTGGGTCGACGGCCGCAAGCCGACGCGGGCGGAGCTGCACGACCGGACCGATCGTCGTTGACACCCGGCCGGGGAAGATGCGAGAGATGGGCGAAGCGGACGACCACGCAACGGCGCTGTTCCCCGAGCTGGCGCGGAGAGAGCTCCCCACCCCGGTCTCGGGGGGGGCGCGCGGGGACCGCGAGCCGGGGGAACTCCCCGCGGTTTCGACAGGAGTCCTGCCGTACCAGCGGATCAAGGCCCTTTATCACGACAACCGCATCGCTGCGACCGAGCCGCTCGCCGAGGACCAGATTCAGCCGGCGAGCCTCGATCTGCGGCTGGGGGCGGTCGCCTACCGCCTGCAGGCCAGCTTCCTGCCGGGCCGCGATTCCATGGTGAAACGCAAGCTCGACGCGTTGTCCATGGCCGAGCTGGACCTGTCGTCGCCGACGGTGCTCGAGAAGGGGTGCGTCTACCTCGCGCCGCTAATGGAGCATCTTCGGCTGCCGCGGGGGGTGTCGGCGAAGGCCAATCCGAAGAGCACGACCGGCCGGCTCGACGTGTTCACGCGGCTGATTACGGACAAGGGCGTCGAGTTCGAGCGCGTGCCGGACGGCTACAAGGGGCCGCTGTACGCGGAGATCGTCCCGCGGACGTTCTCGGTGATCGTGCAGCAGGGGGTGCGGCTGTCGCAGTTGCGGTTCGTTCGGGGCAAGCCGCCTCCGACGGACAGGCTGCTCGAGCGCCTCAACGAGGCGAAGAACCTCATCGTCGACGAAGACGGTCCGGCGCAGGCGGATATCGAGAAGGGCGTGAAGCTCTCGGTCAACCTCCGGGGGAGGGACGCGGCGGAGGTCGTCGGCTACCGCGGCCGGAAGAACGCTCCTCTCATCGACATGCGCCGGGTGGATCACTACGATCCCGGCGACTTCTGGGACGAGATTCGGAGCCTCCCCGGCGACCGCCTCATCCTGAACCCCGGCGACTTCTACATTCTGGGCTCGCGCGAACGGGTGGTCGTGCCGCCCGACTGCGCGGCCGAGATGGTGCCGTTCGATCCGACCGTGGGCGAGTTCAGGATCCACTACGCGGGCTTCTTCGACCCCGGGTTCGGGTACGGGGAGAACGACAAGGGGACCCGGGTGGTGCTCGAGGTCCGGGCGCACGAGGTGCCTTTCGTCATCGAGCACGACCAAGTCGTCGGTCGCGTCGTCTACAGCCGGCTGCTGGAGGTCCCGGACAGGATCTACGGAGCGTCAATCGGCTCGTCCTACCAGCGGCAGGGTCTGGCTCTCAGCAAGCAGTTCCGGAGGTGATGTGCGACGTAACGCGCAGGGTGGTTTTCGTGGCACAATCCGCTGGACCGACGGTGCCGAACGGCAGTCCGGGCGGCGGTCGTCGAGCGGTTCGACCCTATGCGCCCCCTTCACGCCCTGCCAGGCGGGCGTTCATGGCCCGCCGACGTCTTCGCCAAGCTCGGTGCACCGCGGGTCGCACCCAGGGCTGACAACGGAGGAGCCATGTCCATCGAGGAGATCGGCCGGAAGATCGACGCCATCGCGACGCGGTTGGAAGCCGTCGAGAAGCGGGTCGAGCGCGGGTTCCACCAGGTGAACCTCAGGCTGGCGGCTGTCGAGACGAGGCTCGCCGTCGTCGAGTCGCGCCTGAACGACGGCATTCCTCCTATCGAGGACCCGGACAGGCAGCCGTGACCGTCCGTGGCGCCGAGATGCGCGGACGCCGAGGTGATCCTCGCTGACACCGCCGCCCGCGTCGAGTTCCTCCGCGGCACCGGATGCCGTGTGCTTGAACCATCTCGGGGCGTCAAGGCAAGGCGAACACGAACAGGTTGTTGCCGAAGCTCGGCCTGAGCTCCGGCGTCATCCGCAGGTTGATCGAGGCGTTGGCGGAGGTGCCCGTGCCGACGGCCACGTACTGCCGGCCGTCGACCGCGAACGTGACGGGGTAGCCGCTGACCGGCGAGCCGAGGTTGATCTCCCACAGCACCGCGCCGGTGTCCTGGTCGAACGCGCGGAAGCGGCCGTTGGCGTCGCCGCCGAAGAGCAGCCGGCCGCCGGTGGCGACGAGCGACATGGTGGCCGCGCGCTGCTCGTGGAGCCAGCGGGTGGCGCCGGTGTCGACGGCGATGGCGCGGACGGTGCCGAGCCGGTCGGTGCCGGGGGCGAGCTGGTGCCGGGCCGCGAGCATGTAGGTCGAGCTGCCGCCCTCGGTCGTCGTCAGCAGCCGCTGGCAGGCGTTGCGCAGCGGGAAGTACATGGTGTGGGTGAGGGGGCTGTAGGCGCCCGCCTCCCAGTCCTTGCCGCCGGCCCAGCTCGGGCACGCCAGCCGCTCCTGGCCGAGGGCCGAGAAGATGACCTCGGGGTTCTCGGTGACGTCGCCGGTGGCGCCGTCGATGTGGGTGATCACGTTCTGGGCGACGGTGGGGTTGGCCCAGAGGAACTCGCCGGTCCCGCGGTCGAGGGTGTAGACGACGCCGGTCTTGCCGGGGATGCCTGTCATCACCCGCCGCTCCTCGCCCGGCCGCAGGCGGGGGTTGATCCACGCGACGGCGTCGGGGTCGGGGGCGACCGCGGTGTCGACGAGCAGGCGCTCGAAGGGATGGTCGAGGTCCCAGTCGTCGTTCAGGTGCTGGTAGTACCACACGATGTCGCCGGTGTCGGCGTCGAGGGCGAGGGTCGAGTTGTGGTAGAGGTGCGCCAGCTCGGGGCCGCCGAGCATGAACTTCGGGGCCGGCGACGTGACCGACGTGCCGATGTAGACGAGGTTCAGGTCGGGGTCGTAGCTCGGGACCATCCACGTGCCGACGTGCTTCCGCCGCTCGAACGGCACGTCGCCCCACGTCTCGTCGCCCGGCTCTCCCGGCCCGGGGACGGTGCGGCGCCGCCACAGCTCGCGGCCGGTGCGGGCGTCGTGGGCGGTGACGACGCAGGCGTCGGGGGTGGCGGTGGCGCGGCAGCTCCGGCCCGAGACGACCCGGCCGCCGGCCACGATCGGCCCCGCGGTCTGGAGGGCGGGGTTGACCGTGTAGTCGAGGACCTGCGTCTCCCAGACCATCTCGCCGGTGACCGCGTCGAGGGCCATCAGGTAGTCGTCGCCGGTGGTGTCGAGCAGCAGCCGGTCGTAGAGGGCGATGGTGCGCTTGGTGGTCGCGAGCCCGCCCATGTGCTCGCCGAGGTCGTCGGGCAGGTCGCGCCGGTGCTCCCAGATCAGGTCGCCGGTCGCGGCGTCGATGGCCTGGATGACGTCGCCGGGGTTGGGCATGTAGAGCACGCCCCGGTAGGCGAGGGGGGTGCCCTGCTGGCTCCCCGGGTTCAGGGCGCGCGTCCACACGAGGCGGAGGTCGGCCACGTTGCCGCGGTCGATCTGGTCGAGGGGGCTGTAGCCCCAGCCGTCGAGCGTCCGCCGCCACATCAGCCAGTCTTCCGGGGCCGGGTCCTGCAGCATCGCGTCGGTGACGGGCACGAAGTCGTCCGGCTGGGCGGACGCCGTCCCCGCGACGGCGAGGAGGGCGCCCGCCGTCACCACGGGGGACAGCGCGATTCGCAGGCGGCGGCATCGAGGCATGGTGAGAGGCTCCCTCCCGGCTACCACGTGAGCTGCGCGCCGAACTTGACGAAGCGCGCCAGCAGGATGTTTACGGGCACCTGCCACGCCGGACCGTAGGTGTCGTTGATGGCGAGCGGCGCGTTGTCGTTGAGCATGTTGTAGGCGTCGAGCATCAGCCGGAGTTCGCGGTCGGCGTCGAAGCGGAAGAGCTTCGAGAGGCGGATGTCGAGCTGGTTGAGGCGGTCGGCGAACATCGTCCCCGGCCGGATGAGGTGGATCTCGGCGGTCTGCGCCCCGCCCGCCAGCGGCCGGCCGAGCGACGGCTCGATGGCGGTGGCCGGGGCGTTCCACGTCGCGAGAATCGGCACGCCGGGCAGGTTCTGCAGGAACCCCGAGAGCTGCACGTCGTACCACGGCAGCGTGTAGGCGCCGCTGAGCTTCCAGGCGGGCCGGAAGAAAGGCGGGTTGATGGTGCAGTGATGTCCTCTGGGCAGGATGATCCCGGCCGCTTCCTCGCTGTCCCAACCGCCGCCCGTGCCCGCCCCGCCCGCGGTCAGGGCCAGTGTCGGCACCGCCGCGGGGTTGTCCGGGCGGGCGTCGCAGTCGTTGAATCGCGTGCGGCCGAGGCCGACCCCGCCGTAGACGAAGAGGTCGCCGCTGATCCGCGAGTTGATGACGACGTCGAGCCCGTCGAACACCTGCTCCATCGTGTAGCCGTTGGGTTCGGCCGGTATGATGTCGTTCTGCACTTGGCCGAAGCTGGCGGGATTGACGTCGTAGAGGCCGCAGACCTCGTAGCCGCCCCCGTTCGGCAGTCTCTGGTCGCTGGGCGCGATCACGCAGTACGGGTCGAAGTCGCCGGGGCCTACCAGCGCGTTGTCGGTGACCGAGAAGTTGCCCTGCACGCGCCGCCAGTACGACACGTCGAGGGACATGCGGGGCAGGATCTCCTGCTCGATGCCGAGCGAGTACTCCCAGTTGTTGCGCCGGGTCCCGAACCCCGAGTAGACGTCCGGGGCGAAGACGTTGGTCAGCACGCTGCGGCCGAAGTTGGCGTTCGAGTACGGCCCCAGCTCGTTCTCGTCGGGGAAGAAGTCGCCGTTGGCGTCCTGCCAGAACCGCGTCGCGCTGGTGACCGACGCGTTGACGGGGTTGCGCGACGCCGCCATCCCGATGGTGTCGACGCGGAGGTAGCGGCTGATCGAGCCCTTGATCGCGGTCCGGCCGTCGCCGAAGACGTCGTGCGCGATGCCGATCCGCGGCGACAGGTCGGTCCAGTCCGCGGCGTTGGGGATGGCGTCCCAGCGGCGCGTCGGCGCCCAGGTGCCCGGGGCCACCGAGCCGGTGGGCGTGTCGACGAAGCGCGACGTGTCCTGGGCGGGGATGTCCTGCAGGACGTAGTCCCACCGCAGGCCGAGGTTGAAGGTGGTGCGGTCGATGGTCCAGGTGTCCTGCACGTAGAGGCCGAGGTCGGCCGTCAGGTCGACCTCCACGTTGTAGGGGGTGGCGAAGGCCGCGATCAGCAACGGCGTGGCCGTTGAGGGTGTACAGCAGGCTGTCGGTCGGGCCGATGATGTCGGTGCCCTGGCGCCACGTTCCCTCGTCGAGGGTCATGCCGAACTTGAGGCTGTGCGACCCCGTGACGTAGGACATCGAGGCCTTGTAGGCCCGGTGCACCTCGTTCCACCGCCGGCTGAAGCCGATGCCGCGGAAGTCGATGCCGGTCGGCGAGGTCGCGCACGGCGTGGAGGTGGGGGCGTCGGGCTGGGGGTCGATGGTCGCGTCCTGAATCTGGATGCCCATGCCCGCCTCGAGGAGGATGCGGTTGCCGACGGTGCCGGTCCAGGTGGTCGTCCCGTGCCAGTTCAGGGGGTTCCGCTGGTCGCGCGCCGCCTCGGGCGTGCGGCGGTTCGAGATGCCCTGGAACGGGCGGTGGCGCGGCGCCCCGTTGTAGTAGACGGCGAACTTGTTGCCGGGCGTGGCCTGCCACGTGAGCCGGATGCTCGCGCTCTGGTCGTACTGCTCGTCGACTCCCGGCCGCGTCAGGTCCGGGTGAAGACGTAGTCGTTGGGGTCGGTGTCGTAGAACGTGTTGGCCGGCAGCAGCTTGAGGCCCCAGTTGCGGTACGCGCCGTGGAACCACAGCCTGTCCCTGACGATCGGCCCCCCGAGGTCGACGCTGGTGTCCCAGATGCTGCTGACGACGTCCGGCGTCCGCAGGCCGGCGTCGAGCAGGTCCTGGCTGAGGTTGTCGCCCTGGAGCCCGCTGTTCGAGAAGTTGCCGAAGGTCGATCCGCTGAACGTGTTCCCGCCCTCCTTGGGGATGATGTTCACGCGGACCCCGCCGATGGCCACGTCGGCCGAGACCGCCCCGATCTCGTAGGTGAGCTCCTCGGTCTGGGCGTCGTTGGCGTTCAGGGTCGTGCACGAGTAGCCGCACGACAGGTTGCCCATCGTCAGCCCGTCCATCTGGCGCATGCCGTCGCGGGTGTCGCCGCCGTGCGCGGCGAGATACGGCATGTACGACTCGCGGACGCCGCCGACGTCCTGCGACTCGGGGGCGACGCCGACCGTCAGCGCCCCGATGGCGCCCCAGTCCTTGTTCATCGGCAGGGCGTTCAGCACGTCGTTGGTGACGACCGTCAGCTCCTGCACGCGCTGGACGTCGATGACCGGCGACTGGCCGGAGACCGTGATCGTCTCCTCGAGGGCGCCGACGCCCAGCTCGACGTTGACCGGCGCCGTGAACCCGGCGGTGAGCTCGATGTCCTCGCGGATCACCGTGGTGAACCCGGTCAGGGTGAAGGTGACGGTGTAGACGCCGGGCCGCAGCGCCGTGAACGCGTAGCGCCCCTGGGCGTCGGTGACCGCGAGGCGGGACCCCTCGATGAGGGCCGGGCTCGCCGCCTCGACGGTCACGCCGGGCAGGACCCCGCCGGTGTTGTCGTTCACCGCCCCCGCGATGCCGCTGTCCTGGGCGGCGGCGGGAACCGCCGCGACCAGGAGGATGGTTGTGAAACATGCGCCGCTGAGCCTCATCGGTCGTCCTCCGTCTCGGGTGTGACGTGCGCCGGGTCGATCCGCTTTGGTGAACAGTGTAGCGCCTGACGCCGCGCGGCGTCCCGGCGGCCGGGAGATCTGCGCCTTGCAGAGGCTCACCCTGGTCGGGACAACCCGCGCCGGCGCCGGCCGGGCCGTCAAGGCAGAGTCCGGCGGGTGCGTAGCGCGCCGTGTCCGGCGCGGCTCAGGTCGTCATCGCCTTCGCGCCCGTCATCGGCAGGCGGTTCGACCTTGATCCGGTCCGCCTTCTTCATCGCCTGCGCTAGGTCGTAGGCCGCCTGCAGCCGGTACCACGTGCTCGATCCGTCCACGAGGTCCGACAACTGCTTTCGACTGACGCCGAGCATCCCGGCCGCCCGCGTCACCGTCAGGCCGAGCGGCTCCAGGCAGTCGTGGCGCACGGACAGACCCGGATGGGGCGGGTTCTTCATCGGCATGTCGTGGTCCTCTTGCGGCCCCGGGCCTCGGGAGCAA
>CAXXTG010000192.1:0-5646 GCA_963666855.2 Vicinamibacterales bacterium
GGTTGAGGGGCCACGCGTCGGCCAGCCGCTGGTACTCGGCGTTCGACACGCCCCAGATGCGGGCCGCGAAGCCCTGGCCGCCGCTGCCGCGGAGGCCCTCGTCGAGGCCCTCGGCCTTCTTCGCGTGCGGATAGCGGGCCGACTCGACCAGAATCTTCACGACCTCGGGCGACCGCGCGTGGGCCAGCAGCACCCCGTGCACCCCCGAGCCGAGCAGGTGCTCGACCATCCAGAAGTTGCCCCACATGACCGTCTCGTTGACGCCGCCGAACGGCAGCACCGCGATGACCGTCGGGGTCCGGTGGCCGCTCTTCGTCGGCCCGCCGTCGACGAGCCCCTGCATGAACGCGCGCAGGTCGGTCATGTCGAACGGGCTGTGCTCGAGGTTGTAGGTGATGTAGTCGGCCCAGGTCTGGGCGAGGGCCTTGCCCTCCTCATAGCCGCCCCCGTTGACCTGGGTGTAGTAGATCGGCTGGTCCCGCTCGAGCAGCTCGATCGCCTTGTTGATCCGCTTGGGGGTGTAGTCGCCCGCGCCGCCGCCCGCCTCCTGGCCTCCCAGCGAGACCACGCCCACCGCCGCCGCCAGCGCGACCAATGCAAGCTTCTTCAGCATGGCTTCCTCCTCATTGCTCTCGTTGCGGGTCATCGTCGCACGGCCCGGCGCCACCGCGGACCGTTTCCCGCCGCGCTTCGCCGGCATCGGGCGGGGGGGGAGGACCAAAACGCCTCCGGTCCCCGCAACGCGCGCCACACCTTGTGGTCGAAGCCCGGGGCGAACTCCACCTCACCGCAGAGATCGAGCAGGTTCGGGGGCCTCCGACGCGCCATTCCGGTGTCGCCCTTCATCGGGGTGTACCATACACCTTCCGCATGAACCCGCGTTCCCGTCCGCCGCCGGCCGGCCCCGAGGCCCGGACGATGGCGTTGACAAGCGCCTGCCGCAGGCGCATGATTACGCTGATTAGGAGGACAGCCCGATGAACACCCGCGTCAGAACCTTCGGTTCCGGCCCGCTCGGCGTCGTCGTCGGCGTACTGCTCGCGGTGGCGGCCCTGCCCGCCGACGCGTCGGCGCAGGACCAGGAGGTCACGTTCACGCGCGACGTGATGCCGATTCTCCAGGACTCGTGCCAGAGCTGCCATCGGGAAGGGGCCATCGCCCCGATGTCGCTGATGACCTACCAGGAGACCCGCCCGTGGGCGCGGTCGATCCGCGACAAGGTGTCGACGCGCACCATGCCCCCCTGGTACATCGACCCCAACGTGGGCGTCCAGGGCTTCAAGTACGACCGGTCGCTGAGCCAGGAGCAGATCGACACCATCGTGGCCTGGGTCGACGCCGGGGCGCCGCGCGGCAACCCCGAGGACATGCCGCCGCCGCGGCAGTTCGCCGACCGCGACATGTGGCACATCGGCGAGCCCGACTGGGTCGTGCCGATTCCCGAGCCGTTCGTGGTGCCGGCCGAGGGCGCCAACTGGTGGGGCGACCTGTTCTCGCCGTCCGGGCTGACCGAGGACGTGTGGATCAAGGCGGTCGAGACCAAGCCGTCGGCCGAGGGCTTCCCGGTGGTGCACCACGCGGTGACCCGGGTCCAGGACTCGGAGGATTCCGAAGACGGCGACTTCCTGAACGAGTACGCCCAAGGCAAGAACGGCGACATCTTCCCGCCGGGCACGGGACGCCTCGTCAGGGCGAACTCGGTCATCCGGTTCAACATGCACTACGCGTCGATCGGGCGCGAGGTCACCGACCGCACGAGCGTGGGGCTGCAGCTCTATCCCGAGGGCGAGGAGCCCGAGAAGGAGCTGTTCTCGCGGGCCCTGGCCCAGAACTTCGACCTCGACATCCCGCCGGGCGAGGACAACGTGCGGCACGACAGCTACCACCCGTTCACCTCCGCCGTGCGGCTGACGGGGTTCCAGCCCCACCTGCACAACCGCGGCAAGCGGCAGTGCATCGAGGCGATCCTGCCCGACGGCAACGTCCAGACCATCAGTTGCGCGAACTGGGACTTCGGGTGGCACATCGTCTACAACTACGCCGACGACTCGCAGCCGCTGCTGCCGGCGGGCTCGTTCCTGCACACCATCACGTGGCACGACAACTCGCCCGGCAACCGGTGGAACCCCGACTCGGAGAACTGGGCCGGGTTCGGCCAGCGGTCGAGCGACGACATGTCGTTCACGTGGACGAGCTACTACGAGCTCACCGACGACGAGTACGCCGCCGCCGTCGCCGAGCGCGAGGCCATGAACGCGAACGACAACTAGACTCGCGGCGGCCGTCGCGGAGCGCGAGGCCGGAACGCGAGCGACAACCGGACCGGGCATCGCCGCCTCGCGGCGGTGCCCGCCCAACCCATTCTGCAGGCGTCTGCGCCGTATCCGCGGCTCATGACGCCTGGAGCCAGAGACGATGACGATACGCACTCCTCAACCAGTCGTGATGGTGTGCGCGGCGGCGGCCCTCGTCGCGCTGGCGGCGGCCCCGGCGGCCGATGCCCAGATTCGCTACGACCGCGGCCAGAACGTGGCCCCGGTCTTCGAAGGCTGGGAGCGCAACTCGGACGGCACCTTCAACATGGTGTTCGGGTACATGAACCGGAACTACCAGGAGATGCCCGAGGCCCCGGTCGGCGCCGCGAACTCGTTCGAGCCGGGCCCCGCCGACCGCGGCCAGCCGACGCGCTTCTACCCGCGGCGCCAGCAGTTCGTGTTCCGGGTGCAGGTGCCGGCCGACTGGGGTGACCGGGACCTCGTCTGGACCCTGACCACCAACGGCCGCACCGACCGGGCCGTCGGCCGGCTCTGGCTGGCCTGGGAGATCGACGACGGGGTGATCCGGGCGAACCGCGGCATGGGAGCCAGAGGGGCGCCGGCCGACAACCAGCACCCGTCGATCGCCATCCCCGGCGGCACCGACCTGACGGTGACCCTGCCCGACACGCTGACGATCACCGCGGTGGTCGGCGACGACGGCATCCCCGGGCCGCGGCCGCGGCCTCCCGAGCCGCGCGACGACGACGACCCGCAGCGCGCGGCCCGGCTCGCCGCCGACGCCGCCCGCCGGGCGAGCCGCCCCCACCCCACGAACCAGGCCATCGTCAACGCGCGGGTCGCGGGCGAGACGGGGCTCGGCATCACCTGGCTCCACTACCGGGGACCCGGCCGGGTCCGCTTCGACCCGATGAGCGCCTCGATCGAGGGCGGCCGGGGCGGCCAGTTCGAGACCACCGTCACGTTCACCGAGCCCGGCACCCACGTGCTGCGCGCCTACGCCGACGACTCGATCACCACCACCCCGCTCGACGTCACGGTGACCGTCGAGGAATAGCAGGTCTGCCCCCCGGCGTGCCGCGCGCCGGGGGGCATTGCACACATCGGCCGGGATTGCCCCCGAAAACCGCCATCCCGCCCCGCCCACCGTCGCCTCCGGCTCCGCTGGGCGCCCAACCAACCCGCGCCGTTCCACGGCGCAGACTCCTGGTTTCTCCTTGCGCACCCGACCCGGCTACAGGTCGGCTTGCAGGACCGATGTGGTGAGCGTCCGCGTCCTCTTGGGACCGAGGTGCAGGGCGGGGAGACGGTCAGTTGGCAGCCTTGAGAGCGTCGGTCACGAGCGCCCGCAGTTCGCGGATGTCCCGGCCGAGCTCATCCATACGGACGTTCAGGCTCGCGACCGCGCCGTCGAGGCGGGCGCTCAAGTCATCGATGCAAGCGTTCAGGCTCGAGCTCTCGACGTCGAAGCGGGCGATCTCGATGTCGGCGGCGTGCGGCGCACGGTGGTGGGCGTGGTCGCCGAGGGGTTCCATTTCCCCAGCCCCGGGAGGAGGTGTGGACGCCCTACGTGCTCCGGCCGGACGCGCCGACCGAAGTCGTGCTCGGACGCCTCCGCGGAGGGGTCTCGGCGGAGCGGGCCGCCGCCGAGGTCCACGCCATCCTGCGGCGCATGGACGGCGCCGACGCCGGGCCGGCCGGCGGGGGCGGGACGGGGGGCGGCCGCGAAGCCACGCCGGACGTGGACGCCCGAGCGACCCGGGTGATTCCGCTGCGGGAGCAACTGGTCGGCGGGTACCGACCGGCGCTGGCGGCGTTGACCGGGGCCACCCTGCTCGTGCTGCTCATCACCTGCGTCAACGTGGCGGGGCTGCTGCTGGCGCGCGGCGTGGCGCGGCGGCGGGAGCTGGCCGCCGCCTCCTGCGGCTCCTGCCGGATCACCCTTGCCGATGTGGACATCGTGAAACCCGTTCCATCGCATTCTTGTACAGGGCCCCCTTGCCATGGACCCGCGTAGATGCCCCGCTTCGAGCGACCGACTGCCGCCCGGCCGTCGCACGCGTGAAGCGCAGCCGGCCGTCTGGCCCGCGCTTCAAGCCGGAACGGCGAAGACGGCGGTATCCGGCGCGGCGGGGAGGTCGGGCCGGTTTGGCATACGTCATAGAATAGTCCGTACCATTCCGGCAAAGTTCGTATAATGGTCCCGTGGCGCTGCTCGACCGTTGGTACACGGGCGTGCTCGACCGGCACCTGCGGGAAGACCGGCAGATGGTGTTCCTGACCGGACCGCGCCAGGTCGGCAAGACGACCACCGCGCGGGCGGCGGCCGGCGTCCACCGCTACCTGAACTGGGATCGGCAGTCCGACCGCCGGACGATCGTCCGGGGACCGGACGCCGTCGCCGACGCGATCGATCTGCACACCGTTCAGCCCCGGCCGCCGCGGGTGGTCTTCGACGAGCTGCACAAGTTCGGGCGGTGGAAGACGTTCCTGAAAGGGTTCTTCGACGCCCACGAAGCGCGGGCGCGCATCGTCGTCACCGGCAGCGCCCGGCTGGGGTTCTTCCGCCGGTCGGGCGACAGCCTGATGGGCCGGTACTTCCTCTACCACATGCACCCGCTGTCGGTGGCCGAGCTGTCCGCCGCCGAGCGGGCCTTCGCCGGCGACGACGACACCGAGGTCAGCCCCCCGAGCCGGCCCGACGACGACGTGCTGCCCCGGCTGACGCGGTTCGGCGGCTTCCCCGAGCCGTTCCTGAAGGGGACCACCCGGTTCTACAACCGCTGGCGGCGGCTCCGCTCGGAGCTCCTGTTTCGCGACGAACTCCGCGACCTGACCCGCACCCAGGACGTGGGGCAGGTGGAGGTGCTCGCCGAACTGATCGCGGAGCGCGCGGGGGGCCTCGTCAACTACAGCAACCTCGCGGCCGACGCCGGCATCGCCCCGGACACCGCGTTGCGCTGGGTCACGATGCTGGAGGGCCTGTTCCACTGCTTCCGGCTGCGGCCGTGGCACCGTCAGGTCCCGAAGTCCCTGCGCAAGCAGCCGAAGGTGTTCCTGTGGGACTGGAGCCTGGTCGCCGACCCCGGGGCCCGCGCCGAGAACCTGGTCGCCTCGCACCTGCTGAAGGCGGCGCATGCCTGGACCGACGCGGGTCTGGGCACGTACGAGGTGTTCCACCTGCGGGACAAGGCGGGGCGGGAGGTCGACTTCCTCGTGACGCGCGCCGGGCGGCCGTGGTTCCTGGTCGAGGTGAAGTCCTCGGCGCGGCGCAGCCTCAACCCCGACCTCGGCTACTTCCAGCGCGTGACCGGCGCCGCGCACGCGTTCCAGCTCGCCTTCGACCTGCCCTACGTCGAAGCGGACGCCT
>CAXXTG010000193.1:0-3417 GCA_963666855.2 Vicinamibacterales bacterium
GGACTGAGGCCTGCTGCCTTGTGCCGAGGGGCCGCCGGCCGCCGGACCCGGCGGCAAGGCGGATGACGGCTGCCGATGGACGCAGCGGGGGCAGGGTGACCATAATCTCGCCATGTTCGTCAGGGACGAGCGGCAGGAGGCCATGATGAGAGTCGTCACGAGGCTGTGGCCGGTGACCCTGCTCGCGGCGGGAGTCGCCGCCCAGGGCCCCGCGGTGTCGGAGAACGTCTACTTCGGCGACCTGCACCTGCACACGCGCTACTCGAACGACGCCGCGATCTTCGGCACGACGCGGACGCCGGACGACGCCTACCGCTACGCCAGGGGCGAGGCCGTCCGCACGTGGGCGGCATCGAGATCCAGCTCCGGACCCCCCTCGACTTCCTGGCCGTGACCGACCACGCCGAGAACATCGGCCGCGTGCAGGCGGGCCCCAATCCCGACCCGAACCTCGGGCAGGCCGTCTGGGCCGATATCGTCGCGGCGGCGGTCCGCCACTACGCGCCGGGCGAGTTCACCACGTTCGCCGGCTACGAGTGGACGGTGGGAACGCGCGAGGGCAACCTGCACCGCAACGTCATCTTCGCGGGCACCGACGACCTGCCCTTCCCGTTCTCGCGGCTGGATTCGGACAACCCGGAGGACCTCTGGGACTTTCTGGACGCCCAGCGCGCCCGCGGCGTCGAGGCGCTGGCCATCCCCCACAACTCGAACGTCAGCAACGGCAAGATGTTCGCGCTGGTCGACTTCGCGGGCGCCCCGATGACCGCCGACTACGCGGCGCAGCGCCTGCGCAACGAGCCGGTGGTGGAGATCACGCAGGCCAAGGGCACGTCGGAGACGCACCCGGTCCTGTCGCCGAACGACGAGTTCGCCGACTTCGAGCTGTTCCCGGAGCTCCTCACCGCGAACCGCGCCATCGGCGGAGACGGGCCCCGCCCCGGGGTGGTCCGCGTGGACGGACTCGTGCCGGGCAGCTACGCGCGCGAGGCGCTCGTCAACGGGGTGCGGATGCAGGCCGAGCGGGGGTTCAATCCGTTCCAGTTCGGCTTCGTCGGCGCGACCGACTTCCATTCCGGCACCTCGGCGGTGGAAGAGGACAACATGACGAGCATGTCCGGCGACGCGGTCGACGGGACGCTCGAGGAGCGGCTCGTCACCAACACCTGGAGCCGGCTGCCGTTCGTCGCGCGCAGCGCCGCCGGGCTCACGGCGGCCTGGGCCAACGAGAACACCCGCGAGGAGCTCTACTCCGCCTTCCGCCGCCGGGAGACCTACGCCACGACCGGGCACCCGCATCACGGTGCGCTTCTTCGGGGGCTGGGACTACGCAGACGACCTGCTGGACGACGACGACTGGGTCGCGCAGGGCTATGCGGGCGGCGTCCCGATGGGCGGGGTGCTGCGCGGGGCGGAGGGCGAGGCGCCGGCGTTCGTCATCCGCGCCGCGAAGGACCCGGTGGCGGCCAATCTCGACCGCATCCAGGTCATCAAGGGCTGGAGCGCGGGGGGCGAGACGTTCGAGCGCATCCACGACGTCGCGCTGTCCGACGGCCGGCGCGTCGGCCCCACCGGGAAGGCGCCCCCGGTCGGCAACACCGTCGACGTCATGCGCGCGACCTACACCAACGACATCGGCGCGGCGTCGCTCGAGGCGGTGTGGCGGGATCCCGACTTCGACCCGGACGTGCACGCGGTCTACTACGTGCGGGTGATCGAGATCCCCACCCCGCGCTGGTCGACCTACGACACCGCGGCGGCCGGCCTTCCTCCGCGCGGCGACGTGATGCCGACGCTGCAGGAGCGCGCGTACACGTCCCCCATCTGGTACATGCCGGACAACTAGTGTCCCGTCCCAGTGGTTCGTGACCCCGTGGCGCATGGCGCCGATGCTCGAAGGGACGACTCGCGGGATGCTCCAGCGGGCCAGCGTCGGCTGGTAGGGCCCCGAAGTCGGGCAACAGCCGGTGACGTGAAGATGCAAAACCGCAAGACCACCGCACCCGGAAACGGCGCCGCGACGGCGCGGCGCCAAGGAGGCGCTCGCGAAGCTCTACGCACTCGCCGCCGCGCGCGTGAACGATTACGGCATGCTCCGATCGCCGAAGAGCTGCAGGTCGAGACCCGGGCGGGTGACGTTCACGGACACGTTCCGACCCGCCGGATCGGGGCGTTCGTAGATGACGCGGTAGCGGATCGACACCTGCTCCCAGTGGGCGGCCATGTCGGTCGCCAAGCGCTGCAGGCTGTCCTCGAACGCGGTCGCCGCCGCGATCTGTGTGTAGCGGCCGCCGGTGTTCTCGGCCAAGTTGATGGCGAAACCGGTCGCCACCTGCCAGGCGAAGCCAGAACCACGCGAGCGCCAGAGCACGGAATGCACCGTCACGCCGCCCGCCCTCAAGTTGTCGACCCAGCTCATGAAGCGGTTCTCGTTCATGAACGCGCTCGCCTCGATTGCGTCGGTCAGAACCGCCACAAAGATCGGCCACGCTTCGTCGCCGTCGTACCTGCGGTCCCAGGTCTCCCGGACCCCGTCGATGAAGCGGACGCTGCCGAAGTTGTCGACGTGGATGTTCGCGGCCTCCTCGAGCAGCTTGGCCTGGTCGGTCGTGAAGTCGACCCGCCGCTGGATCTGCCCACCGATCGTGAACAGGCCGATCTCGTGCTCGGCCGGGATGTTCGCGATGAACGCGGCCACGCCGTCCCGCAGGGGATTGATCGCCTGCTCGCTGCTGACTTGGCGGCCGTTGTCGACCAGCAACGCGATCTTCATCGGCTCGGTGCCGACGTCGGCCGAGACGACCTCGGCGGGGTTTCCGTCCTCGCTGACCTGGAACTCCTCCGGCGTGAGGTCGGTCACGGGTTGGCCGGTCTGGTCGAGGACTGCCGCGTAGATCAGCCCGAGCTCCTGGGCCGACGTGACGTCGGCGAGGCCGACGATCAGGAGACTGGCAGCCACCGCGACGGCCGAGCGCCGGGTGATGAAACGACGCATGCTCGACCTCCTTGCACCTGCGCGACCCCTTGGCGCGAGCCGCCCGATGCCCAGTCCGATTCGCCGCCGCGGCGCCGCGCCAAGCCCGGCCACAGACTGTCAGGCCACCCCACGCCATTCTGGCACAGTCTCAATGCTGGATACCAGCGACATGCTCTCACGGTCGGAGCCCGCGGGGGGCTGGGAAAGCGTCCGTCGCGGCGCGCGCCGCGAACCGTGTTCAAGGCACGGGTGACCTGCATGCCCGCCTGTGACTCCCTTCGCCGCGTCCCGCCGGACGCCTCATGAACGCATCCCCGTGGCGACGGTTCTGGCGTGAGCCGCTGACCCGGTTCTTCGCGGCCGGGGCCGCGCTCTTCGTGCTGTACGCCATCGTGGGGAACCGAGCGCCGACCGACGACCGCCACATCGTCATCGACCGC
>CAXXTG010000194.1:0-5213 GCA_963666855.2 Vicinamibacterales bacterium
CCACTGCCCGCCCGAGCAGCAGCGCCGGAACCGGCAGTGCATCCCGGCCGGCGCGTGGTCGCGCAACCTCGCCGCCGGGCACGCCGACGCGCTGCTGAGCGGCGGCGGCGAGAGGGCGTGGCAGCTCGGACAGGCGCTCCGCTACGAGGAATCGAGCGACTACGGCGGCGTGCTGACCGCCCGGACGTGGGGCCGGGCCGAAGCGGCCGGCGGCCTCGGCGTCCGCGGGAGCGTGTCGACAGGTTTCCGGCCCCCGAGCCTGGGGCAGGCGCACGCCGGACATCTCGGCACGGGCTACATCGGCGGGATTCTGGCGCCCTACGGCGTCATGCCGGCCGGGACCGCCGGGCTGCGGCCCGAGACCTCGGTCCACTACGCCGGCGGCGCCGTCTTCGGGACCCGCGCGATGACGGCGACGCTCGACCACTTCCGTATCGACATCGACGATCGACTGCTGCTGTCGCGCGAGACCGCGGCGCCGGACACCGCGCGCGGCGTCCGGCGGTGGACGCGCACGCTGGGCAACGCCGCCTCGACCACGACGGTCGGGCTCGACGCCACGTGGGCCTGGACGCTCGACCGCGCCGAGCTGTCGGCCGCGTGGACGTGGGCCGGCACCGAGGTGAACGACGCGCCCACGGCGCTGCTCGATGCCTTCAGGACGCGGACGGTCGAGGACGGCGCGCCGCGCACCCGCTGGAACGTGGCGGTGGCGACCGACGCCGGACGCGTGCGCCTGCTGGGGCGTGCGACCTGGTGGGGCGCCTGGTGGGACCCCGAGGACGCGCGCAACGCGGCGCAGCGGGGCGCGGTGGCGGCGCCTGCCGACTACCCCGAGTACGGCGGCCGGCTGCTGATCGACGTCGAGGCGTCGGCGCCGCTCGATGCGCGCACGAGCGTGGCCGTAGGCGTCGAGAACCTGCTGAACCGCTATCCCGACGAGAACCCGCACGCCGCGCACACGATCGGCAACCGCTACGGCCTGTTCTCGCCGTTCGCGGCCGACGGCGCGTACGTCTACGCCCGGTTGAGCCACCGCTGGTGAGCGGCGGGCGCACCCGCCGCCTGCCCCGCCCCCTGGAAGGGCCCGAGGAACGGGCCCGGAGGAGAAGCGTTCCGATGCGACAAAGATCTGCCGCCGCCATGTTGACCCTCTCCCTGCTCTGGGCCGCCGCGGCCGCCGCGCAGCCCGGCGCGCTTGGCGGCGGCGTCGTCGACGGCACCGGCGCGCCGCTGCCCGGGGCCTCGGTGACGCTGAGCGGCCCGGACGGGGCCGTGAGCACCACCTACTCGGACTCGGGCGGCGCCTACCGCTTCGGCGGGCTTGCGCCCGGGACCTACAGCGTGGCGGTCGAGCTCGCCGGCTTCTCGGCCGCATCGGTCGAGGACATCGCGGTAAGGGACCGGCCGGTGGCGCTGCCGCGCGTGGCGCTGTCGCTTGCGACTTTCGGCGATACCGTCGTGGTGACGGCCTCGCGCACCGAGGTGCGCGTGCTCGACGCGCCGGTGACGACATCGGTGCTGCCGCAGGACGCGCTCGAGACCACGGCCAGCGCCAGCGTGGGCGACGCGCTGCGCGCGGTGCCGGGGCTGAACGTCGTGCAACTGTCGCCGCGCGACGTCAACGTGACCAGCCGCAGCGCCACGGGGCCGGCGGCCAACTCGCAGCTGGTGCTGATGGACGGGCGGAGCGTCTACCTCGACTTCTTCGGGCTCGTGCTCTGGGACCTGCTGACCGCCAACCCGCTCGACATCCGGCAGGTCGAGGTGGTGCGCGGGCCGGCGTCGGCGACCTGGGGGGCGAACGCGATGACAGGCGCCGTCAACATCATCACCAAGGACCCGCGCGAGGACGTCGGGACCAGGGTCACCTTCGCCGGCGGCTGGACCGACCGCGACGCCGGCACGCTGCAGGGCCGGGGACCCGGAAGCATCCTCTCGTCGAACGCGACGGTGACGCGCGCGCCCAGCGACACGCTCGCCTACCGCATCAGCGGCGGCTACTACCGCTCGGACGCCTACTCGCGGCCGTGGGGCCGGCTGCCGCTCGTCCCGGACCCGAGAGTCGAGGACGGCCGGGTCGGCGGGGCCGAGCACCCGGCGTACACCAACCGGGGCACGGCGCAGCCGAAGTTCGACGCGCGCGTCGACCGGACGCTGGCCGACGGGGCGCGCCTGTCCTACTCGGGCGGCGTCGCCGGCACCGAGGGGATCACGCACACCGGCGTGGGCCCGTTCGACATCACCCGCGGCTCCTACATGGGCTACGCGAAGATCGACTACCGGCGCGAGGACCTGCGGGCCCAGTTCTTCACCAACTTCCTCGACGGCGACGCCCCGAACGCGCTGATGGCGGATCCGGCCACGGGCGAGGGCGTCAACCTCGGCTTCCGCGCGCAGACGTTCGACGGCGAGGTCTCACGCCACGCGATGGTCGGCGGACGCCACCAGCTGACCTACGGCGGGAACCTGCGGCACAACCGCTTCGGGGTGACCATCGCCCCGACGGCGGCGGACCGGAACGAGGCGGGCGTCTACGTGCAGGACGAGATCGACTCGGACCGCTACCGCGTGGTGCTCTCCGGGCGGGCGGACAAGTTCGGGAACATCGCCCGGCCGTTCTTCTCCCCGCGGCTCGCCTTCACCTGGAAGCCGCGGGCGGACCACTCGCTCACGCTCTCCTACAACCGGGCGTTCCGCGCCCCCTCGGCCGTCGAGAACTTCCTCGAGATCGACGTCGTCCAGCCGGTGGACCTCGGCGGGCTGGCCGCGATCGGACCGCTGCTCCCCGCCATGGTGCCGGCGGAGCTGCCGCCCGCCGCCCGCGAGCAGGCGCTGGCGCGGCTGCAGGGCCAGCTCGACCTGACGATCTCGCAGCCGTTCCCGCTCGTGGTGCGCGGGGTCGGCAGCGACATCGCCTTCGCCGGCGTCGAGCGCGCGGGGGTGACCGAGGAGTCGGTGACCGCCTGCGAGCTCAGCTACACGGGCACGCTGCGGGGCGGGACCACGGCCGGCGCCGCGGTGTACCGGAACCGGCGCGACGACACGCTCAGCTTCGTCGAGCTGTCGCTGACCGCCGACCCGTACACGGCGGCCGAGCCGCCGCCGGCGGTGCCGCCGCACCCCGGCTGGGTGCTGCCGCCGCAGGTGCTGACCCTGCTGGGCTCTGCCGGGGTCCACTTCCCGCGCACTGCGTTTACCTACGCGAACCTGGGTCCGACCCGCGAGTGGGGCATAGAGGCGTGGGCCGACCGCAGGGTGTCGCGCAGCGTGTCGGCCTGGGTGAACTACTCGTGGCAGGCGCGGCCGAAGGTGCTCGATGCCGAGCGGCCGTTCCCGATCACCGAGCTGAGCCTGCCGCCGACCCACCGGGTCAACGCCGGCGCGACGCTCGACGGCGACCGCCTGCTGGGGAACGTCTCGCTCAGTGCGGCCACCCGGGCGTTCTGGCCCGACGTGCTCACGTCCGAGTACCACGGCTACTCGGACGGCTACACGCTGGTCAACGGCGCCTTCGGCGTGAAGTGGCGGGGCGGGACGGTGACGACGCTCGTCAAGGTGACCAACCTGCTCAACAGGAGCATCCAGCAGCACGTCTTCGGCGACATCCTGCGCCGGACGGTCGTCGGCGAGGTCCGCTTCGACCTGCCCTGACGGCGGGGACGGCGCCGGAGCCGGCTTCGACCGAGCTCGCGTTCTTCAGACTTGCGGTGAGGTATCGAGAATGACGAACAGGATTGCGGGCGCAGACGCGGGGGGCGGCGTCGCACCGCGGCGGCTGGGAACGCGGGCGGCGGTGGCCGTGGGGACGGTCGTCACGCTGGCGGTCGGGGCGACTGCGGCGGGTGGGCTGTGGGTGTCGGTCAACGGCCTGCGGTCGCAGACCGAGGCGGCGGGGCGGCGGACGGCGCTGGCGGCCGCCGCGGCTTTCGGGGGCCTGGCCGAGCCGTCGGCGGCGAACGTCGCGCGGACGCTCGATGTCGTGCTGGACGAACAGCTGCGGGCGCAGGCCGCGGCCACGGCGATGCTCGTCGAGGCGGCCGAGGCGGCGGGTCACGGCTCGGGCTATATCGAGGACGCGTTGCGCCAGATCGCCCTGCGGTCTCCGATCCGGCGGATCGATGCGCTGGGGGGAGACGGTGCGGGGTACTCGACCGAGGCGGCCGGCCTGGAGGCGGAAGACCTGGAGCCGGCGTTCGGGGTGCTGGCCGCGGCCGCGCCGGCGGGGCTGACCGCCGGGGTCGCGGCGGTCGAGAGCGGGACGGGCCTTGTGAAGGCGGCGGCGGCGCAGGGCATGGACCGGCCGCTGGTCGTGCGCATCGAGCAGGAGCTGGACAGCGCGGCGGTGGCGCGCACCTACGGGCGGGCCGGGGACCGGGCGGCCCGGGAGCTGGGGGACCGGCAGGCCGCGGCCATCGCGCGTCTCCTGACGCACGCCGTCGAGCTCGCTCGGGACGGCGGATGGGACGGCGGGCGGATCCGTGCGCGGCTCGAGGCGATGGTCCGCAACACGGCGATCGAGCGCGTCGTCGTGCGCGCGGCGGACGGGGGGGTGGTGTCGATGGCGGGCGGAGCCGGCGTGTCGGCGTCGGAGCGGGACGCCGGCCGGGAGGAAGCCGTGCGCGGGCTGCTCGCGGCGGGGCAGGGAGCGGTCGCGCTGGAGGGACGCTACGACGGCGGCCGGCGCTGGGTGGCCGCGGCCGCGGCGGCGCGCGGCAACGGGCGGCTGGTGGTGATCGCCGAGCTTCGCACCCGCGCGGGCGAGGGCAGCCTGGTCGAGAGCGGCTGGCAGGCGGAGGCGGACCGCCTGGTGGAGGCCGCCGGCAACACCGGGGTTTGGGTGATGGTGGCCGAGGACGGCCGGGCGCGTCTGGCGGCGGCGGCCCCGCGCCCCGGCGGGCTGAGCGAGGGAGCCGATGCGTGGAGCCGGTGGCCGCAGGTGGAGCCGGCGGCGCGGCGGGTGGCCGAGACCGGGAATGCCGGCGGCCGGGCCGTTATTCCGCTCCTGCGCGGCGGCGCCGCCACGGTGGTCGGCGCGGCGCCGATCGGCGGCGGCGGGGACGGGCCGGTGGCGGTGGTGGTCGTCGAGAACCGGGTCGACGAGGTGGTCTACCGGCTGCGGGCGGAGGCGGCGGCGGGTCTGGGCGTGGCCGCGGCGCTGGTGGTGGTGATGGCGGTGCTGGCGACGTGGGCGGCCCGCCGCTGGGTGACCG
>CAXXTG010000195.1:0-19043 GCA_963666855.2 Vicinamibacterales bacterium
AGTCGCCGGACACGTTGCGCGCGGCGCTGCCGCGACCCGACTTCCAGCAGTTGCGCCGCCTCGTCGCCGCCGCCCGGCGCGAAGCCGGGAACGAGGCGGCGGACTCGAGCGCACGCCGCCTGTTCCGGTTTCTCCGGGACCACGGCATGGACGCTCCGGACACTTCCGGCGCCGGCTGACCCCCCTTCCTGTCCCCCCGGCGCCCCTCTCGATCCCGCCGTTCGGCGCGGCCCGTTCATTGCCGACGGAAGGCGCATCTGCTAACTTGCCCTTCCGTCCGGCGGCCGGTCGGCGGCCCCCTTGAAGCAGGTCTCGATGTCACGCTTCATCTTCATCACGGGCGGGGTCGTCTCTTCTCTCGGCAAGGGTATCGCCTCCGCATCGCTCGCCGCGATCCTGGAGGCGAGGGGCCTGCGCGTCACCCTCGTCAAGCTCGATCCCTACATCAACGTCGACCCCGGGACGATGAACCCCTTCCAGCACGGAGAGGTCTTCGTCACCGAGGACGGGGCGGAGACCGATCTCGATCTCGGCCACTACGAGCGCTTCGTGCGTACCACCATGGGGCGGTGGAACAACTTCACCGCCGGTCAGATCTACTCGGACGTCCTCACCAAGGAGCGCCGCGGCGAATACCTGGGCGAGACCGTCCAGGTCATTCCGCACATCACCGACGAGATCAAGTCGCGCATCCGCCGGGGCGCCGGCGACGCGGAGGTGTGCCTGGTGGAGATCGGCGGCACCGTGGGCGACATCGAGTCGCTGCCGTTCCTGGAGACCATCCGGCAGATGCGGATCGAGCTCGGCGAGCAGCGCTCGATCTTCATGCACCTCACGCTGGTACCGTACATCGGCGCCGCCGGGGAGCTGAAGACCAAGCCGACGCAGCACTCCGTGAAGGAGCTGCGATCCATCGGCATCCAGCCCGACATCCTGCTCTGCCGGTCCGAGCGCGCCCTCCCGGAAGCGGAGCGGCGCAAGATTGCGCTGTTCACCAACGTGCCCGAGCGCGCGGTGGTGAGCTGCAGCGACGCCGACAGCATCTACCGGATCCCCCCGCATGCTCCACGAGCAGGGGCTCGACGACCTGGTGGTCGAGCGGTTCGGGATGGAGGCGGCCGAGAGCGACCTCTCCGAGTGGGACACGGTCGTTCGCGGCGTGGACGGCGCGAGCCGGGCGGGTCCGGATCGCGATGGTGGGGAAGTACGTCGGCCTCGCGGAGTCCTACAAGTCGCTCAGCGAGGCGCTCGTCCATGCCGGAATCCACACCGGGACCCGGGTCGACATCGAGTACGTGGACTCCGAGGAGATCGAGAGCGCCGGCCCCGGCTGCCTCCACGGGCTCGACGCGGGTCCTCGTCCCCGGCGGATTCGGCAAGCGCGGGATCGACGGGAAGATCGAGGCGGTGCGCTACGCACGGGAGAACAAGGTGCCGTACCTCGGCATCTGTCTCGGCATGCATGTCGCGGTGATCGAGTACGCGCGCCACTGCGCGGGGCTTGCCGGCGCCGACAGCACGGAGTTCGACCGCGCGACACCGCACCCCGTCATCGCGCTCGTCACCGAATGGGTGGGCAAGGACGGCGCGCTGGAACGCCGCGGGGAGGACTCCGACCTGGGCGGGACGATGCGCCTCGGGGCGCAGGAAGCGCGGCTGCGGCGCGAGTCACGGATGCGCGCGGTGTACGGCACCGACATCATCAGCGAGCGCCATCGGCACCGCTACGAGTTCAACAACACCTACATGGAATCCCCTGCAGGACGCAGGACTGCAGATCGCGGGCAAGACCCTCGACGGCACTCTGGTCGAGGTCGTCGAAGTGCCCGACCACCCCTGGTTCATCGGGTGCCAGTTCCATCCGGAGTTCAAGTCCACGCCGCGCGACGGGCATCCCCTGTTCTCGGGGTTCATCGAGGCGGCCAACAACTATCGTGCGGGCAACCTTCGGGAAGGGGCGCGCGAGGAGGCCGGCGCGGGATGTCCTTGCCGATGTGCTTCCAGAGCTCCCGGAACACGGGCATCTCGGCGCCGGGGATGTTGTCGGCGACCGGCACCCGCGGCAGCTTCACGATGCCGCACTCGATGGCGTCCATCAGCGAGAAGTCGCTGGCCGTCCACGGGAACAGCGTCCCCTCCGCGTAGCCCGAGCCCCGCAGGAAGAACGGCGTCGCCGACAGGTCGACCACGCGCTGCACCCCGAGCTTCCGCCGGACGACCTCCAGCCCCGAGATCCAGACCCGCGCCTTCTCGAGGTTCCGCTTCGCCTCCTTCAGGTCTTCGCCCTTGAGCCGGCCCTCGACCGACGCGTCCGGCTTCTCGCGGTAGCAGTGGTGGGCCTCGTCGTTCAGGACGACGAGCCGCTTCAGGCCCATCAGCTCGGGCATCACGCGCTGCAGCATCTGGCCGTCGGTCTCGCGGGTCGCGACCGCCGGTCCGCGCCCCTGGAGGAGCGCGCGCCCCCCGGCCGACAGCTTGAGGGTCTCGCGGCGCTGGAAGGCGTGGTAGTTCGTGATGACGATGCGGGCCTTCTCGAGGTCGCGGAGCATGTCGGCGGGCACCAGCTCGCGGCTCGCGTAGTAGCTGTCGGGGTCGTTCGGCTGCAGCACGCGCAGCCGCCGGCGGATGGTCACGCCGGGGGTGACGACGAGGAATCCGCGCGTGAACCGCGGGCTGCCGGGATGCCGGACGGCGTTCACGGTCTGCCACGCGATGAGCAGGGCCATCACCGTCGTCTTGCCGGCCCCGGTGGCCAGCTTCAGGGCCACGCGGTTCAGCACCGACGCCTCGTCGGCGGTCGCCCGGCTGTTGGCGTCCTCCAGGTGGCCGAGGTGCTCCCGGGCCGCCTTGCCGGCCTTCGGGGCGACCTCGGTCAGCCAGATCAGCGTCTCGACCGCCTCGACCTGGCAGAAGAACGGCCGGATGTCGCCGAAGGCGTGGCCGCGCCAGTGCCGCAGCAGGCGCGCCGTCTCGGGCGTCACGCGCCAGGCGCTCTCGGGCAGGCGCCGCCAGTGGTCGACGGCTTGACGCACGCCGTTGATGAAGCGGGTCAGGTCGTACTGCTGGTCGTCGGTCGCGATGGCCTTCGCGGTCTCGTCGGCGACCAGGCGCAACTGCTTCTCGTGGCGCTTCCGGGGCTTGGGGATCGGCGAGACGTAGGCCGACGGTCTACGGCTGTCGACGATGCGGTTCGTCGGGCGGTTGTTCTCGTCGAGGTCCCAGTGGCGCCGCGGGTGCTCGTAGGGCGAGTTCAGGATCGGCGCCTCGTAGAACCGGTTCTGCGTCTCGGATGCGTCGGTCCGCGCGGGGTCGGTCGGTGGCATGCCGTTCTGCGTGACGGGTCGGGTTGCTGGTGCTGACGGCCTGAACGGCCTGATCCCGCGGGTTTCGCTCGTCTGTTCGCCCCACGATACCACGTGGTTCCGCCGAGGTCCGCCGAGCCGGGGCCGGGCGACGCCCGCCCGTGATAGGATGCGGCGTCATGAAACGAACACTGCGTCACGTCGCCCTCGCGGGGGCGCTCTGCGCCCTGCCGCTCGCCGCGCCGACCGCGGCCGCACAGGAGAGAACGCCCGTGGACGTCGCATCGCTGGGACCGCAGATCGGCGAGACCGTGCCCGACTTCGCGCTGCCCGACCAGAACGGCCGGGTCCGGACGCGCGAATCGATCCTGGGGCCCAACGGCGCGATCCTGCTGTTCCACCGGTCGGCCGACTGGTGACCGTACTGCAAAGCGCAGCTCGTGGAGCTGCAAGACCGTCTGGAAGAGCTTCGGGGGCGCGGCCTCGGCGTCGCCGCCATCAGCTACGACTCGCAGGCTGTGCTGGCCGACTTCAGCCGGCGGCGCGGCGTCACCTTCCCGCTGCTGGCCGATGACGACTCGGCCGTCATCACCGACTTCGGCATCCTCAACACCGTCGCCATCGAGGCCCAGGGCCCCAACGGCGACCACCCCGACGTGGTGGCCGACGTGGCGAAGTACGTGTCGGTGTTCGGGGCGGGCTCGAACATCGTCGGCACGCCGTACCCGGGCACCTTCATGCTCGACGGCGAGGGGCGTGTGACGGCCCGGTTCTTCGAAGAGTTCTACCGCGAGCGCAACACCACCGCGAACGTCATGCTGCGGCTCGGCGAGGGGCTGTCGCCCATCGAGGCCATCGAGGGCGAGACCGCCCACCTGAAGTTCACCGCGTACGCCAGCGACCCGGCCATCACCGTCGGCACCCGCTTCTCGGTCGCGGTGGAGATCGAGCCGAACCCGGGCATGCACCTCTACGCCCCGGGGGCCGACGAGCTCGGCTACCGCGTGCTCGGGCTGTCCCTGTCCGCGCTGCCGCACACCCGGTTCGAGCCGGTGGCGTACCCGGCGTCCGAGATCTACCACTTCGAGCCGCTCGACGAGCGCGTGCCGGTCTACCAGGCTCCGTTCACCCTGCTGCAGGAGGCGGTGGTGTCCGGCGAGCCGGGCGTGGAGGACGCGCTGGCCGAGATCGACGCGGTGACGCTGTCGGGCACCCTCGACTACCAGGCGTGCGACGACCGCCTCTGCTACGACCCGGTGTCGGTGCCCCTGTCGTTCACCTTCGAGGTCGACCTGCTCGACCGTCAGCGGGCCAACCGGTAGCCCGGCGGCCGACTCCCCCACCGACGGCCGGGCATCTGCCGTTTCCGTGGCGCAGATGCCCGGCCACTCGTCGCCCGCCGGCCCGGGCGAAGCCCTCGCTACCATCGACCCTGCGTTACGCCGGTCTCACCGACGTGCGACCTCCAGCCCTGAGTCCGCAGGGCGTCTCCACGCGCGTCCGCAGCTTCCTAAAGCGGACCGCTTCGACCGACGTCACCCCGGGGCGGACGAACCGCCGGAGCTGGGAGACGCGGTGCCGGCCGGTTCAGCCCCGCTCTTCGCGCAGGGCTTCCAGCTCGGCGACCGCCTCTAGGTCGCGGACGCGTCCGGCCGACCGCTTCAGGTGAATTAGGCCCTCGAGGGTCACGCAGCGGCAACTGACGCCGAACGCCGTCACCTCGGTGGTGTCGGGGAGGAGCTGCTCGTACGAGCCCGCGCCGGCGATCTCTCCCAGCAGATCGATGGGGCCGAGGGAGGTGGCCAGCGTGAAATTGAGCCCGCGGCCGAGGGTGTCCGCATCCCACCGGAAGGGCAGCCCGGGCGGGGCGCCGCGCAGGCGGGGCTCGTAGGGAGCCAGCGCGGTGGCGAGCCGTTCCAGGTTGTCGGGCGTACGCCGGTAGACGACGTCCACGTCCAGCGTCAGCCTCGCCGATCCGTGCACGGTGGCCGCCGCTCCGCCGACGAGGATGTACGCGACGCCGTGGTCGCCGAGCGCGCGGAGGAGGGAGGCGAAGTCGGTCACGGTGCGCCCCGCGCCGCCCGCCCGGCCCTCTGCAGCTCTTCGGCGAGCCGCTGAAGCTCCATCAGTTGGCGCAGCCGGCCCTCGACGCTGAGCTTGAGGTTCTCGCGCAGCAGGGTCCGGTCGATGTCCTTCTTGTAGGCCTCGGTGACCGGGTCGGGCAGGCCGCGGGAACTCGGCGTCATACGGCCAGTCTATACCGAACCGGGCGCTCCGCCCGCCGCCTCGTCAGCGCCCGTCGCCCGCTGCTTCGGGGACGCCCAGGTCGAGGGCGACGATGCGGGCGCGGTCGCGGGCGTAGAGGGTGGTCCCGACCAGGGTCGGCACCGTCCACGAGCGCGTGTCGAAGAGCTGGGTGGTGGCGAGCCGATCGAGGCCGCTCGGGCTGAGGCGGACGAGGGAGAGGTCGCCGTCCTCCTCCAGGATGATCGCCTTGCCGTCGCCGTAGACCATGGTGGCGCGGCTGAAGCCGCGCTCGCGCCACGCGGTCTCGCCCGTCTCCAGGTGGGTGGCGGTGAGGACGGCGGCGGCGCCCTGGCCGCTCGTGCCGTAGATGAAGCCGCCGATGCGGAGCACGTTGAGGAACGTGAACCGCAGGCGACGGTCCTCCCACAGCAGCTCCGTATGCACGACGTCGCCCTCGGGCACGAGGCGGATGGCCTGGCTGCCGCCGATGTAGCCCGACGAGAAGAACAGCACGCCGGTGTCGGGGTCGTAGTGGGGAATCTGGAAGTTGAAGTCGTTGCCGGCGTCGTGGGGGTGGGTCCAGAGCACGCGGCCGGTGTCGGGGTCCATGCCGACCACCGCCTGGCCCGCGAAGACGACCGCGTGGGTCCGGCCGCCGACGGGGATCAGCCCGACGGGGGCGTGCGACACGAGGAAGCTGCCGCTCTTCCAGACCACGGCGCCGTCGCTCTGGCGCAGGGCCATCACCGCCTGGCCGGGGCCGCCGACCTGGAGGAGGATGGTGTCGTTATAGGGGGTGGGGCTCATGCCCGAGCCCGGCTTGATCATCGAGCGGATCAGCAGGGGCGGCGCCCCGAAGTCGTCGATGAGGTTCCTCGACCACAGGAGATCGCCGGTCGCGGGGTCGAAAGCGTGCAGCTCCTTGTTGCTGCCGACGGTGAACAGGCGTCCGCCGGCGAGCAGCGGCGTCGCATGCGGGCCCGCTCCCTGGCCGAAGTCCTGGTTCCTCGAGGAGTACTCGTACTCCCAGAGCGTCGCCCCGGTGGCCGCGTCCATCGCGATGACCGCCTCGCGCGGCGTCCACGGGGCGCCGCCGCCGTCGCCGTGCGAGACGCGGTACAGGGTGAACAGCCGCCCGCCGGCCGCGAGGATGGCGGAATGGCCGGCGCCCAGGGGCCGGCTCCAGAGTTCGGGCGGACCCGAGGCCGGCCAGCGCTCGGCGAGGCCGGCCGACTCGGCCGTGAAGTCGCGGTTGCGCCCCGCCCACTGGCGCCACTCCCCCTCCTCCGCGCCGGCGGCCCCTTCCTGGGGGCCGGCCGACACGACGGCCGGGAGAGCGGCCGCGCCGGCGGCCCGCGGCGCGTCCTGCGGGAACTCTCTGCACGGCATGGCCCAGGCCGCGCACGGGCCGACGGGGCGGTCCGCCCGGTAGACGAGCCGGTTGCGGGTCTCCCCGTCCGGCGTCCCCGTCGTCACTTCGATGGTCAGGGTGCCGCCGTCGGGGCTCAGCCACATCACCTCGTGCATGGTCATGGCGCCCTGGGTCCCCTCCGCCACCAGCCGGTCGCCCTCCCACCGCGAGGCCGACGCGCATGGAAGTGTCGCGGCCGACGGGAATGGTGAGCTCGCGCCCCGGCGTGAAGGACCACGCCTTGAGGCCGTTGGTCTCGGCGCCGACGATCACCGTGCCGTTGGCGGCGTGGATGATAAAGAGCCGCCCGACGTCGTCGCCCCCGCGCCCGCCGCTGAACGCGGGGGCGGTGAAGTCGCTCGCCCCGCGGTCGAGCGTCCACATCCCCGAGAAATCGGGGCGCTGCGCCGACGCGAGCCCCGCGACCAGGAGCATCCCCGCCACCGAACCGACGTATCCCGCAACGTTCACGCGTATCCTCCCGCGAACGGCCCTCCAGTCCGATCCGTTCAGCACCATTCCGCAAGCGCAATATAATCGGTCAAGCGACGGATTGGCGAGGGTTCGTCCGAACACCCGCGCACGACCGCGACGACGACGAGGCGGTCCGCGGCCCGCGAGACCCCGGTCCGATAGCCGGGTCGGCTCGCGGCGCGGCGCCGCGCGGGCCGGCCCGCTCCTTGCATACCTCTCACGTGTGCCGATTCCCGACGAGACACCCCGCGCGCTGACCCCCGAGGTCGACGAGCCGGTCCTGCTCTCGACCCTCGAGCGGTACTGGGGCTACCGCGAGTTCCGCCCCCTGCAGCGGGAGGCGATACGCGCCAACCTGCGGGGCCGCGACAGCGTGGTCGTGCTGCCGACCGGGGGCGGGAAGTCGCTGTGCTTCCAACTGCCGGCCCTGGTCGAGCCCGGCGGCGGGGTCGGGCTCGTCGTGTCGCCCCTCGTCTCGCTGATGAAGGACCAGGTGGACGGCCTGGTGGCGAGCGGGGTGTCGGCGGGCGCCCTCAACGCCTCGATCACGCCGGACGAGCGGCGGCGGGTGTACGCCGACCTCGACGCGGGGCGCTGCAGGCTGCTGTACGTCACCCCGGAGCGCCTCGTCGGCGAGGGCGGCGAGGGGTTCCGGGCCCGGCTCCGGACGTGGGGCGTCCGCTTCGTCGCGGTCGACGAGGCGCACTGCATCAGCCAGTGGGGGCACGAGTTCCGCCCCGAGTACCGGCAGCTCGCGCAGGTCAGGGACGACTTCCCCGGGGCCGCGCTGCACGCGTTCACCGCGACCGCCACCCGGCGCGTGCGCGACGACATCGTCTCGCAGCTCGCGCTGCGCGGTCCCGAGGTGCTCGTCGGCTCGTTCGACCGGCCCAACCTGGTCTACCGGGTGCGCACCCGCACCGGCCTGAAGGACCAGATTCGCCGGGTGCTGGACCGTCACTCCGGAGACGCGGGCATCGTCTACTGCCTCTCGCGGCGCGAGGTCGAGTCGCTGGCGGAATGGCTGGAGGAGCAGGGGCACCGCGCCCGCCCCTACCACGCGGGCCTGGCCGACGAGACGCGGCGGCGGCACCAGGAGGAGTTCCTCAAGGAGGATGTGGACGTCATGGTCGCGACGGTGGCGTTCGGCATGGGCATCGACCGGTCGAACATCCGCTTCGTGATCCACGCGGGGGCGCCGAAATCGCTCGAGCACTACCAGCAGGAGTCGGGCCGCGCGGGCCGGGACGGCCTCGAGGCCGAGTGCATCCTGTTCTACTCGGGCGCCGACTTCGCGCGGTGGCGGCAGATGCTCGAGCAGAGCGGCGAGCTGACGGACACCGCGCGGCGGCTGCTGACGGGCATGTCGCGGTACGCCGCCGGCACCCGCTGCCGGCACCGCACCCTCGTCGAGTACTTCGACCAGCCCTACGGGCGCGACGCCTGCGGCGACGCCTGCGACTGGTGCCTGAAGGAGCTCGAGCGGGTCGACGACGAGCGGGTCCTCTGCCAGAAGATCCTGTCGGCGGTGGCCCGTCTCGGGCAGCGGTGGGGCGTCGGCCACGTCATCGACGTGCTGCGCGGGCGGACCACCGACGCCGTCGGCCGGGCGCGCCATCAGGGGCAGAGCACGTTCGGCCTGCTCGCCGACGTCCCGATCGCCGAGCTGCGCGGCTATCTCGACCAGCTCACCGAGCAGGAACTGCTGCTGCGCACGGCCGGGCCCTATCCGGTGCTCCAGCTCACCGACCGCGGGGTGGCGGCCCTGAAGGGCCGGGCCGAGGTCGAGCTCTACCGGCAGCCGCGGCCGGCGCCGGGCCAGCGCAAGCGGCGGCCCGAGGTCGACCCGGCGACCTGGGACGGCGTCGACCGCGAGCTGTTCGACGCTCTGCGGCAGTGCCGCCTCGAGGTCGCGCGGGCGCGCGGCGTCCCCCCCTACGTCGTCTTCCACGACAACACGCTGCGCGACCTCGCCCGCCGGCGGCCGACCACGCCGGAAGAGCTGCTGCAGGTCTACGGCATCGGCGCCCGGAAGGCCGAGGACCTCGGGCCCATCGTCCTCGACGTGATCCGGGACCACGGCGGAGAGCCTTCGGACCCCGTCTGAACCGGGGGCGCCGAAGCGGATCCGCCGGCCCGGCCGGCAAGCCGCCAAGCGGGGGGCGGCATCGCGGCGCCGACGCCGTCACCCGTTGCGACGCGGCCTCTCCCGGGTCAGCGCCGCGCCTGCCCGCCCCCCACGGACGCGGCACCGGGATTCAGTCACGGGCAACTACCCCGGCCCCCCGCCGCGCCCCGACCGAAGTCGCCTCAGAGCGAACCGGTCGCTCCCCGAGGCGGTCTCCTCCCCGAAATGGACGTTGCAATTAACGCCCGCGTAACTTAGAATTAACACGCATTTAACATCACAGGTCAGGCGCATCCCGCGCCGGCCCGGGGGGGACACGCTGATGAACACCCTGCGAAGCATCGGACTTGTCACCTGCGTCGTCGTACTCGCCACCGCCGGCTTGCAGGCCGGCGCGACCTTGACTCAGCGACCGCCGACCGCGGCGCGACCGCCCGTGTTCGCCGAACCGCGGCCGACGCTGCTCATCTCCGCCCCCGGCGAGGTCGAGATCAGCATCCAGATCCAGCCGACCGAGCACTCCAGCGAACTCCGCCTCGTCGCCGACTCCGGCTCGTACTACCGGAGCACGAGCATCGGCCTGCGGGGCATCGACTCCCAGCCGCTGCACACCTTCATCTGGCGCGGCTTCCCGGTCGGCGACTACGAGGTCGTGGGGGTCCTGCTCGACGACCGCGGGCAGGAAGAGGTCGTGGTGCAGGCGGCGATGCGGGTCATCGTCCGCTAGGATCGCTAGGAGTCTACGCCGAACGGTCAGACTCCCAGCATCAGCCGGCGCCGCGGCGGTCGAGGCCGCTAACGGGCTCCCTGGAGGGCGCGGGTGTGTGCCGTCCGGCAGCTCTCCGGAAGGTCGATCCTGACCTGTGGGGGCATGAGCGGCGCGGGCGGGCGATCCGGATCTCCCGGCATGGGGGCGGCCGCGGTCGCAGCAACTACCGGCAATGGGCCTTCCAGGTCGACGATGCAGGTCGTCAGGAACAGCAGCGTCGTGTTCAGATCGCCGAACTTGTCGTCGATCGCGCGCAAGTGGTCGTCGATCGCGCGCAAGTGGTTGTAGATCGCGACCATGTTCGCTTCCAACGCGCCGATACTCTCGACCATGCCGTCGACCCGCTCGTCGACGGTGTCGATCCGCTCATTGACGGTGTCGATCCGCTCATTGATGCTGGCGAGGCTGCGACCGACGCCGAAGGTCAGAACCGAAACCACCACGGCGGTCATGGCGATCACCGTTCCGATGATCCATTTCGTGTCGCTGCTCACAGTGCCTCGCCTCCATTCGCTCCGCGACCGCACGTCCGGCGGCGCATGCGCGGGGACGGGGTACGGTCGGGCCCCGTCCCCGCGCGACCCGGTCACGTCCGCACGCGGATGACCACGCGGCGGTTCTGGGCCCGCCCCTGCGCGGTGTCGTTCGGCGCCGCGGGACGATCCTCGCCGTAGCTGTACACGCTCATCTTGTGCAGCGGCACGTTGTGCTGCTCGTACAGGTAACGCTGCACCGTCTCGGCCCGGCGCATGCCGAGCCTGAGGTTGAAGTTGGCGTCGCCGGTCGAGTCGGTATGCCCCTCGATCTCGATGAACTCGTTCTGCACGTCGCCGGCGAGCTGGCCGATCAACTGGTCGATCCGGGCCCGCGCCGCGTCCGGCAGATCGTCCCGGCCGGGGGCGAAGTTGCCCTGGTCCTCGCTCAGGGTGACCTCGAGAATCAAGCGGCCGGCCGCCACCGCCATCTCATCGACGCGGACGTCGACGGCCGCAGCCGCGGACGCCGCGCCGTCCGCCGACGCCTGCGCCATCTGGGCCGACTGGCCGGCGGCCATCGCCCGCTCGTCGACCTCGCCGATGCGCTCCTGGTTCTGGAGGGCCCGCTCCTGGACCTCCTCGACCGACACCGCCACCGAATCGATCTTCGCGTCTACGACGGCGGTCTCGGTCCGCACGAATCCCCGCGTCGCGCAGGCCGGCGCCACCAACGCGATAAGCGCCGCCAACGTCACCATCCTCAACATCGTCACTCGCATGGTCTCTCCCTTGCTGCAGGTCGTCTGTCCAGTTTCGCCCTTCCCGCCACGTAGCCGCGGCGGGCATGCACGGCCAGCCGATCGTCCAACGTCAGCAGTTCGATGGGGTGCCACCCCCGCCGGAAGCCGGGCCTGAACGTCACCACGTACTGATGCCGCAGGCCCGACAGCAGATCGGCCGCCGCTTCAAGCATATCCTCTCCGCCGCCGGTCGCGCGCACGCTGCCGCCCGTCCACCGCGCGAGGTCGGCGAGGGTCGCCGACAGGGCGGCGCTGCCGGCCCCGCCCGCGCCCCCCGGCCCGTCGCGCCGGTCGAGGGGGCCGCCGACCGTGAACAGGTGCACCGGCACCGCGATCTCGCTCGCGACCCCCGACACCTCCTCGACCGTGCGCCGGCTGCCGGTGTCCACGCCGTCCGTCACCACGAGCAGCGCCCGGTGGCGGTTGCCGCTCCCCCCCACGAGCGTCGCGGCGTCCGCCACCGCGTCGTAGAGCGACGTCCGGCCGTACGGCCGGCCCGCCAGGTCCGCCGCGTCGAACCGCTCGAGATCGCGGGTGAACGGCACGATCTCGCGCAACTCGCGGTCGAACGAGAAGAGCGCGGCCTCGTCGCGGCCCCGCTGCAACGCGCCGACGACGGTCCGGACGGCGCTCCGGGCGCGGGCGATGTTGGCGTCGACGGCCATGCTGCCGCTCATGTCGAGGAGGACCGCCACGCGGAGCGGCGCCTCGCTCTCGAACACGGCGCGGATGGGCCGTCCGAACCCGCTGTCGACGAGCCGGAAGTCCCGGCACTCGAGACCGCGGACGATGCGCCCCCGGGGATCGCGGACGGTGGCGTTGACGGTCACCATGTCGACGCCGGAGCTGAAGATCGGCGCCGCGTCGCGCGTCACCGGGCCGACCGCGCGCTGCCCCGCCGGCGCCGGAGCCGGCAGCAACAACAGGCCGACTATCGAGAGCTTCACGCCGTACATGTCGCAACCGGGTCGGTGGACGCCGCGGGCCGCCTCGCCCCGAAGCGTGTTGCCCATGATTCTAAGGGTTTTCGGGCCGCTTGTGTGCAGGCGGCGCGCGCAACCGGACGGATGGCGCCGTCCGAGGGGCGGGGAGTCGACGGGCGGAAGCGGCGCGCCATCAGGCGGGAATCGGCGCCGGGTCCGAACCGGGAGCCCGCCGCGCCCCGTCCGACGGGCTTGGAGTCGACGGGCGGAAGCGGCGCGCGGATCAAGCGGGAACCAGCACCAGGTCCGAACGGCGGGGCCGCCGCGCCTCGATCGCCGCCTGCAGGCGGCGTCTGAACTCGGCGTAGGCCAGCACTTCGAACCGGCCGTCGTGGTGTTCCACCAGCGCCGTCAGCGACTCGACCCAGTCTCCGGAGTTCAGGTAGTGGACGTCGCCGATCCGCTTGTCGGCCGGCGTGTGGATGTGCCCGCAGATGACCCCGGCGCATCCGCGGGCCCGCGCCAGCGACTGTAGCTGGTTTTCGTAGTTCCCGATGAAGCTCACCGCGTCCTTGACCCGCGCCTTGATCGCCCGGCTCAGCGAGTAGTACCCGCGCCCCCGCCACGCGCGGTACCGGTTGTAGAGCCGGTTCACCTGCAGGAGCCCCTGATAGCCGACGGCCCCGACCACCGCCAGGTACCGATGGCGGCGCGTCACCACGTCGAAGACGTCGCCGTGCACCACCAGATAGCGCCCCGCCGCGGCGTCGAGCACGTAGTCCTCCGCGACGTACAGCCGGTGCAGCCGGATCGGGAGCACCCGCGCCAGGAGGTCGTCGTGGTTGCCCCGCAGGTAGATCACCTCGGTATCCCGCTTCTCCATGTGCTTCAGGACCAGCCGCACGAACCGGGTGTGCCGGTTCTCCCAGCCGCCCTTCCGCACGAGGCTCCAGCCGTCGATGATGTCCCCGTTCAGGATCAGCCGCTCGCACTGGACGTGGCGCAGGAAGTGGTTGACCTCGTCGGCGCGGCACTCGGGCGTGCCGAGGTGCACGTCCGACAGCACGACGGTCTTGAAGCGCAACGCGGTCTTCTTGCTCATGTCCGGCTCCTCGTTGTCGATAGCCCGGCCGCCGGCGCCGCCGCGGCGCCCGACCCGACCTCGCGCAGCGCGCGCTCGAACTCGTCGACGACGGCCGGCCACGAGAGGGCGAGGGCGGTCCGCCGGGCGGCGCGCCGGACCCGCGGCCACTCGGGGAGGCGGGCCATGAGGGCCGCCGCGGTCGCGGTGAAGGCGCGGGCGTCGCGGCACGGCGCCAGCCAGCCGTTCTCGCCGAACCGGATGTGCTGGCCGGCCGCCGCGTAGTCGAACGCCAGCACCACGAGGCCGCTCGCCATCGCCTCGAGGGCCACGTTGCCGAACGTCTCCGTGAGGCTGGGGAACAGGAACAGGTCGCCCGAGGCGTAGTGGCGGGCCAGATCGCCGCCGGACCGCATGCCCGCGAAGTGATAGTCGGGGTGTTCCCGCTCCAGCCTGCGCCGGGCGGGCCCGTCGCCCACGAGCACCAGCCGGGGCGCGGGCCGGCGCACCCGCCGCATCGCCTCGAAGGCGCCGATCAGCAGCTCGAGGTTCTTCTCCCAGGCGAGCCGGCCCACGTGAATCACCACGGGGGTCTCGGGACCGGCGCCCCACGCGCGGCGCAGCCCCGAATCGCGGCGGGCGGGCGCGAAGAGGTCGGTGTCGACCCCGCGGCCGAGGATGCCCAGGTTCCGGAACCCGGCCCGGCCGAGCTCGTCGCGCGCGGTCGCCGAGGGGACGAGGGTCCGGTCCGTCAGGTTGTGGACGACCCGCAGATAGCGGAGGGCGGCGCGTCGGAGGGGCGCGGCGCGGTAGTGCGCCAGGAAGGTATGGAAGTTCGTGTGGAAGCTGGAGCTGACGGGGATGCCGAGCCGCCGGGCGGCGACCACCGCCGACAGGCCGAGCGGCCCCTCGGTGGCGACGTGCACGACGTCGGGGCGGCGCGCGCGCCACCGGCGGCCGAGCGTCCCGCCCGCCGGAAGACCCGCCCTCAACGCGGCGTATCCCGGCAGCGGCATGCCGGCCACCGGCCATTCCTCCCAGCCGTCGGGAGACGGGGCCTCGGCGCGCCCGGCGCGGCAGCGCGGCCTCACGACGACCAGCCGGTGGCCGCGGGCGGACAGGCCGGCCACCAACCGGTGCAGCGTGCCGGCCGCGCCGTTGACCTCGGGCGGGAACGTCTCGGTGACCAGCGTGATGCGCATGAGCGGCGGCGCCGCAACGCGCGTCGCCATGCCAGTGATACGCCGTCGGTGCGACGAACCGATGGCGAGTCGATTACACGCCGGTAAACAAACGCCGCGGACAAGGGCGCGGCCGCGGGAATCGGCCGCCCGGGGAGGGGCCGCCGTCTCACGAGCCACCGCGGGGCGCCCGGGCGCGACGTCGGTAGGCGGCCGAGGATCCCCGCCGCCGCCGCGATCACGAAACGCCGCGGGGTGCCCGGGCGCGACCGCGGCGGCGGAGGGGCTGGGACGCGCCGGAGGCATCGGGGCGACCCCCGGCCGATTCGAGCAGCGGCGCGACCTCGCGCGACGCCGCCCGCACCGCGGGGGGAATCGCGCACGGGGCGATGTCGCCGACCGCCCCGTACGCGTCCAGGCGGCGGAGCTCGGCCACGAGCCGCGCCGCGAAATCGGCCCGGCTCCGGTCCAACTGGTCGATCAGCGATCCGCCGGGGGGGCACCCCCGCACCGCCACGCCGGGATGCCAGCGGGCGAAGGTCGCGAGGCACCGCCGCATCGCGAACGCCTTGGCGACGAGCAGCGCGGACCGCGGCGGCCGGCCCGCGGCCTCGAGGGCGGCCATGCCGAACCGCACGTTCTCGAGCGTGTTGCGCGCGGCGACCTCGGTGACGACGACCGAAGCGGGCACGCCCCGGCGCATCATCTCGTCCTTGAAGACGAGCGCCTCCGGCTTGTCGAAGACGTGCTCGGTCATGGGACCGGCCCGTCCCGACACGAGGACGCGCGGGGCCCACCCCGCCGCGTAGAGCTGCGCCGCCCGCCGGGGAACCTCCATCCCCCGGCTGCCGAACACGAAGATCACGTCGCTCGGCGCCGGCGCGTCGCCCGCGCACAGGTAGCTCCAGATCGGCCGCAGCAGCCGCGCGTACGCCGCCGGATCGAGGCTCTCGATGCGCACGCGGATCTTCTAGCACGACCGCCGGAGACGGGTGCACGACAGGATTACGGGATGACGGTCAGATGCGGTTGGCGAAGCGGCCGGCTGCGTCGGTGTCGCGGCTGGCCGCAGAGTCCGCACCCTTGTCGTGCACCCGCCGGAGACGGGTGCACGACAGATTTGTGAGACCCGCCTCCGCCGCCACGAGCACTTCGCCGAAGCCACCCGTTCGCACGCCAACCTGACCCGGAAATGCTCGCAATCGCGAATCTGCAACTTTCCTGACGTGCACCCGCCGGAGAGCCGGAGACGCGCCGGTCGAACGCGGCCGGCCCGTACGCTATGATGCCCGGAACGCCTACGGCCGCAGTCCACCCCGTCGAAACCATGTCCGCGTGGCCAAGCCCCGCCCCGTCGATCGACCGATGCGCCCGCGTCCGGACGGGACCGACGCGCGGGATAACATGGGCCATCTGCCTCCTGCTCGCGACCGCCGTCCCGGGCGGCGCCCAGCCCGCGTCGGGCAGCTTGACGATCATCTCGCCGGACGGCCGGCGCCCCCTGCCCACGGTCGACGTCGGCGGACGCGCCATGGTCGCCCTGACCGAGCTCCTGGAGCCGTTCGGCCTGCGCCTGGGCGGCGACCGGCAGCCCGGCCGCCTGACCCTCCTGCGGGGGGCGGCGGTGATGGTGCTGACGGCGGACGACGGGATCGTCTCGGTGGCGGGGCGCCTCGAGTCGCTGAGCTCGCCCCCGGTCGAGCGCGGCGGGGTCTGGTACGTGCCCATCGACTTCATCGGACGGGCCCTCCCCCTCATCTCGGAGCGGCCGGTCGAGTTGAGGGCCGGCTCGGGGCTGGTGATCGTCGGCGACGTCCGGGTCCCCCGGGTGGTCGCCCGCTATCAGGGCGCGGGTCGCGGGTCGCGGCTGCGCCTCACCGTCACCCCGGGCGTCGAGCCCCGCGTCGAGCGGGCGGCCGGCCGGCTGTTCGTCACCTTCGAGGCCGACGCCGTCGACCTCGTGCTGCGCGACTTCGCGCCCGATGATCTGCTGCGGCGGGTGCGGGTCGACGACCGGCGCGCCCGGCTCGAAGCCGAGGTGGGCGACGCCTTCGCCAGCTTCGCGGTCAGCAGTTCGCCGGGGCTCGGCGACAGTCTGGACGTGGCCGTCGCGCTGAGACCCGCGGCGGCGGCGCGCGCGGCCCCCCCGCCCGCACCCGACCCGGCCCCCGCCGCCGGCGCGGCGGGCGGGGCGGAGGCGGACCCCGACCTGCCGGCCCTCGCGGACCTCGCGCTGCCGTCGACGGTCCGCGCCGTCGCCATCGATGCGGGACACGGGGGCGCCGACGTGGGAACGCGCGGCCCCGAAGGCACGCTGGAGAAGGACGTCACCCTCGGCGTCGCCCGCCGGCTGCAGGCCGCCATCCAACGCCGGCTCGGGCTGCGCGTCGTGCTGACCCGCGCCGGCGACACCGAGGTGACCCTGGACGAGCGCGCCGCCATCGCCAACAACAACCGCGCCGACCTGTTCATCAGCCTCCACGCGAACGCGTCGATGCGGGAGAACGCGGCGGGGGCCGAGGTCTACTATCTCAGCCCCGCCGAGTACGAGATCGACGCGGACGAGGCGCCGGCCGGCGGCGAACGGATCCCGGTGGTCGGCGGCGGAACCCGCGTGCTCGACATCGTGCGCTGGGAACGCGCGCAGCTCCGCTTCGTCGATCGGTCGGCGGTGTGGGCGCAGACGGTGGCCGAAGAGCTGCGCGCCCGGCTGCCGATGAGCCCGCGGGGCGTTCAGCAGGCGCCCCTCCGGGTGCTGGTCGGCACCAACATGCCGGCCGTCCTCGTGGAGATGGGGTTCATCTCGAACCCCGCGCAGGAGGCGCAGCTCGTTTCGCCGGTCTTCCAGGGCGCCGTCGTCGAGGCGCTGCTGCAGAGCATCATCCGTTTCCGCGACCTGGTGGAACAGGGCTTTCCCCTCGACGATCCGCTCGACCCGCTCGACCCGCTCGACGGGGAGCCGCCGCCCGACGGCGCGCCGGAGGCGGCGCGGAGGCCCGCCCCGTGAACCGCTCCGGCTGGCCCGCCCGGATCATGTTGGCCGCCGCCGCGGCGGTCGGCGCGTGGACGATCTTCGTCGGGCTCCCGCGCTGGTACCCCGCCGAGCAGTCCGCCGTGCCGGCCGGCGGCGTACCCGACGGATCGGCGGCGGGGGCGCGCACCGTCTCGACCCTGTTCTTCGTGGCCGAGGACGGCGCGCGGCTCATCGGGTCCCCGCGCCAGCTCCCGCGGCAGCCGAACCCGACCGCGCAGGCCCGCGTCATCCTCGAGGCCCAGCTCGGCGCGCCGCCGCCACGGCTGTTCTCGCCCATCCCCGCCGGCACCGCCCTGCGCGCCGTCTACCTCACCGGGGACGGCGACGCGTTCGTCGACCTCACCGAGGAGGTCGCGCTCGGCCACTCGGGGGGGACGCGGGAGGAGCTGTTCACGGTGTACGCCGTCGTGAATGCCCTGACCCTGAACCTCGCCGCCGTCGACGCGGTGCAGATCCTGGTGGACGGCGTCGAAGTGGACACGCTCGTCGGACACGTGGACCTGCAGCGCCCGCTGCGGCAGAACCTCGACCTGCTGGAGGCCCCCGCCGACCCGATGCCGGACGACGGCGGGCCGGACGACGGCGGGTCGGCCGACCCGGACCGTTCGTCATGACCCAGACCGCCCGCGGCGACGCCCGCCCCCCGGACCAGCTCCGGCCCACCCGCCTGACCCCCCACTATCTCGATCACCCCGAGGGGTCGGTCCTCATCGAAGCCGGGCGTACCCGCGTCGTCTGCACCGCGAGCGTCGAAGACCGGGTGCCGGTGTTCCTCCGCGGGGCCGGCAAGGGATGGGTGACGGCCGAGTACGGGATGCTGCCGCGCGCCACGTCCACGCGCACCGCCCGCGAGGCGAGCCGGGGGCGGCCGAGCGGGCGCACCCAGGAGATCCAGCGGCTGATCGGCCGCTCGCTGCGCGCGGTCACGACCCTCGAGGCCCTCGGCGAGCGCACGGTCTGGATCGACTGCGACGTCATCCAGGCCGACGGCGGCACCCGCACCGCGTCGATCACCGGGGCGTTCGTGGCCCTCGCCTTCGCGCTGCGGAAGCTGCGGGAGCGCGGCGCGATCGCCCGCGTGCCCCTGACCGACCACGTCGCCGCGATCAGCGTCGGGATCGTCCACGGCTTCCCGCTCCTCGACCTCGCCTACGAGGAGGACTCGAAGGCGGAGGTCGACATGAACGTGGTCATGACCGGGGACGGCCGCTTCATCG
>CAXXTG010000196.1:0-32913 GCA_963666855.2 Vicinamibacterales bacterium
ATGGTGGCCGCCTCGCCGAGGTCGAGCTCGGTCGCGGACTTGTCGAAGTAGAGGCGCGAGGCGGCTTCGAACCCGAAGGCGCTGTGCCGGGCCGTGCCCAGCCAGATCTGGTTGGCGTAGAGGGTCAGGATCTCGCGCTTCGTGTAGCGCTTCTCGATCTGGGTCGTGTAGAAGGCCTCGAGGAGCTTGCGCTGCCAGACCTTCTCGAGGCCGAGGCTCTGGCCGCCCAGCGTCACGTTGCGGGCGAGCTGCATGGTGATGGTGCTGGCCCCCGCCGCCGTCAGATCGCCCTTGAGGACGTTCGACACCAGCGTCATGAAGATGCGGGGGATGTCGAAGCCGACGTGGTTGAAGAAGTCGCCGTCCTCGGCCGCGATGATCGCGTGGCGCAGCACGTCGGGAATCTCGTCGTAGGTCAGGATGACCCGCCGCTCGGTGGCGTACTCGCCGATGAGCTGGCCGTCGCGGGCGTGAATCCGCGTGATGGTGCCCGGCGAGTAGTCGTCGAGCTCGGTGATGATCGCGAGGTCCGGCGAGTACGCGAAGAGCACGCCGGAGACGAGGCCGACGGTGGCGATGGCGGTGAAGGCCATGACCACCGCCGCGCGCCGGGCGTAGAGGCTCTTGATGGTGTCCATCCTGCTCCCGTCCTTCCCTCGATTATACCCGCTGGCCGGCGCACTTCGCCCGCGATCTCTACCCTTCTTCTCGGATCATCCCCGCCCGGCGGCCAGCGGCGCTCAGCGCCCGGCGATGAGCTGCCGCAGGCGGGCCACGCCCGCGCTGGCGGGGCCGGCGACCGGCGCCGGGTGCGCGGCCGCCGCCCCCGGCAGGATGCGCTCCATCGAGAACTGCGCGAAGAGGATGGCGGTGTCGGCGTCCACCGCGCGGACCGCGTCGACCACGAGGCGGTCGTGGCTCTCGGGGTCGCCGCCGATCAGGGCGTCCATCGCCCCGTCCACCGCCTGGCGGGTGATGGACAGCCCGCGGCCCCGGGCCGCCGCCTCGCGTCCCAGCTCTTCCGCCAGCAGGGTCGCCGAGTCGGGGGCGGTCGCGAGGATGTGCAACGGGCCGCTCGAGCTCGAACGCCCGCTCGACGATGCCCTCGAACGACGTGGCCACCGGGATGTCCATGCCCACCCGGGCCTGCTTGACGGCCTCGCCGAAGAACGACCCGGTCATGATGATGCCCTGGGCCCCCGTCTCGGCGCTGTAGCGCACGAGGCGGTGGATGCGCGAGGCGAGCTCGGCGTCGTCGGCGGTGCCGAGGTTGCGGTCGAGGTACAGCCCCCCGTCGAGGAGGTGCGCGACGTCGGCGGCCGGCCAACCCCGGTCGAACGCGAGCTGGGTGGTGGGGATGGCGTTCATGAGGGCGTGGATCGCGCCTATCCGGTAACGCTGCTGCATGGTGATGGCTCCTTGTCCTGTGGGGTCACGTTCACCCGGTCCTCCGGTCGACCGGGGCCGTCCGCCGGTGCCGGCCGCCCGCGCGCGCCGGCTCGGCGAACGAGCCGCCGCCGAAGGGGTCCGGGGCCGTCCGCCGCTGTCGGCGGCCCGCCGCGTTCGCCCGCCGGGGCCGGACGGGATACCATTGGCGTATCCGGGACCCTCAGGAGGAGAACGAATAGATGAACCGATCCAGAATCGCGTTGCTGGCCGTCGCGCTCGGCCTCGGCGGCACCGTCACCCTGCACACGCTCCAGAGCAACGAGGCGGTCGAGGGGATGGCCGCCGCCGCCGGTGATTTTCTCGCGTCGCTCCCCGAGGCGCAACAGGCGGCGGCGACCTTCGACTTCGAATCGGATGAGCGCTCGCGCCACCACTTCATCCCCCCCGAGGTGTTCGAGCGCCACGGCGTGTCGTACGCCGACCTCGGCTTCGAGCAGAAGGTGCGGGCCCAGGACCTGCTGCGGTCCGGGCTGAGCGAGCGGGGCTACATGACCGCCCAGCAGATCATGGAGGTCGAGGGCATCCTCGGCGTCCTCGTGGAGGGCGAGGGCCGGCAGTTCTCGCGCGACCCCGAGGCGTACTGGGTGTCGGTGTTCGGGACGCCGTCGACCACCGGCACGTGGGGATGGCGCTGGGAGGGGCATCACCTCTCGCTGCACTTCACCGTCGTCGACGGCGCGGTCACCGTGAGCACCCCGACGTTCCTCGGCGCGAACCCCGCCACCGTGCCCTCGGGCGCGCGGAAGGGGCTGCGGGCGATGAAGGCGCAGGAGGACACCGCGCGCGAGCTGCTCGCCTCGCTCGGGGCGGGCCAGCGCGAGGCCGCGATCTTCGACGACGTCGCCCCCTCCAACGTGGTGACGGGGGCCGACCTCGTGGTCGACCCGCTCGACCCGATCGGCGTCAAGGGCGCCGACCTCTCGACCGGGCAGCAGGAGATGCTGATGGCGATCATCGAGTCGTGGGTCGGACTGATGGCCGACGACATCGCCGAGCTGCGCCGCGCGGAGGTGCGCGACGGCGGCATCGAGGACACGTACTTCGCGTGGGCGGGTCCGACCGAGCGGGGCGAGGTGGCCTACTACCGCGTGCAGGGGCCGAACTTCCTCATCGAGTTCGACAACACCCAGGAAGATCCGAACCACATCCACGCCGCGTTCCGCGACTTCGACGGCGACCTCGGCCGCGACCTCCTGCGCGAGCACCTGGCGGCGGACCACTGATTCGGGCGGCCCCGGGGCGACGGCGGTTCGAGGCGTGGCGGCAACTCTGCGGCCACGCCCGGCGCCCGACCGACGCGCCGGTGGTCGGCGCCCTCCGTGCGCGCCGACCACCGGCGTTGCAGTTCCCACTTGGGGACAGTCCTCTGATCGGGAACGATGAAGCACAGACCTTTCGGCGAACTGACAAAGGACTGGCGACCGGAGCGTTTGGCACGGAACGAGGCGAAGGTCAAGGAGATGCTCGCCGAGTTGGATCGGCGGGAGCGCGAACCGACAGCGGACGAGCCGACGCGCCGTGCCGCCACCGGAAGCTCCGAGACGGTCGCCGGAACTGACGCGCTGACCCGAGCGCCATCTGGACTTCCGCGGAAATGACACTGGTCACTCGGGCAGGGCGAACGCCCAGTACTCCGAGCCCGACGGCGGACCCCGTCGGCCGCCCCCCGCCGCGATGACCACGAACTGCCGGCCGCCGGCGGTGTAGGTCGCGGGCGTCGAGAAGCCTCCCGCCGGCAGCTCCCGCCGCCACAGCTCCTCGCCGGTCTCGACGTCGTAGGCCCGGAACTTCCGGTCGGGGGTCGCCCCGATGAAGATGAGCCCCCCGGCGGTGACCACCGGACCGCCGTAGTTCTCCGACCCGTAGCCCAGACCCTCGTGGCCCGGATAGCCGCCGAACGGCACCTGCCAGTCGAACTCGCCGGTGGCGAGGTCGATCGAGGTGAGGGTGCCCCACGGCGGGGTGTTGCCGGGCAGGCCCTCGTGGTCGCGCACCCAGCGGTAGCCGGCGTGGGCGTAGCGGACCTCGGTGCTCGGCGTCTCGGCCGCCCGCGCCGCGGCCGGGGCCGCGAGGTGGCGCAGCACGCCCCGGCGCTCGATCTCCTCGAGATGCGCGAACGGCGGCATGCGGCCGCGCCCTTCGCGCACGATGGCGTCGACCCCGCGCCGGCCGAGCCGGTCGACGACGCCTTCGAGGCCCGGGCCGTTCGACGTCCCTTCGAGGTCGGGGCCGTGGCAGCTCCCGCAGTGCTCGGCGTACACGCCCCCGTCGCTGTAGCCGACGGGAATCTCGTACATCTGCAGGATGCCGCCGATCTCCGACATGTTGACGATCAGCCGGTTGGTGGCGGGGTCGAACGCCGACCCGCCCCATTCGGCGCCGCCGTCGTAGCCGGGGAAGAACAGGGTGCCGTCGAGGGTCGGCGGCGCCCACGGGCGGAGGTCGAAGTCGGCGATGACCTCCCGCACGAACGCGGCGGCCTCGGGGCTGCGGGTGGTCAGCTCGAACCGCTGCCGGGTCACCGCGACGGCCGAGACCGGCTCGGTCGGGGCCGGCACCTCGCCCGGCAGCACGTTGGGCAGGGTCTCCTCCTCGAAGATGTCGTAGAGCGACTCGCCGGTGTCGCGGTCGAAGACGTACAGGTGGCCCGACTTCGTGGTCAGCGCGACCGCGTCGATGACCCCGCCGTCGCGTTCGAGCCGCACCAGGGTCGGCGGCGAGGGCAGGTCGCGGTCCCAGATGTCGTGCCGCACCACCTGGTAGTGCCAGCGCAGCTCGCCGGTGCGGGCGTCGAGGGCGAGCAGGCAGTTGGCGTAGAGGTTGTCGCCGGGGCGTCGGCCGCCGTAGAAGTCGGGGGTCGCCGACCCGGTCGGGACGAACAGCAGGCCGCGCTCCTCGTCGAGGGTCATCGCGGTCCACGCGTTCGCGCCCCCCGCGTTCTCCAGCGAGCCGGGGGCCCAGGTCTCGGCACCGGGGTCGTCCCGGCGCGGGATGGTGTCGAACTGCCACACCAGCCCGCCGGCGGCGGCGTCGAAGGCGCGGATGCTGCCGGGCAGGGCCCCGTCGCTCTCGGAGGTGGAGAACCCGAACAAGAGGCGGTCTTCGAACACGACGCCGGGCGCCGTCACCGTCAGCGGGCCCGACCGGCCGGGCGGCGTGAGATCGAGCCGTCCGCCGTCGCCGAACGCCTCGACGGGCCGGCCGGTCGCGGGGTCGAGGGCGATGAGGATGCGGCCCGCGGTGTAGAACAGGCGGGGGCCGCCGTCCCCGTCCCACCACATCAGCCCGCGCTGCGCCGCCCCCGGCACCCCCGGGTCGTGCCGCCACCGCTCCGCCCCGGTGGCCGCGTCGACGGCGAACGCGACGAGCCTCGGCGACAGGCCGTACAGCACCCCGTCGATCACGAGGGGGCTCGTGTACATGGTCGAGCCGCCCGCGCGCAGCTCGCCCGAGTCGTAGGTCCACGCCACCTCGAGCTCGTGGACGTTGCCGCGGTCGATCTGGTCCAGCGCCGAGTAGTGCGACCGGCCGGCGTCGCCCAGGTAGACGGGCCAGTCCGTGTCCTGGGCCGCGGCGTCCGGCGCGGCCAGGGCGAACGCGGCCAGGACCGGGGTGAGGAACCCCACCACGTCGGGGCTGCCGCCGCCGGCTGCGGCGGCGTTGCCGTGGTGGACGGTTCTTGCGCGGGTCTCAGGCATGGCGAGTCCTTCCCAATCGGTTGCGGGCACCGGTGTTTGCGGGCCGCGGAGGGGCGCCGCAGTAGCGGCACGGTGGACGCCCGAAAGCGGACGGTCCATGCGCCATCTTGGCTATTCTATTGAAAGGGCGGTCTTCCGGGCCGGCGGGGCCGGCGGGCGGCGTCTTCGACCGCCGTCCGGGCGGCCGTGTTGAGCCGGTTTCCCCGCGTCCTGCGCACTCTCCGGATGAAGGCGTCCGGCGGGGACGCTCTCGAATGATCCGGGGGACGACGATGAGACTGACAGGTTCGGCGGCGTTCGGCTGCCTGGTACTGGCCGCCTCGGCGGCCGCGGTGGAGCTGAAGCCCGAGACGGTGCGCGCCTTCGATCGCTACGTGGAGCTGACGGAGGAGCGCATGCGGGCGGAGGTCGAGGGCCGAAGCCCGTTCCTGTGGCTCGACCGCCTCGACGCCGCCGGGCGCGACGAAGTGCTCGCGCGGCTGCGTTCCGGCGAGGTCGTCATCGAGCGGCTCGAGACCCGGGACGCCGGGGACGAGGGTCGACATCCCCTCGGGCATGGTCCATCACTGGATCGGCACCGTCCTCATTCCCGGCGTGACCCTCGACCGGACGATCGGGCTCGTGCAGGACTACGAGCGCTATCCGGACGTCTATGCGCCCGACGTCCGGGCCTCGGCGATCCGGTCGCGCGAGGGCGACCGCTTCGAGGTCTACCTGCGGCTGTACACCAAGAAGGTCCTGACGTGGGTGGCCGACACCGAGCACAGCGTCGAGTTCGTCCCGGTCGGCGACACCCGCATGCACGTGCCCAGCCGCAGCACCCGCATCCTCGAGATCGAGCATCCGGACACGCCGCGGGAACGCGCCAAGCCCGAGGGCGACGACCGCGGGTTCGCGTGGCGGCTCAACAACTACTGCTCGTTCGAGGAGCGGGACGAGGGGCACCCTCATGCAGTGCGAGTCGATCACCCTCACCCGGGGCATCCCGTTCCTCCTCGGCGTCCGTCCGGCCGTTCGTCACCGGCGTGCCCCGCGAGAAGCTGACGGCCACCCTCGAGGCGGCCCGCCGCCGGCTCACGGCCGGCTCGTAGGGCGGGCGGGTCGGCCCCACGACGTGCTGGACGCTTGGTTTCCGCTCGGCCGGCGGGCTGCGGCGGCCGCGGATCTACGAACTGTCACACCGCCCGTTGCTGGCCCCCTCCTCCTGGCTCTCCCGCCGCTGCGCATCTCCCCCCCCAGCTCGAAGTTCAGTTATGCCCTGCTCCACTCGACCGGCGGGCAACCGGGGGAGACATTGCTCAAGGCCGGTCACGGAAGGCGGCGCGGGTCGTGGCGGGCTCGATGACGAGGAAGGTGACGGCGCTGACGATGCCCACCGCCGCGGTCAGGCTCGCCCAGGCGGGATGGGTGTCGGCGATCAGGGCGGTCGCGGCTAGCAGCAGGGTTACGAACAGCCAGTCCGCGGCGCGGACCCACGGCGCGACCCGGGTCTGCTGGAGGTCGAGCTCGTCAGGGGTGAACCGCTCCGTGAAGGAGAGGTGGAACCGGAGGTTGGCGGCCACCAGCACCGCCGCGAGGGCGGCGAAGAACACCGCGGACCCCCACGGCGGCGGGGCCCACTCGCGCACGCGCCACAGGGGATACAGCATCGCGTAGTAGACGACGCCCGCCGCGCGCTGGTGGAACTGCCACCACCACACCGGGCTCAACCGCGTCCGGCGCGCTGGTTCGTCGCGGCCGCGCGCCGCTTCGCCGGCCGGACTCGACCGCCGTCCCCGCTCCGGGTCGAGGTCGCGCGCCGTTCCGTCGGCCGGGCTCGGTCGCTGTGCGCGTTTGTGGTCGTGGTTGCCGCGTGCCGCCCCACCGTTCCGGGTGGCGGCTGGCGATTCGGCAGGAGTTCGGCGGGTGCCTTCCAGAGCTTCGACCAGCTCCCGCGTGGCCGCGTACCGCTGCGCGGGGTCCTTCTGCAGACAGCGGCGGATGACCGCGGCCAGGGCGGCGGGGCAGGCCGGGGCGAGCTGCCGCAGGTCCGGCGGTGTCGCTTCCAGCACCCGGGCGACCGTCGACACCGGGGTGGCGCTCGTGAAGGGGTGCGAGCCGGCGGCGAGTTCGAACAGCAGCACCCCGAAGGCGAAGATGTCGGCGCGGTAGTCGACCGGCTCGCCGCGGATCTGCTCGGGCGCCATGTAGCCCGGCGTGCCCAGCATCGCCCCCGGCGCGGTGAGCTGCGTGGCGGACGCGGCGCCGGCCTCGGGGTCGCCGTAGCGGGCGAGGCCGAAGTCGACGAGCTTGATGCCGGCGTCCTCGATGCCGGTGTCCCGGACGCGGATCACGTTCTCGGGCTTCAGGTCGCGGTGCAGGACGTTGCCCTCGTGGGCGGCGGCGAGGGCGCGGGCGATGGCGGCCGCGGTGTCGAGGAGGTCGGCCGGGGGCAGCGGCCCGGCGGCCAGCTCCTGCCGCAGCGTCTCGCCCGGCACGTACTCGCTGACGATGCAGAGGGCGCCGTCGAACTCCTCGAGGGCGTAGACGGTGGCGATGCCGGGATGGGTCAGGCTGGCCGCGGCCCGCGCCTCGCGGCGCAGGCGCCGGCGGCGGCGCTCGTCCCGGGTGAACCGCGGCGGCAGCGCCTTGACGGCGACGCGCCGGCCGAGCCGCGTATCCTCGGCGAGGTGCACGACCCCCATGCCGCCCTCGCCCAGCTTCCGGATGATCCGGTAGGGGCCGAGCCGCCGGCCCGGCACGAACTTGGGCTCGCCGTCGCCGTCCCCCGCGGCCGGCTCTTCCGACGCTTCGCCGGGGCCATCGAGCGAGCCCACGCGGTGGCGATGGGTCGGGGCGGCCGGTCCTTCCGGCGGGCTCGGGGCGGCCGGCTCTTGCGGCGGGGTCGGCACGACCGGCGGGGCGCCGTCCTCGTGGTGCGCGAGCAGCGAGTCGACCTCGGCCCGCAACGCCGCGTCCCCGCCGCAGGCCTCGTCGAGGAACCGCGGGCGCTCGTCCGCCCCGTGCTCCAGCGCCCGATGGAACACCTCGCCGACCCGACGCCAGCGTTCAGGATCCACCGCGCCGTTCGGCTCCCTTCGGCCCGGCTCCCAGCTCGCGCCGGAGCCATGCCCGGGCCAACGTCCAGTCCCGCTTGACGGTGGCCGGCGAGGACGCCCGCCGCCTCGGCCGTCTCCTCGACCGTCAGCCCGCCGAAGAACCGCAGCTCGACTATGCGGGCCTGCCGGGCGTCGAGAGTGTTGCGAGGGCCGACAGGGCCTCGTCGAGGGCGAGCACATCGACGGCGGCGCCCGGGCCGGCGACGAGGGCGTCGTCCAGGGTCACCTGGACGCGGTCGCCGCCCCGCTTCGCGGCGCCGCGCGCCCGCGCCCGCTCCACGAGCACGCGCCGCATGCCGATCGCGGCAATGGCGAGGAAGTGGGTGCGGCCCCGCCAGCGTCGCGGCCGGTCTCCGGCCAGCCGCAGGTACGCCTCGTGCACGAGCTCCGTGGCCTGGACGCTCCGGGCGCGCTCGCGTCGGACGTAGGCGCGGGCGAGGCGGCGGAGCTCGTCGTAGACGACGGGCATGAGCTTCTCGGCGGCCCCGCCCTCGGCGGACTCCAGCCGGTCGACGAGCTGCTCGACGGTGGCTTGCGGGATCGGGGCGGCTTCCAGGTCATCCATGGCGTTCGGGGGCCGTCGGCGGGGTCGCGGCCGGCGGCTCCGCATCGAGCCGGCGCAGCCGGCGGCTCCGCGTTCAGTCCGGGCGGTCGGCCCCGCGTGGGGCCGGCGCAGCCGGCGGCCCTGCGTTCAGTCCGGGCGGTCGGCGGCCCGCGTCGGGCCGGTGCAGCCGGCGGCCACAGGTCGTTCGGGGCAGCGGCGGCCACGAGTTCGACCGGTGCAGGCCGCGCGTTCACTCGAGGCGACCGCGTGCGGGGCCTCCGTCACGCGCCCATCACCTCGACGCCCTTCCGCGCGAGGTCCCGCACGCGGACATCGTAGTCGGCGAAGCGGGCGTCCCGGGTCTGCCCGCGCAGATAGCGGATGTAGATCTGCTGCACGATGACCACCAGCTTGAACACGCCGAACACGTGGTACCAGGCGATCCGGTCGAGGTCGAGGTCGCTGCGGCGCGCGTAGCGCTCGACGACGTCGGCGCGGGTCGGGAACCCCGGGTGGTTCGTCGGCATCCGCGAGACGTGGTGCCAGCGCGGGTCGTCGCCCGGTTCGTTCCAGAAGTTCAGCAGGTACCCGAGGTCCATCAGGGGATCGCCGCGCGTGGCCATGTCCCAGTCGAAGACGGCGACGGGGGTCGCGGGGTCGGCCGCGTCGACCATCAGATTGTCGAGCTTGTAGTCGTTGTGAAGCAAGGCGGCGGCCTGCGGCTCGGGGACTCCGCCGTCGAGCCACCGCAGCATCCGGTCGACATCCTCGACGTCCCGGTCCTTCGCCGCGTGCCAGCGGCGGCCCCACCCGTCGAGCTGCCGCCGGGCGAAACCCTCGGGGCGGCCCAGATCGCCGAGGCCGACCGCGGCGGGGGTCGACGCGGTGCAGGTCGGCGAGGACGTCGACGATCATCTCGCCGGTGCGCCGCTGCAGAGCGGGACGATCGCGGAGGGCGGCGGGCAGGTCGCGTCGGATGACGGTGCCGCGACGGCGCTCGAGGACGTGGAAGTCGACGCCGAGGACCTCGGGATCGGTGCAGAGGGCGTAGCTGCGCGGGGCGAGGGGGAAGGCGTCGCCGAGGCGGGCCAGCACCCGGTGCTCGCGGGCCATGTCGTGGGCGGTGGGGGCGACCGGCCCCAGCGGCGGGCGGCGCAGCACGTACTCGGCCGCCCCGAACCGCAGCAGGTACGTCAGGTTGGCGTGCCCGCCCCCGAATTGGCGGATCGTCAGCGGCCCCGCCGCCCCGGGAAGCCGCGCGCGCAGCCACGGCTCGAGCCGCGGGCGGTCGAGCCGCTCGTCGGGGCGGACCTCGATGACCTCGGGATCGACGGCCGGCTGCACGATGACTCCGTCTCCGTCCGAACTTGCCACGGGCGCCTATACTACCCGAGCCGGCGCGGCGTATCGGCGTGGTCGGGCGGTTCGAAGCAGCGGAAACGGCGCGGCGCATCGGCGCGGTCGGGCGGTTCGAAGCAGCGGAAACGGAGAGCAGGCATGCGCGTAATCGACGGCCTCGACGCGCTCGAGGCGCTGGCCGGCACCGAGCTCGGCGCGAGCGAGTGGATGACGGTGACCCAGGAGATGATCGACCGGTTCGCCGAGGTGACCCTCGACCCGCAGTGGATCCACGTCGACCGCGCCCGCGCGGCGGCGGAGTCGCCGTGGGGGACGACCATCGCCCACGGGTTCCTCACCCTGTCGCTGGTGCCGCACTTCCGGCGGCAGATCTCCCAGGTCAACGGGGTTTCCCGCGCCATCAACTACGGCGTGGACCGCGTCCGGTTTCCCAACGCCGTCAAGACCGGCGCCCGCGTGCGCGGGGTGCAGACGCTGCTGACGACGAAGCGCGTGGAGCCGGGCCTGGTGCGGTTCACGAGCCGGTTCGTCGTCGAGATCGAGGGCGAGTCGAAGCCGGCGTGCGTGGCCGATACCGTCACGCTCGTCTACGCCTGAGCCGGCGCGTTGCGTGGCACCGGCTGGCGTCCCGGGCCGGGCGGCGGGCGCCGCATCGCTGCGGCTCTCACCGCGCGCGTTTTAGCTCCAACCGCGCCACCGCCCGCCGGTGCACCTCGTCGGGCCCGTCGGCGAGGCGCAGGGTGCGGGCGTGCGCCCACGCCGCCGCGAGGCCGAAGTCGTCGCAGATGCCCGCCCCGCCGTGCACCTGGATGGCGCGGTCGATGACGTCGAGGGCCATGTTGGGGGCCACCACCTTGATCATCGCGATCTCGGCCCGCGCCGCCTTGTTGCCGACGGTGTCCATGCGGTGGGCGGCGTTCAGGGTCAGCAGCCGCGCCTGCTCGATCTGGATCCGCGAGTCGGCGACGGCCTCCATCACCACCCCCTGATCGGCGAGGGGCCGCCCGAACGCCACGCGGCTCTTCGCCCGCGCGCACAGTTTCTCGAGCGACCGCTCGGCGAGCCCGATGAGCCGCATGCAGTGGTGAATGCGGCCCGGCCCCAGCCGCCCCTGGGCGATTTCGAACCCGCGGCCCTCGCCCAGCACGAGGTTGTCGGCGGGCACCCGGACGTTCTCGAAGGTGATCTCGAAGTGCCCGTGCGGCGCGTCGTCGTAGCCGAACACGGTCAGCGGCCGGACCAGGGTGATGCCGGGGGCGTCGGCCGGGATGAGGATCATCGACTGCTGCCGGTGCTTCTCGGCCGACGGATCCGTCTTGCCCATCAGGATGAACAGGGCGCAGCGGGCGTCGCCGGCCCCCGACGCCCACCACTTGTGCGCGTTGACGACGTAGTGGTCGCCGTCGCGCTCGATGCGGGCGCCGATGTTGGTGGCGTCCGACGATGCGACCTCGGGCTCGGTCATCGTGTAGGCGGACCGGATGGCGCCGTCGAGCAGGGGCTGGAGCCACCGCCGCTTCTGCGCCTCGGTGCCGTAGCGCACCAGGACCTCCATGTTGCCGGTGTCCGGGGCCGAGCAGTTGCACGCCTCGGGGGCGATGGGCGAGCGCCCGAGGATCTCGCACAGCGGGGCGTACTCCAGGTTGGTCAGCCCCGCCCCGAGGCCGCTCTCGGGGAGGAAGAGGTTCCACAGCCCCGCCTCGCGGGCCCGGGCCTTCAGCTCCTCCATGACGGGGGGGGACTGCCAGCGGTTTGCCGCGGCCGCGAGCTGCTCGGCGTACACGGGCTCGGCCGGGTAGATGACCTCGTTCATGAAGTCGAGGACGCGGCGGCGCAGGGCTTCGGTTTTTGGTGAGTACGAGAAGTCCATGATCTACACTTGGAGGGGCGCGGCGCGCCCGGCGTGGTGCCCCGGTGGCGTGACGGCGCCACAGTATAGCGCCGGCCGTCGTCCTGGTGCCGGCCATCGTCGAGGGAACGCCGGGCGGCCGGCGCACGTCAGAACCGTGAGACGGCCGCCCTCGTTCGGGCGGTGTTCCGGGGGGCCGTTCCGGGCTTCGGCGCCCGCCGAACGGCGTCGGTGCCGTCTCGCTTTGCTGACGTGCGGCTCCGGGTGGTCCGCCGCTGCGCCGCGTATCCGGGGGAGGGTGACTGATGAGAGTATCGAAGATGGCGGCCGGCGTGTGCGTGGCGGCGTTGCTGCTGGGAACGGTGGCGGCCGGCGCCGAGGCGGCGGAGGGGGTTCCGACGTTCACCGCCGACGTGGCGCCGATCCTCTACGAGAACTGCGTGGCCTGCCATCGGCCGAACCACCTCGCGCCGATGTCGCTGATCAGCTACGACGACGTCCGCCCCTGGGCGCGGGCCGTCAAGTCGAAGGTCGTCTCGCGCGAGATGCCCCCGTGGGGCGCCGACTCCAGCGTCCGCGCCTACCGGAACGACGCGAGCCTGTCGCAGGACGAGGTCGACCTCATCGCGGCGTGGGTCGACGGCGGAGCGCCGCGCGGCAACGACGCCGAGCTGCCCGAGGTGCCCGAGTTCGCCGAGGGCTGGTCCATCGGCGAGCCCGACCTCGTCTTCACGATGCTCGAGCCGTTCCGGGTGCCCGCCGACGGCACCGTGCCCTACTCCTACGTCACCGTGCCGACGAACCTCCAGGAGGACACCTGGATCTCGGCCCACGAGTTCCGCCCGGGCGACCGGCGGGTCATCCACCACGTCATCTCCGAGGTCCTCGAGGACGACGGCGTGCCCGCCACCGCCGAGGTCAAGCTGCAGCGCGACCGCTCGCGCACCCGCGCCCGCGGCGCCCGCGTCGGCGGCTACGTGCCGAACCGGCTCGGCACCGTCTATGAGGACGGCGTCGCCGTCAGGCTGCCGGCCGGCGCCGACATCGAGGCGCAGATGCACTACACGACGATCGGCGAGCCGGTCCTCGACCAGAGCAGTTGGGGCGTCGTGGTGGCGCAGGCCCCGGCCGGCGACCGCCGCGAGGCCGGCGGCGGCGCGGTCGCCAACCTCATGTTCCGCATCGAGCCGGGCAACCCCGCCTACGAGATCAGCGCGAAGCGGCGGTTCGACGAGCCCGCGTACCTGTCGAACATGATGCCGCACATGCACGTGCGCGGGAAGTCCGCCAAGTACATCGTCCGCTACCCCGACGGCACCGAGGAGGTCGCGCTCTGGGTGCCGAACTACGACTTCAACTGGCAGCTCCGCTACCAGCTCGAAGAGCCCATCTTCATGCCCGCCGGATCGACCCTCGAGGCGGTGTTCACCTACGACAACTCGGCCAACAACCGGCACAACCCGGACCCCTCGGCCGAGGTGCGCTGGGGCGACCAGACCTGGGAGGAGATGATGCTGGGCTACTACGGCACCATCGAGGTCGCGGCGGAGGAGACGACGACGAACCAGCCGTGAAGTCAGCCCGGAGGGCGGCGGCACGCCCAGGTCAAGATGTCTCGGGCCTCGGCTTTGAGTCGTTCCTCCGGGAACAGGTCGTCGAAGATCCGTATCGCCTGTTCCGGTTCCTTGCGATCTCGAGGTGGTCGACCAAGGCATGGCGATGTCCTGCCGCGTCCGCGTCCCGCGTCTCTCGAGTCAGCTTCATCGCCAGCAGGTGCGTGGCCGAAATGCTCGCGGTCACCGTACAGGTACGGCGACTCGTACAGGCGTGATCGCGCTCTGGTGTCCGTTTCCCGCGGGATGGCGGTGGTCTGCCTGATCGCTTGAGTCGCAGGTGTCGCCCAGCTCGTACTTCCGAAGCCGATCAGAGCCGGCCCGGGGGTTCTCACCCGGCGGCTTTCGCCAGGAGCCGGCGTCCCTCCAGCCAACCGACGATCTTCCCGGTGACCGTCTCGTACACCTCCCCGGCCCGCGGCGCGTTCTTGCCGCGCATCTTGAACGAGTGATCCCCGCCGTCCACCGTGACCAGCTCGGCGTCGGCGCACGTGGCGAGGACCGGGCTGAGCTCGTCGGGCGTGCCGAACGCGTCGCGCTCGCCCTGCACGAACAGCATCGGGGCGGTGACGGCCGGCAGGTGCGCGGTGCGCGGCTTGTCGGGCCGGCCCGGGGGGTGGAGGGGGTAGCCGAGGAGCACGAGGCCGTCCACACCCGGGTCGCCGCCGTCCGCGCCGTCCGCGGCCGCCACCTGGGTCGCGATGCGGCCGCCCATCGACTTGCCGCCGATGACCATGCGTCGCCCGCCGTCTCCGGCCCGGGTCCGCGCGGCGTCGATGACCGCGCGGTAGCAGGCTTCGAGGCGCGCCTTCGGGTCGGGCACGCGGCGGCCGCGCTCCATGTAGAGGAAGTTGAACGTGACGACGTCGATCCCGCGCGCGGAGAGCAGGCGGGCGAAGGCGGTCATGAACGGATGCGTCTGCGGCGCGCCGGCGCCGTGCGCGAGGATCATCGTCGTCCCGGCGGGCGGCGCCCCCGCGGCCGGGTACGCGATCGCGCCGACGGCGTCGCCCGAGGGCAGCGTCACGGTGAACGGCGAGTCGGTCGTTGCCTCTTCCCTGCCTTGATCCGGCATTTGTCACCCCCGCGAGTCCAACCGGGAAGGCGTCTCCCTCCGGCTCCGCTCTTCATCGGTTGCGGTTCTCGAAGCGTCCGCACCGTCAGGTGCCGCCGACTGCAGCCGAGTTCGGATGGCCGGGCGCCCCGTTCGCCCGGCCGTCGGCCCGCCAGATCGCGATCAGCACCGCGACGACGGCGATGCCGAGCCAGCGTCCCGGTCCGTCCACGAAGACCACCGCGCCGTTCACGATCATGAACAGAAACGCGGCCCGCACGGCCGGCGTCCACGCGGGCGCGCGCCGGGCGTAGCCGGCCGGCCACACCCGCCACCAGAGCGCCTCGCCGGCCCACAGGACGGTGAAGACGTAGTTCACCCACAGCCCGCCGCCCCACGCGAGGCCCAGCAGCGCCTCGGTGCGCGCCGTCGTGTAGGCGTAGGCGGCGGCGTGGCTCCAACCGTGGTGGGTCTCGAAGGCGGCGGCGACGTGGGCGAGGTAGGCGGCGGCGCCGAGCAGCCAGACCGGCCGCGCCCACGCCGCCGCGGGCCGGCGGGTGCGGCCGTACTCGCCCGCGGCGTAGAGCATCAGCGCGGTCCAGATGGTGAGGACGACGGCGGGGGACGCGGTCGGCGGCGGCATCGATCGGGCGGGGTTCGGGAACGCGCGCTCGGCCCCCGCCACTCTACCATCCCGCCGCGGCCGTTCACCGCGGGGCGGTATTGCGGTACAGTCTTCCCCGTCCGGGTTCGACGACGTACGACGGCGCAGATGATCGAGCAGGAATCGGGGGACGACATGATGAGACCGACCAGATGGATGATGGCGGCCGCGCTCGCGGCCTTGACGACGGCCTGCGGCGGCGCCCCGGAAGAGCCGCCCGAGGAGGTGGAGGTCGGGGAACCGGCCGGGGAGGGCCGCATCCTCCGGGTCGATCCGCGGCTCGACTCGCTGGTGCCGCCCGGCGCGACGATCGAGAAGCTGGCCGAGGGCTACGTGTTCACCGAGGGGCCGGTGTGGCTCCGCGGCGAGTCGCGGCTGCTCTTCTCCGACGTGCGGGCCAACGCCATCCACCAGTGGACCGAGGCCGACGGGGCGAGCCCGTTCATCGACCCCGTGTTCGAGGGCGACCGCGAGGGGCTGCGGTCGATCTCGTCGAACGGGCTGACCCTCGACGCCGAGGGCCGTCTGATCATCTGCGAGCACGGCAACCGCCGCATCTCGCGGCTCGAGGAGGACGGCACCCGCACGGTGATCGTCGACAGCTTCGAGGGCAGCCGCCTCAACAGCCCCAACGACGCCGTCTTCGGCTCCGACGGGTCGCTCTACTTCACCGACCCGTCGTACGGCCTCGAGGGCCTCGAGGAGTCGCCGCTCCGCGAGCTCGACTTCAACGGCATCTACCGCCTGAGCCCCGACGGCGAGCTCGAGCTGCTGGTCCAGGACCAGAGCCGCCCCAACGGCATCGCCCTCTCGCCCGACGAGGACGTCCTGTACGTCGCCAACTCCGACGAGAACCAGAAGGTCTGGATGGCCTACGACCTCGGCGAGGACGGCGCCTCGAACGGGCGCGTCTTCTACGACGTCAACGACCAGACCGCCCCGGGGGCGGCCGACGGCCTGAAGGTCGACCTGGGCGGCAACCTGTTCGCCACCGGCCCCGGCGGCGTCTGGGTCATCGGCTGGGACGGCGTGCACCTGGGGACGATCCTGATGCCCGAGGTGGTGGCCAACGTGGCCTGGGGCGACGACGGGCAGACCCTCTACATGACCGCGAGCACCGGCGTCTACCGCATCCGGCTCGCCACCGGCGGGACCATCCCCGGCGGCAACCCGACCGTGGTCATGCAGACCAGCCACGGCGACGTCACGATGGAGCTGTTCCAGGACCGCGCGCCCGTCTCGGTCCGGAACTTCCTGCAGTACGTCTACGCCGACTTCTACCCCGACACCGTCTTCCACCGCGTGATCGACGGCTTCATGATTCAGGGCGGCGGCTTCCGCGCCGACCTGACCCGCAAGTTCACCCGCGAGCCGATCCGCAACGAGGCCGACAACGGCATCAGCAACACCCGCGGCACCGTCGCCATGGCCCGCACCGCCGCCGTGAACAGCGCCACGTCGCAGTTCTTCATCAACCTCGCCGACAACGCGCGCCGCGGCCTCGACTACCGCGGCGACTCGGACGCCGAGTTCGGCTACGCCGTCTTCGGGCGCGTGACCGACGGCATGGACGTCGTCGACGCGATCGCCGGGGTCGACACCCGGCAGCAGGGCAACCACCAGGACGCCCCGGTCACCCCGGTGGTCATCAACGCGATCACCGCGCAGTAGGGGCGGCGGCCTGCGGGGACGCCCCGGTCACCCCGGTGATCATCAACGCGATCACCGCGCAGTAGGGGCGGCGGCCTCGTGAACGTCCAGGCCGACGGGCATGACGCCGGTCTTCCGGACCGGAGATGGCGGCTACTCGGCGCTCGGGCGAGAAACCCCGCACGGCGCTACGTGCCGCCGGTGAGGCCATGCGCGAGTTCAATACGGCCGGACCCGTGGTGGCGGCGGATCACTATCTGATCCCGCCGCTGTCGCGGCTCGACCTCGACGAGCTGCTCGGACTCGTGCGCCGCAAGAAGTACTTCGTCCTGCACGCGCCGCGGCAGACGGGCAAGACCTCCGCGTTGCTGGCGTTGCGCGACCTCCTGAACGGGCGCGGCGAGTATCGTTGCGTGTACGCGACCGTCGAGGGCGGGCAGTCGGCGCGGGAGGACGTCGCGGAGGGTATGCGCGTCGTCCTGGCCGAGCTGGCGTTACAGGCGGGCCTGACCCTGGGCGACGGCTCGCTGGAGGGCGTCTGGCCGGACGCGCTGGAGCGCGTCGGTCCACGCGGCGCGCTGCGCCACGTACTGGCGCGGTGGTGTCTGGCTGCTCCGAAGCCCCTGGTGCTGCTGATCGACGAGATCGACTCCCTCATCGGAGACACGCTGCTGTCAGTGCTGCGGCAGTTGCGCACGGGTTATCCGGAGCGCCCCGAGCGCTTCCCCCACTGCGTGGTTCTCTGCGGGGTGGTCGACGTGCGCGACTACCGCATCCGTTCGAGCGCCGAAAATGCGCTGGTGCTCGGCGGAAGCGCCTTCAACATCAAGTCAGAGTCGCTGCGGCTCGGCGACTTCACCGAGACGGAGGTGCGCGCCCTGCTCGCGCAGCACACCGGGGAGACCGGGCAGGCTTTCACGGAGGCGGCGCGGCAGACGGTCTGGACGCGCACCGCGGGCCAGCCGTGGCTGGTGAACGCGCTGTGTTACGACGCCTGCTTCAGAAACAAGGCCGGCCGCGACCGCGCGCGCCCCATCGAGCGGGACGACATCCTGGAGGCGCAGGAGCGGCTGATCCTGCGCCGGGAAACGCACATCGACCAGTTGGCGTGCAAGCTCCGCGAGGAACGGGTGCGGCGCGTCGTCGAGCCGATTCTGGCCGGGGCCGACGAGCACGCCTGGTCGGACGAGGACGTCGGCTATGTCCGCGACCTGGGTCTCGTCGCCCTGGACGAGGACGGCACGCCGCGCTTCGCCAATCCGATCTACGGCGAAGTGGCGCCGCGTCACCTGACCCACGCGGTGCAGATCGGTCTGCCGCAGAAGACGGCGTGGTACGTGGACGAGTCCGGCGGCCTGGACGTGGACGGTTTGATCGGGGCGTTCCAGACGTTCTTCCGGGAGCACTCCGAGCACTGGGTGCAGCGTTTCGACCAGTACCACGAGGCGGGCCCGCAACTGCTGCTGCAAGCGCACCTGCAACGGATCGTGAACGGCGGCGGCCGCCTCGACCGGGAGGCCGCGCTGGGCAGCCGGCGGACCGATCTGCTGATCCGCTGGCCGCAGGGCGGCCGCGAGCGCCGGTTCGTGGTCGAGTGCAAGCTGCTGCACCGCGACCTCGAATCCACGATCCGGCGCGGCCTGGAACAGACGCGCGGCTACATGGATCGTTGCGCGGCGGAGTCGGGGCACCTGATCGTCTTCGACCGCTCCCGCGGGCGCACGTGGGAGGAGAAGATATTCCGTCGCCCCCCGCCCCCCGGAGGGCCGCCCATCACCGTCTGGGGCATGTGATCCGCGGTCCGGAGTCCAGGCACGGGACACGCCGGGCGGCATGTTTGGTCACGGACCCGGCGCCGACGCGGGCGCGTTCCCCGGCACCGGTCGCCAGCCCAATGGGCGCGATGCCGTATCGCGCTGGTCTCTGCCGACCCTGGTAAGTGCCGTCCGGCGCGTGGACTACCTTGGCAGCCCCGGGGTCGGTCGTGCGCTGAACGACCTCTGCCGCCCCTGTTGGGCGCCGTCCGGCGCGCCGGACTACCGCGGGAGCCCCGCGGCCGTCCGTGCGTCGATGAGCCCGAGCAGGCGGGTCGCGCGCTCGGCGAACAGCTCGTGCTCGCTGGCGAACTCGGCGTAGCGGCGCGCGATGGGCATGACGCCGTCGTTGTAGTACCCGAGGGCGGCGTTGTAGAAGGACGAGGCGGCCTGCCGGCGGAAGACGGCGATCTCGTCGGTGCGCCGCGCGACGAGCCGGGCGCGCCGGTCCTCGGCGAGGTCGGGGTTCCGCTCGATCTCGCTCAGGTCGGCCGCGAGCCGGCGGGCGCTCTCGCGGAAGCAGAGGGCGGCGCGGCTGAAGGCGGACGCGGTTTCGATCCAGCGGGCCTCCTCGATGTGCACGCGGCCGAGATGGAACGCGGCGTAGCAGTACTGCGGGTTGATGTCGAGGGCGGTCTCCAGATCGGTCCGGGCGTCGTCGAGCCGGCGCTGCACGAGCGCGATCTGCCCCGAGAGCGCGTACGTCGGGGCGTCGTCGGGGCGATGGTCGATAGAGGTGGCCGCGTCGTCGCGGGCCCCCTCGACGTCGCCGAGGTTGAAGCGGTTGTACGCCCGCCAGAAGTGGGCCTCGGCCAGGTACCAGCGGCCCATCTCGATCAGCCGGTCGAGCGGCGGCACCGCCTCGGCGTTGCGGTCGAGGTAGCTGAGCGACTGCGCCCGGCCGAGCAGGGCGTCGCGCTGGTCGGGCACCAGGGCGAGGGCGGCGTCGTAGAAGGGCAGGCTCGCCTCGTAGTCCTCGATGGTGCGGGCGACCTCGCCGAGGGCGAGGGCCGGGGCGGGCCATTCCGGCCATGCCTCGTGGGCCCGGGCGTAGTGGAACTCGGCCAGGGCCGCGTCTCCCTCGTTCGGTCCGCGGCCCTGCCGCACCGCGTGCCGGCCGAGGAAGAACTCCATCTCCGTGAAGCGCGGCTCGATGGTCAGGACCGAGGCCAGCCCCACCTGCTCGTCGGCGCAGAGGGCCTGCCGGTAGCGCACGTAGACGGCGTCGTCGTGGACGGCGAGGACCTCGGCGAGCTCGGGCGGCTGCTCGGCGAGCCACCCGCTGGTGCAGTTCAGGCTGAGGTACAGGTAGGCGGCGAGGGGGTCGGTCGGGACCAGGGGCCGCAGCACCCGGTTCCAGGCGTCGCGGTCCCGGTCGGCGATGGCGCGGGCGTAGACGTTCTCCTCGGACAGGTCCTTGGGAACGCCCACGTCCTGCCAGGGGGTGGTCGCCGCGATCTGGAGGAAGGTCTCCCATTCGGGGCCGACGGACGGCGTCTCCGCGCTTCCCGCGGCTTCCCCGCGTTCCCGTCGTGCGGGGGCGCCTCCGGGGAATCCCGTCGGCCCCGCCGGGGACGCTGCCTCCGGGGAATCCCCGGCTTCGGGGGGCTGCCGGGTTCTCCCCGGCCCCCCGCGCCGCGGAGCCCTCCTCGGCCTCCTCCTGGGCCTCCGCCTCCTCCCGGGCCTCGGCCATCTCCCCGGCCGCCGCGGCCTCCAGGCCCGCCAGCGCCACCGTCCGCTCGAAGGTGCCGCCGCCGGGCAGGCCCATCTCGCGTTCGCGCATCCCGATCAGCAGGGTGGTGTGCAGGAGACCGGCGTTCACGGTGTCGGGGACGAAGCCCCGCCGGCCAACCTCTTCGTACAGGTCCCGCGCCTCGATCAGGCACCGGTAGCAGCCCCGCAGGGTCAGGTCGTGCGCCTGCGCAAGCTGCGCCCGGACCGCGTCCATCGGGTCCGGGACCACCGGCGGCGGCGCGGCCGAGCAGGACCAGACCAGGATTGGGAGCGCGAGCGGGATCGTCGTTCGGCGGACTTGTCTCATCTCTGTCGCCCAGGCCGGTTGCCCATCCGGGGATGACTTGCCCGACCGGACGGCTGCACCGCGCCTGTTCCTTGGACACCGTTTCCGCCGGATTGGCCGCTCGGCCGGGCCGTCTCCGCCGGAGGGCGAATCGTCCGCAGCCGAATATCCGCTCGGCGTGCGGCGACCGCGCCCGCTCAGACCGTGTCGGCCAGATAGGGAATCGTCTGCGGGCCCTCCGGGAGCACGCAGACGCGGGCGCCGGGTCCCGACCGGGCGAGGACGTCGCGGGTGGCGGCGCCGACGTCGGCTATCGGGGTGAGATGGGCGGCGCGCACCTGCTCGTCCGAGAGCCCGTCGGTCTTGAGCAGCACGTCGGCGCGCTGCTGAATCTGCGCCTGCACCTGCACCTCCCACTGGTCGTGGCGGTTGTGGCCGGGGGCGTTGATCATGGCCAGCAGGGCGTCGGGGCCGTCGCGCCGGGTGAGGATGTCCAGGTACTCGCCGTGGTCGGGGTAGCCGTCGGCGCAGGCCGAGGCGCACACGATGGTGCCGTCGGGCTTCACCACCTGGGCCGCCGCCGACATGCCCTTCACCGTCTGGTAGAGGTTCTGGTCGAGGGGGTAGCCGCTGTTGGTGGTGACGACGACGTCGAACGGCCGGTCGAACGCCTGCATGGCGTTCCGCCTGACCACCCCGCGCACCGCCCGGTGCACCGCGAACAGCTCGCCGGCCGCGACGTGGGTGATCCGCCGGTCGCGGTTGATGGCGACGTCGACGCTGAAGTCCACCCCGGAGCGGGCGGCGATGGCCCGGATGCCGTCGTGGATGGGGTTGCCCTCGACGACGCCCCAGCGCGCGCGGGGGCTGCCGATCATCTCGGCGTCGTGCAGCCGCATGATCGTCTTGAACCCGGCCAGCCCCGGCGCGACCATCTTCGGGCCGCCGCTGAAGCCGGCGAAGAAGTGCGGTTCGACGAACCCGGTGGTGATGCGGACGTCCGCCTCGACCCACGTGCGGTTAAGCCAGACGGGGACGCCGCCGTCGACCTCGCCGAGCGACACGAGCTGGGCGTCGTCGAACGCGTCGTGGACGACGATGCGGTTGCGGTCGACGATGTCCGTGCCGAGCATCTCCACCAGCTCTTCCCGCGTCGTCGCCCGGTGCGTGCCGCTCGCGATCATGATCGCGATGCGGTCGACGGGCACGTGCGACAGGGCCTCGAGCACCACGGGCAGCACCGTCGCGCTCGGCATCGGCCGCGTGACGTCGCAGACCGAGATGGCCACCGCTCTGGTCGGGGCGGACGCGTTCACGCAGCGGGGCGCTGCCGATCGGCTGCTCCAGCGCCTGCCGGACCGCCCCGGCCTGGTCCGGCAGACCGTCGACGTAGGTGGGCTCGATGACCGTCGTGCGGTCGTCGGGGAACTCGACCGGCAGCCCGGTGCGGCCGTACGCGAGATTGACGATCATGACAGGCAAACCCTCCGCCGCCGGATCGTAACATCGCGGCGCCGGGGCCGGAGGTTGCCGCCGCTCATGATATGGTTTTCCATATGAAGACGACCCTCAACATCGACGACTCGGTGATGGGGCGGCTGCGCGAAGAGGCCGCGCGGCGCGGGATGACCATGTCCGCCCTCGTCGAGGCGGGTCTCAGGCGGGTGCTGGCTGAGCCGTCACACGCTGACACGTCGTCGGCCGAGCTGCCGCCGCTGCCGTCCTGGAACGGCGGCGGCGAGCTCGTCGACATCGCCGACCGCGACGCGCTCTACCGGGCGATGGAAGAAGAGGGATGAAGTGCTGGTGTTCGACACCAACGTGCTCGTGTACGCGGCCAACCGGAACTCGCCCCACCATCTTCCGTGCCGGCGGCGGCTCGGAGACGCACGCCGGGATCCGTCCCCGGCGTTTCTGACCTGGAGCGTCTGCTACGAGTTCCTCCGCGTGACGACGCACCCACGCGTACTGCAGTCGCCGTGGCGCCCGGAAGAAGCGTGGCGCTTCGTTGCCGACCTGCTGGCGTCGACCGGGTTCGAGATGCTCGTTGCCACGCCGCGTCACGCCGCGGTGTTGGCCCGGACGGTCGACGAGATTCCTGGTCTGGAGGGCAATCCCATGCACGACCTGCACACGGCGGTGCTGATGCGCGAGCACGGCGTCAGCCGCATCTGCACCCGCGATACGGACTTTCGTCGCTTCCCGTTCCTGACTGTCGTCGACCCGCTCGGTGCCTGGTGAAGACGTTCGCGGTCACGAGGGGGCGCCACCCCGGGGCGGTGGCCGCCGGGTCAGCGCGCGCTCGATCTGCGGCACCGCCTCCCGCGCCCGATCCTCGATCTCTTCCTCCGAGAGCGTGCTCAGGGGGTGGGTGATGACCACCGGCTCGAGGTCGCCGGCGCCGAGCGCGGCGCGCTGCACCTCGGCCTCGCGGACGAAGGCGGCGGTCACGATGACCGCCGTGGGAACGCCCCGCTGCTCCAGCCGGGCCGTGTCGTGCACACTGCACGACGTGCACGACCCTCAATCGCCTATCGCGGTGACGACGGCGTCGTTCTCGGCCGCGATGCGGTCGAGGAGGGCGTCGGTCGCCTCGCGCGAGAAGCTGTCCTTGACGTAGCGGTTGACCGCGGCCGGCTCGAAGCCGTCAAGGGCGGCGGCGGCGTGCCGCAGCAGCTTCGACGCGTTCCACTTCGAGTTGTCGAGCACCCCCAGGCGCACGCCGCGGAGGGTCTCGGGCCGCGGGGCGAGCCGGATCTCGGTGGCGGTCACCGTGCCGCGCGGATCGAACACGATCTGGCCGGAGGGCAGCTTCTGTTCACTGGTCATGGTTCCGTTCTCCACGGTCTTGCGTTCCGCCATGCCGCCCGGACCCTACAGCTCGCACGTCCCGTCCACGCACGGCGCGCGGCCGCCCGGCGCGCGGCCGTCGAGGGCGCGGAGGACCGGCGACGTCATGTGCCCCCATCCGGGGAGGAAGGCCGAGAAGCGGCCCGCCTCGCCGCCGGCGACGAAGAGGTGGATGTCGTCGGGGGTCGGCACGATGGGGATGCGGGCGCCGGGCCGGCGGCGGTACCAGCGCGGCAGGTTGCGGTTGTAGACGCGGCCGTAGCGGTCGCCGAAGCTGACGTCGTCCCACGTGTTGTCGGTGTGCGACCACAGGTAGCGCCGCACGTCGCTCCGCTTCCAGCCCTTCGCGGCGATGGTCGCGGCGTGCTCGGGGCCGATGACGACGGCGCACGAGCCGCTGCTGACGGCGTTGTTGTGGGCGATGGTGCTCATGGCCGAGACGATGCTGTCGAGCACCCCCTCGGGGTCGTCGGCCACGTGGTTGGTCACGCTGTGGGGCCCCTCGGCCGCGATGCAGAAGACGGTGCTGTCCCCGGGGCGGTAGCCCTGCTCGACGTGGTACGGCGCCCACGGGCTCGCCTCTTCGTTCTCGGCGATGCAGAACGTGTACTTGCCGGGATGGCCGAGGGTGCTCTTGTCGAGGTCGCCGGGCTGGGCGCCGCCGACGTTGAGCAGCATCAGCCGGACGGCGCGGCCGATGGTCGCGTTGGCGCGGTTGCCCGAGCCGAAGACGTTGGCCCCGGCGTTCATGCCGACCTCGGTGCGGACGGGGCCGTTGACGACGAGCAGGGGGGCCGCCATGTGGGTCGTCGCCTGTACCCCGTGCAGGTTGAAGTGGGGGCTGCACAGGGCGAGCATGGCCGACCTCACCAGCGGCGCGTACGCGGGCCGGCAGCCCGCGAGCACGAGGTTGACGGCCAGCACCTCGCGGGTGAGGCTGCCCCAGCGGGGCGGGACCCGGGTTTCGACCCGCTCCGGCTCTCCGCCGAGCGCGGCGACCATCGCCTCGACGGACTCCGGAGTCGGCGGGACGACGGGGAGGCCGTCCGTCCAGCCCTGCCGGAAGTACCACTCGACGAGGTCGACGGTCTCGGCTGCCTGGGGCGGTGCGGAATGCTCGGTGCTCATGTCGTCATATCCGAGGCGGGAAGCTGTCCCGCCCGCCCGCACGGAGCCGCCGCCGTGCGGGTGCCCGTACGCGTTCGGCCCGACTGCCGCCGTTCACAGCCGCAGCCGGACCAGCGTCCGGACCGCGACGATGAGGTCGCGCCAGTCGATTTTCTTCCCGCTCACGTACGAGCGTCCCGAATAGCTTATCGGCACCTCGACGATCTCGATCCCCTGCCGCAGCACCCGCGCCGTCAGCTCCGGCTCGACGTCGAAGCGGTCGGCGGCCAGGGGCAGCTTCGCGATGACGTCGCGCGCGAACAGCTTGTAGCACGTCTCCATGTCGGTCAGCGACGCGCCGTAGAGCAGGTTGGTGAGCCGGGTCAGGAACACGTTGCCCATCCGCTGGGTGAAGAACATCGGCGGCCGCGCGCCCAGGAACCGCGAGCCGTAGACGACCCGGGCGCGCCCCTCGACGAGGGGGGCGAGCAGGCGCGGGTAGTCCCGCGGGTCGTACTCGAGGTCGCCGTCCTGGATGATGACGTAGTCGCCCGTGACCCTCGCGAGCCCGGTGCGGATGGCCGCCCCCTTGCCCCGGTTGCCGGCGTGGTGTTCGACGGCGACCCCAGTCGGGCTGGTCCTCGACCCAGGCGTCGAGCCACTCGCGGGTGCCGTCGGTCGAGCCGTCGTCGACCACCACGATCTGCCGGTCGAGGTCGAGCTCGAGCGCGAGCACCCGAGACAGCACCTCGGCGATGGTGGCCGCCTCGTTGTAGACGGGGACGATGATCGACAGTCGCGTTCCCGCCCCGGCGCGGCCGGGGCGGTTCGGAGCCCCCGTCACCGCGACTCAGGCAGGGCCAGCGCCACCAGCTCGCTCGCCATGTCGTCCCAGCCGACGGTGGCGATGATGAACTGGCGACCGTCGATCATATAGGTCATCGGCGCGCCGGTGGTGCCCCCCGGCAGCTCCATCTCCCACACCACCTCGCCGGTGGCCTTGTCGTAGGCGCGGAACATCTTGCCTCCCGGCCCGTCGTACCACTGCGGCAGGGCCGAGACCCCGGTGTTGCCGCCCTCGCCCAGGAACACCAGCGACTTCGTGACGAGCACCGAGGCGCGTCCCCCCTGGCCGAGCCACGGCAGGTCGAGGTCGCGCAGGGCGGGGTGGTCGCGCGGGCCCTCGCCGTTGGGCACCTGCCAGGCGATGTCGCCGGCGTGCATGTCGATGGCGGTCAGCCGGCCGTAGGGCGGTTTGAACATCGACAGGCCCCGCGGCCCCAGCAGCGGCGTGTACCGCTGCCGCACCAGCCGCACGTCGGCCCGCGGGTGCTCGGACGGCACGAGGGCGACCACGTTCTGGCTGTAGGCGGAGGGCACGTAGAGCATGCCGGTCTCGGGGTCCACGCCGGCCCCGCTCCAGCTCGCGCCGCCGGCGGTGCCGGGGCTGAAGATGGTGCCCTGCTTGCCGCCGGGCCGGGGGTCGAGCAGGGTCGGGGCGGTGAACATCGGCCCCCACACGTACTGGTCGAGCAGCTCGACGGCCTCGGCCCGCAGCTCGGGCGTGAAGTCGATGAGGTCGTCCACCGTCACGCCCTGCAGCTCGAACGGCGGCGGCTTGGTGGGGAACGGCTGGGTCGGGGCCAGCCGCTCGCCGGGGACGTCCGAGCCGGGGACCGGCCGCTCCTCGATCGGCCATACGGGCTCGCCCGTCACCCGGTCGAAGACGTAGGTGAACGCCTGCTTGCTGGGCTGCGCCACCGCCTTGATCTCCCGTCCGTCGACGGTGATGTCCATCAGCACCGCCGACGACGCGAAGTCGTAGTCCCACACGCCGTGGTGGATGGCCTGGAAGTGCCAGAGCCGCTCGCCGGTGCGCGAGTCGACGGCGACGAGGCTCTCGGCGAACAGGTTGTCGCCGGGCCGGTGGCCGCCGTAGTAGTCGTTGGTGGGGGTCGAGAGCGGCAGGTAGACGATGCCCAGCTCCTCGTCGCCGGTGGGGTGCGCCCACATGTTGGTGTTGCCGCTGTACTCCCACGACGCGCGGTCGTCGACGGGGTCGGCCCCCCACGTCTCCACCCCGAACTCGTTCTCGAGCGGAATCGTGTGGAACGTCCACACGTGCTCGCCCGTCCGCACGTCGTAGCCGCGGACGTCGCCGCGCGGCGACTCCTTGTTGGCGGTGCGCTGGGCGGTGGTGATGTCCTCGACGAACGAGCCGATGACGACGACGTCGTTGACGATGATCGGGGCCGAGTTCCAGTAGAAGTCGGGGAAGGGGCGCAGCAGCCCCTCGCGCAGATCGACCTCGCCGGCCTCGCCGAACGCCGGATCGCGCTCGCCGGTGCGGGCGTCGAGCGACACCAGCTTCGGGCCCAGGGTTGCGACGACGCGGCGTTCCCCGCCGTCGGTCCAGTACGCGACGCCCCGCGTCTGGCGCACCCGCACCCCGTCGCTCGGCCCGGTGTTCCAGACCACTTCGCCGGTGGTCGGCTCGAGGGCCGCGACGGTGCCCAGCCCGGTGCTGAAGTAGAGCAGGCCGCCGGCCATGAGGGGTGTCGTCTGCGAGCCGACGGGGCCGCGGGTGGTCTCGCCGTTGCGGATGGCGTCGGGAATCACCGGCTGCCGCCACGCGATCTCGAGGTCGACCACCGTCTCCGCGTCGACCTGGTCGAGGGGCAGGTACTTGGTGCCGGCCTGGTCGGCCGCGTAGGCCGGCCACTCGACCGTCTGGCCGGCCGCGGGGAGCGCCGCGCCGAGGGCCACCGTTCCCGCCAGGATCGCCGCCCCGGCCCGCAACCCGCGATTCGTCCGCTCCGGCATCGCTGTCCTCCTGGAATCGGCGCCAGTCTACCGCACTTGCGGCGCCGGCAGCCCGTGGCGGGAGCGCCGCGTGGCGCCGCGTCCGGAAGGCGCCGACAGATCGCCGGGTTCGTCGGCGGGCTGGCGGGTGCCCCCGGGCAGAGAGCGCCCTTGCGCGAACACGTGCATATTGGGCATCCTGCAACCGCGGACTGCAGGTCGTCCGTCTGAGCAACACGGCTACGCGGGGTGCACTGCCGGTCGAATGCGGGGGGCGACTTCCGCCGCGGCGTCGCAGCCCGCTCGGCGGAAGCCCGGGGGCCTTGGCGAGCCGCGAGTCGCCAGGCTGTCCGCCAAGATGAGATTTATGAACCGTCGATGCAAAATATCATGATAATTTGAAGTAGATGTTCAAGAGGTATCTCCTCCTTCCCGACCCCCCCGGCCAGGAGACCTTCTTCCTGTGGGGTCCCCGCCAGACCGGCAAGAGCACCCTCCTGAGACAGCGCTATCCGGACGGACGCTGGATCGATCTGCTGAAGGCCGACGAGTTCCGGCGCTACGCCGTCAATCCCGAGTTCCTGCGTGAGGAGATCGACGCCGGCAGGCCGGAGCCCGGGCGTCAGATCGTCATCGACGAGGTCCAGAAGGTGCCGGCGCTGCTCGATGAGGTGCACTGGCTCATCGAGAACCGCGGGCTGCACTTCGCCTTGTGCGGATCGAGCGCGCGGAAGGTGAAGCGCGGCGGCGCCAACCTGCTGGGCGGCCGGGCGGTGCGCTACCGGATGCACGGGCTGACGGCCGCGGAGATCGGGGACGGATTCGACCTCACCCGCATGCTCAACCACGGCTACCTGCCCAGGATGGTCGAGGCGCGCCGACCGGGCCGCCTGCTCGACGCCTACGTCGCCGACTATCTGAGAGAGGAAGTCGCGGCCGAGGGGCTGGTGCGCAACCTGCCGGCGTTCGCGGGGTTCCTGGACGCGGCGGCGCTGGGGGACGGGGGCGTGGTCAACTACTCCAACCTCGCCCGCGAGTGCGGCGTGTCGAGCCACACCGTGAAGGGGTACTTCGACATCCTGGAGGACACGCTGCTGGGACGGCGGCTGCCGGCCTGGCGGAAGCGTTCCCGGCGCCGGACGACCGGGGCGCCGAAGTTCTACTTCGCGGACGTCGGCGTGGTGAATCGGCTCGCGCGCCGGGGAGAGCTGTCACCCGGCTCGGAGCTCTATGGCCGGGCGTTCGAGAACTGGGTCCTGCACGAGCTGTCCGCCTGTCTCGACTATCGCGAGCTCGACGACGAGCTGTCGTACTGGCAGCTCGCCGGCGGTACCGAGGTCGACTTCGTGGTCGGCGACCTGCGGCTCGCCGTCGAAGCCAAGGCCAGCCCGCGCATCACGCGCGACCACCTGAAGGGGCTGCGGAGCCTCGCCGTTGATCACCCCGGCGTCCGCCGCCGGGCCGTCGCGTGCCTCGAGCCGCGCCCGCGACGGACGCCCGACGGCATCGACGTTCTCCCGGCGGCGACCTTCGTGCGCGAGCTCTGGCACGGTGATCTCCTGTAGCGCGGAAAGAGTTCGCGTTCATCCGGTCGAGAGCCGTGGGGTCTCTCGCTCACGAACAGCGTCCGCCGCGAAACGGAGGGCCTCGGGGACGTCCTCGGCTTCCAGGTCCGGGTAGGCGTGAAGAATGTCCCTCACGGTCATTCCGTCGGCGACCATCCCCACGATCGTGGCGACCGGCACGCGCAGGTCTCTGATGCAGGGAACGCCTCCCATGCGCGCGGTGTCCGCCGTAATCCTCGTAAACGCCATCGTCTCTTCATCACCGGGCGTCACGTGATGGTGCGACCATTGTAGCGCCTCCGCGTCTCGGGACGAACTGGCCCGCCGACATGATCGAGTCCGGCGCCCCGGGCCGCGATTGACACCTGTTGACACCATTGACACCGTTCCGCTTTCCCCCGGATACTACGACGATCCGTAGAAGCATGCCTGGAAAGCGATCCACTTCGTTGCTCGTGGGTTTGGCACTCGCCCTGGCCGCGGCCGGGATCGGCGGCGCCGGTTCCGCCCTGGCCGCCGGGGCGCCGGAGCAGCCCGGTCCGGACGGCGGCTGGCAGCGGGAGCTGCTGGACCGCTACTGCGTGACCTGCCACAACGGCCGCATGCGGACGGCGGGGCTGGCCCTCGACGAGCACGACGTGGAGGCGGTGGCGGCGGCCCCCGCGGTGTGGGAGACGGTGGTGCGCAAGCTGCGGGCCGGGGCCATGCCCCCGGCGCCGCGGCCGCGTCCGGACGCGGCGACCTACGACCGGTTCGTCGGCTGGCTGGAGGCCGAGCTGGATCGGCACGCCGCCGCCAACCCCGATCCGGGCCGGACCGAGGCGTTCCACCGCCTCAACCGGACCGAGTACCACCACGCGGTGCGCGACCTCCTCGACCTGGAGATCGACGTCGCGGAGCTGCTGCCGGCCGACGGCGCGAGCTACGGCTTCGACAACATCGCGGGGGTGCTCGGGGTCTCGCCGACGCTGCTCGAGCGCTACCTCGCGGCGGCCCGCAAGATCAGCCGGGTGGCGGTGGGGCGCCCCGCCCCCTCGGCCACCGCGGAGGTGTTCCGGCTCGCGAGCGACCTGCCGCAGGACGACTGGGTGGCGGGCATGCCGTTCGGCACGCGCGGCGGCGGCGCGTTCCGCCACACGTTCCCCGAGGACGCCGAGTACGACATCCGCGTGCGGCTCGCCCGCAACGCCGGCGACAACCTGGCCGTCTTCGAGGTGCCGCACACGGTGGAGGTGAGCCTGGACGGGTCGCTGGTTCGGACCTTCACCGCAGGCGGGCCGCCGCCCACGGACGCGGCGCGCGACAGCGACGAGTACCGCGCCTGGCGGGACCGGCAGCGGACCATCGACGCGGATTGGGAGTTCCGCCTGCCGGTCTCGGCCGGGCCGCGCGAGCTGCGGGTGACGTTCGTGCGGAAGACCGCCGCGTATCCCGAGTCGCTGCGCCAACCCTACCTGCGGCCGTACACCAGCATCACCGGCGGCGACACCCGAGTGCAGCCGTACCTGGGCAGCGTCACCGTCACCGGGCCGTTTGCGCCTGCCGGCGGGCTAGCGGCCGGCGACGGATCCCCGGCCGCGGCTGGCCGCGGACTTCCGGCCCGTGACGGATTCCCGACCGCGCCGGGCCGTGAACTTCCGGCCCGCGACGGGTCCCCGCCGGCGGGGGTCGGGTTCCCGGCCGACGACGGGTCCCCGGCGGCCACAGGCGGCGGACGCCCGGTCGGCGGCGGGTCGCTCGCGGCCCGGGGCGGACCGTCGGCAGGGGACACGCCGAGCCGTCGGCGCATCTTCGTCTGTCGCCCCGCTGCCGACACGGCCGAGGCCGAGCAGACCGACTGCGCGCGCCGCATCGTGTCGGCCCTCGCGCGCCGCGCCTACCGGCGCCCCGTCACCCCGGCCGACCTCGACGTCCTCCTCGGGTTCTTCGACGAGGGCCGCCGCGAGGGCGGCTTCGACGCCGGCGTCGAGATGGCCCTGCGCTGGCTGCTCGCGAGCCCCGAGTTCGTGCTGCGGGTCGAGCGCGACCCGGCCGGGGCCGCGGCGGGGGAGGGCTATGCCGTCAGCGACCTGGAGCTCGCGTCGCGGCTGTCGTTCTTCCTGTGGAGCAGCATTCCCGACGACGAGCTGCTCGACCTCGCCGAGGCGGGCCGGCTGCGCGACCCGGCCGTGCTCGAAGCGCAGACGCGCCGCATGCTCGCCGACGAGCGGGCACGCGCCCTGGTCACGAGCTTCGCGAGCCAGTGGCTGTACTTGAGGAACGTCCCCGCCGTCGTCCCCGACGAGGACCGGTTCCCCGACGTCGGCGAGGGGCTGCGGCAGGCGATGCGGCGCGAGACGGAGCTCTTCGTCGAGAGCGTGTTCCGCGAAGACCGCGGCGTCCTCGATCTGCTGACCGCCGACTACACCTTCGTCAACGAGCGGCTCGCCCGTCACTACGGCATGCCGGGCGTCTACGGCAGCCACTTCCGGCGCGTCCCCGTCACCGAGGAGGCGCGGCGGGGGCTGCTCGGCCACGCCAGCATCCTCTCGGTCACGTCGTACCCGAACCGGACGTCGCCGGTGCTGCGCGGCAAGTGGGTGCTCGAGAACCTGCTGGGAACGCCGCCCGCGCTCCCGCCGCCGGATGTGCCGGCCCTGGAGGAGACGACCGACAGCGGGGAGGCGCTCTCGATGCGCGAGGCGACCGAGCGCCACCGCGCCAACCCCGTCTGCGCGAGTTGCCACCGCCTGATGGACCCGCCGGGCTTCGCCCTCGAGCAGTTCGACGCGGTGGGGCGCTTCCGCACCCGCAGCGCCGCCGGCACGCCCATCGACGCCTCGGGCGAGCTGCCCGACGGCACCCGCTTCGACGGGGCGGCGGGGCTGCGCGAGGCCCTCGTGACGCGGCCGGAACGGTTCGTCGGCACCCTGACCGAGAAGCTGCTGACCTACGCGCTCGGGCGCGGCCTCGAGCACTACGACGCGCCGGCGGTGCGGGCGATCACGCGCGTCGCGGCCGAGGACGGTTACCGGTTCTCGTCGCTCGTCGTCGGCATCGTCGAGAGCGCGCCGTTCAGGATGAGGAGAGCGGAATCATGATCATCACCCGAAAGACGCTGCCGAGGCGCACGTTCCTGCGCGGCGCGGGCGCGGCGCTGGCCCTCCCGATGCTCGACGCGATGACCCCGGCCCTCGCCGGCGTCGGCGTCCGCGCGGCCGAGCCGGTGCGCCGGCTCGGGTGGGTGTACCTGCCCAACGGCATGGCGATGGAGTCGTGGACGCCGCCCGCGAAGACCGCCCTCGAGCTGTCGCCGACCCTGCGCCCCCTCGACCCGTTCCGCGACCGCATGGTGGTGCTGAGCGGCCTCGCCCAGGGGCAGGCCGAGGCCCTCGGCGACGGCAACGGCGAGCACACCCGCGCCACCGCGACGTGGCTCAACGGCGTCCACCCGAAGGAGACCGAGGGGGCCGACGTGCGCGCGGGGATGACCGCCGACCAGATCGCGGCCGCCCAGCTCGGGCGCGCGACGCCGCTGCCGTCGCTCGAGCTCGCCATCGACCGCGACTTCCTCGTCGGCAACTGCGAGAACGGCTACAGTTGCATCTACATGAACACCATCGCGTGGCGCGACCCCACGACGCCGCTGCCGATGGAGAACAACCCGCGCGTCGTCTTCGAGCGCCTCTTCGGCGAGGGCGGCTCGACGGCCGAGCGGCGCGCGCAGTTCCGCAAGGACCGGAGCATCCTCGACGCCATCGGCGTGGACCTCGCGCGCCTCGAGCGCGAGGTCGGGGC
>CAXXTG010000197.1:0-17052 GCA_963666855.2 Vicinamibacterales bacterium
GCGCTGGTAGGGCGGGGGCCGGCGGCGCGGCACCGACGACCGCACGTCTCGCCGGTCGGCCGGTCGCCGGTAGACGGACACCATGCAGGCGAAACGGGAGGCGAACGGTCCGGTGCCGGCGGACCGGCGCAGGCTGCCCATCGGCATTCAGACCTTCCGGAAGATCCGCGAGGACGGCTGCTACTACGTCGACAAGACCCCGTGGCTGCGGCGGTTGGTGGAAGAGGGCACGCACTACTTCCTGTCGCGCCCGCGGCGCTTTGGCAAGAGCCTGCTCGTCGATACCCTGAAGGAGCTGTTCGAGGGCGACGCCGCGTTGTTCGAAGGGCTGGCCGTCCACGACGGCTGGGACTGGTCGGTGCGCCATCCCGTGCTGCGGCTGAGCTTCGGCGGCGGCGACTTCAAGCAGCCGGGCTACCTGCAGCAGGCGGTGCTGGCGCAGCTCGACGCCATCGCCGACGACGCGGCGATCGTGCCCCGCTACGACAGCGCGCCGTTGCGGTTCCGCCACCTGCTGGAGGCGCTGCATCGGCAGACCGGGCAGCGGGTCGTGGTGCTGGTCGACGAGTACGACAAGCCGATTCTGGACGCGCTGGACGCGCCCGACCTCGCCCGCGGCAACCGCGACTTCCTGCGGGGGCTGTATGCGGTCATCAAAGACGGCGACCCGCACGTCAGGTTCGTCCTGCTCACCGGCGTGAGCCGGTTCTCGAAAGTCAGCCTGTTCTCGGGCCTCAACAATCTCAAGGACATCACCCTCGACCCGCGCTACGCGGCCATCTGCGGCTATACCGACCGCGATCTCGACACGGTGTTCGCGGCCGAGCTGCCGGGTCTGGACCGGGACGCCGTCCGCGAGTGGTACGACGGCTACCGGTGGCCGGGGGACGAGGCGGTGTACAACCCGTTCGACATCCTGCTGCTGTTCGATACGCGCCGCTTCGGCGCCTGGTGGTTCGAGACCGGGACGCCGACGTTCCTGCTGGAGACGCTGGTGGCGCGCGGGGTCGAGTCGTTCGCCCTGGACGGGATGGTGAGCGGCGACGCCCTGCTGTCGTCGTTCGACGTGGGCGACGTCGCGCCCGAGGCGCTGCTGTTCCAGACCGGCTATCTGACGATTCGCGGGGTCGAATCGCGCGCCGGGAAGACGTACTACCGGCTGGGCTACCCGAACCGGGAGGTCCGCGAGAGCCTGAACGAAAGTCTGCTGCGCCATCTGACGGGGGGCCGCGCCGCGCTGGGCGGAGCACGGCATCCGCCTGTACGACCTGCTGCTGGCGAACGACTTCGCCGGCCTGGAAGAGCTGTTCCGGTCGTTCTTCGCCGGCATTCCGCATCAGTGGCACGTGAACAATCCGCTGGCGCGGTACGAGGGGTACTACGCGAGCGTGTTCTACTCGTGCTTCGCGGCGCTGGGATTGGACGTGCGGGTGGAGGACAGCACCAGCCGCGGACGCCTCGATCTGGCGGTGTTGTTCAACGGGCAGGTGTATCTGTTCGAGTTCAAGGTGGCCGAGCGGGCCTCGGCGGGGGCGGCGCTGAGGCAGTTGCGGGAACGGGGGTACGCGGAGAAGTACCGGGGCCGGGGGGCGATCCGCCTGATCGGGGTGGAGTTCAGCCGGGAGTCGCGCAACCTGACGGCCTTCGACGTGGCCGCCGGTTGAGCGGTGCCGGCGGGTCGCGGCGGGTGGTTGGTCGTTTGCTGGCGCGAACTCCTGCGGCGCAGGCTTGGCGGTCGTCAGCCGGTAGCGGACGGCTCGACGCCCGGTCGGGGCCGAGCTTCCGGGCGCGCCGCCCCGAAGCTGGCGAAGGCGTGCGCAGGATTGAAGTCGACGGCCCGCCGGACTTGAACGTCGTTGCAGGCGGAAACACGCTGCATGCCCCACGTGATGCGGCGCCGGCGCCGTTCGGACGGCACCCGTCGGTACGAGACCGACGGGCGGGCTCGGTCAGGATCGTTCGAGGGGCGGGCCGAGGGCCTCGAGGTGCCGCGCGAAGTGTTCGTTGAACAGAGCCCCGTCGCGCCGCTCGCGCAGCCGGCGGACCACCTGCGGCCCCGGCATGCCCAGCCGATGGAGGATCAGGCCCGCCACCAGGGCCGAGCGGTTGAAGCCCATCCCGCAGTGCGACAGGACGCGGTGCCCCTGGCCGACGAGGGTCGCGCCGAGGGCGGCGACGGCGTCGAGCTTCTCGAGATCGGGCAGGTCGTCGTCGAGGATCGGGAAGTAGACGTAGAGGATCTGGTTGGGCACCGTCGGCACCCCGATGTCGAGGCCGCCTTCCAGGTCGATGACGGTGTCGATGCCGCGGGACGAGACCGCGTTCCAGTCGTGGATGACGGGCGAGATGAACAGCCGTCCGGCGTCGTCGACCTGGGTCACCTGGTACAGGTCGGGGGGCAGCCCGTGCCCCCCGTCGTCCGCGGGATGGCCGGCCGCCTTCGGGTCGCCGTCCGTCATCGTCGTCCCCCTCGTCCCGCCGTCGTCTCCAGCCGCGGGCTTCCCGACCCGCCGGGGCGTCCGTGTCCTCATCCGGCCAGCCGCCGCTCCGTTCGCGGATCCGCCGATCCGACGGGCGTCCGCGCCGTCATGCGGCGAGCCGCCGCACGAAGGCGGCCACGGCCCGTCCGATCTCGTCGGGCGAGTCCTCCTGGATGAAGTGGCGCCCGCGCACCGTCACCTCCTCCTGGTTCTTCCAGCTTCGGCAGAACTCGCGCTGCGCCCCCGTGAGGATCGCCCCGGGGTCGGCGTTGACGAACAGCTTGGGGAGGTCGTTCTCGGCCATCCACGCCGCGTAGTCGCCGACGATGCGGGTCACGTCCTCGGGCTCGCCGTCGATGGGGATCTCGCGCGGCCAGGTCAGGGTGGGCCGCCGCGACTCGCCGGGCTCCGCGTAGGGGGCCCGGTAGACGGCCATCTCCGCCTCGGTGAGCCGGCGCAGGATCGAGCCGGGGAGGACCCGCTCGATGAAGACGTTGTTCTCGAGCACCATGCCCTCGCCGGCGTCCGAGCGGAACCCCTGGAAGACGCGCCGCGCCGCCTCCGGCCACTCCGCCGATGTCACGGGGCGGACCAGCGCCTCCATGTACGCGATGCCCCGCGTGGCGCCGCGGTGCCGGTTCGCCCAGTCGAAGCCGAGGGCCGAGCCCCAGTCGTGCACGACCCACGTCACGTTCGACGCGACCCCGAGGGCGGCGAGGGCGCCGTCGAGGAACCGGCGGTGCTCGACGAAGCGGTACCGGCCCGGCCCCGGGTCGTCCAGCTTCTCTGAGTCGCCCATGCCGATCAGGTCGGGGGCGATGCAGCGCCCGAGGGAGGCCGCGTGGGGCATGACGTTGCGCCAGAGGTACGACGACGTCGGATTGCCGTGCAGGAAGACGATGGGGTCGCCGCCGCCCACCTCGACGTAGGCCATGCGCTTGCCGAGCACCTCGACGGTCCGCTTCCGCGGCGGCGTGTCTGCAGTCATGCGCGGGATCGTAGCAGCCCGCGGCGGGCGGCCGAAGCGGCCGCCCCGCCCGCCGGGTCGCCGGGTCCCGCCGGGTCCCGCCGGGTGGACAGCCTGCGCCGACGCTGGTAGAATGCCGCGTTACAGAATTGACATCGGGCGGCCCGTACGTCCGGCCGCCCGCTCGGCGGTTCAGGAGTCATGGAGGTGAGGGGAATGAGAAGCGCGAGATTCGTGCTCGGCTGTCTGGCGGCGGCAGCGGTGATGGTTCCGGCCCTGGCCGCGGCCGAGGCGCCGGAGAACCCGACGTTCCACAAGGACATCGAGCCGATCCTGCAGCGTTCCTGCCAGGTGTGCCACCGGCCGAACAACATGGCCCCGATGTCGCTGATGACGTACCAGGAGACCCGGCCGTGGGCCCGGTCCATCCGCGCCAAGGTCGAGGCGCGCGAGATGCCCCCGTGGCACATCGACCCCAAGGTCGGCGTGCAGAGCTTCAAGGACGACAAGTCGCTGAGCGACGACGAGATCCTGACCGTCAGCAACTGGGTGCAGAACGGGGCGCCGCGGGGCAATCCCGAGGACGCGCCGGCCGCGGTCGAGTTCCAGGAGTTCGGGGCCTGGACCATCGAGCCCGACGTCATCGTGACCTCGCCGCCGCACACGGTGCCGTCCGAGGCGGGCGACTGGTGGGGCGACTACATCGTGCCGTCCGGCATTCCCGACGACCGCTACATCAAGGCCATCCAGACCCGGGCCGGCGACCTGCGGGTGGTCCACCACGCGCTGACCTACGCGGTGACCGACCCCGACGCCCTGCTCAACGACAGCTCCGAAGACGCGTTCCTGAACGAGTACGCGGTGGGCAAGAACGCCGACGTGTACCCGGACGGGACGGGGCGGCTCTTCCCGGGCGACGCGCGGGTGCGGTTCAGCTTCCACTACCACTCGGTGGGCGAGGAAGTGACCGACCAGACGGATCTCGGCTTCGTGCTGTACCCCGAGGGCTACGAGCCCGAGCACATCCTCTACTCGCGCCAGCTCGGGCAGGCCGGCGAGCTCGACATCCCGGCCGGCCAGGTGACCCGCCACGACGGCTACCAGAAGATGTACCTGCCCGGCAAGCTGACCGGCTTCCAGCCCCACATGCACTTCCTGGGGACCCGGCAGTGCCTGGAGCTGATCTACCCGAACGGGTCGACCGAGATGGTGAGCTGCGCCAACTTCGACTTCAACTGGCACATCGTCTACAACTACGAGGACGCCGCGCAGCCGGTGTACCCCGCGGGCACGACCCTGCACGTGATCAGCTACCACGACAACACGCAGGCCAACCGCGGCAACCACGATCCGAAGAACTGGACGGGCGGGGGCAGCCGCACCGTCGACGAGATGGCCTTCGCCTGGATCAGTTGGCACGACCTCAGCGAGGAGGAGTACGCGGCCGAGCTGGAGGCCAGGGCGGACGCCGACAACGACTAGCGGCGGCCGGTTTCGCGTTCAGCCGGGCGTCTGCGCCGCGGAAGGTGCGGACGCCCGGGGACACTCGGTCGGGCGGCGAGCGTAGCCGCAGGCGACGATTTCCGGGCTAGACCCATGCCCTCTGCGGGGGCCGTCGCGGCTCCCGCAGAGGGTTTTTTTCAGCGGCAGAAGGGGAAGCGGAGAGTGACGATGCAGTTTCTCGATCGACGGGCGGCGCGGCGATGGCTCGCCGGCGGCCTGGGGGCGGTGCTGGTGCTCGGGGCGGCGGCGGTCGCCTCGGCGCAGGTTAGCCGCCGCGACGTGCCCATCGTGGCCCAGCCGCAGCAGCGCTTCAACTCGGGGCAGGACATCCAGCCCATCTTCGAGGGGTGGACCCGCAACGAGGACGGGAGCTACCAGTTCCACTACGGCTATCTGAACCGCAACTACCGCGAGCGGCCGAACGTGCCGGTGGGCGCGGACAACTTCTTCTCGCCGGGCGAGCCCGACCGCGGCCAGCCCACCTACTTCTATCCCCGCACCAACCGGTACCAGTTCGACGTGCACGTGCCCGCGGACTTCCCCCGCGACGCCGAGCTGATCTGGGAGGTGACCCGGCAGGGGAGCACCCAGCGCGCCTACGGCTGGCTGCAGCCCGAGTGGGAGATCGACGTGAACACCATCACGTCGAACGCCCGGACGCAGTTCGGCCGCGGCGTTGACGAGCTGTACACGAACCTCTACCCGGTGGCCGCCGTCGAGGCGAGCCACGGCACGGTCGCGGCGGGGACCCCGGTGACCCTCACCGCCCGCGTGACCGACGACGACCTGCCGACGCCGGTCGCCGAGCGTGACGACAGCATCCCGCGGCGCCGCCGCGACCCGACGCTGGTGCCGCCGCCCGGCGCGCCGCGGATTCCCGACAACATCCCGAGCTATACCCGCCCGACCCCGACCCGCAACCACATCTCGGTGCTGTGGGCGGTGTACCGCGGACCCGCCGACGCCGAGTTCGAGCCCTACGGCTACCAGGAGTGGGCGGAGGGCATGGACGGCGACGGCTGGACGTCGGGCACGCTGGAGACGACCGTCACGTTCGAGGAGCCGGGCGATTACACGCTTCGCGCCTACGTCAGCGACGCCATGCTGATCTCGCACGCCGACGTCGAGATCACCGTGACCGCGGCGGAGTAGTCGGTCCTGAAGCGGCGCCGCCACCCCGCGGCGCCGCCTCCGCGCGACGTTGAACTACTTGAAGGACAGGGTTGGGCGGGCGCTGGCGCCATCGGGCGGTTGCCCGGGCGGGCGGCGGGCGCCGCAGTCCACTGCGTTCTTGGAAGCACCGCCCGAGGGAGGCGGCCGCTTCCTCGGAGACGACCGGCTCCCGGCGCTCTGAAGGTTCGGTTGCGCGGGCACCTGCGGCCGTCAGGCGCGCTGCGCGGGCACCATGTGTGGGACGGCCAAGCGCTGGCGCGCGCGCTTTTCCATCAGCAACGCCGGGTGGCGCGGGCGGTGAGGAACACGGCGGTCGCCAGACACGCCGCCCCCGCCGGCACCGCGGCGATGCCCAGCCCCGGATCCCCCCCGTAGAGTTGAATCCCCCCCGCGAAGAAGCCGCCCGGCAGCAGCACGCTCGCCCCCACGAGGCACCGCGACACGACCCGCTGACTGCCGTTCTCCAAGCCGGGGAAGACGCGCAGGCAGAGCGCCCAGGCGATGTGGACGAGACCCAGGAGGGCGCCGTGGGCGTGGGCCAGGGTCCACATGAGCCGCCGCGTCTCGTTGGTGACGTCCAGGTAGAAGCCCGCCTTGAACCCGTGCAGTAGCTCGAGGGTGAGGCCGAGACACAGAAAGACCAGGAGCGACCACCAGCCGAAGCGGAGGTGGCGGCCCGGGTAGTCGACGTCGCGGCTGGGTTGCTGAGCCACTGGGAGCGCTGACGGGATTACCTTGCCGCGTGTCGAGTGCGCCGACCCGCTGAAAGCGGGCGGCGCGTGGGTGCCGTGGGCAACTTCATGTCGATCTCGGCCCTCATTCCCGGAGGAAGAGGGGCCGCCGGTCGCGGGCGTCGAAGAGCCGCCGCATCGCGTCGACGCGCAGCTCGCCGCTCGGGTCGACGAGCAGCTCGGGCTCGCGCCGCAGGCGGGCGGCCGGCGAGGCGCGCCATTCCCGGAGCACCCGCACCGCGGCGTCGACGCGCGCCTGACGGGGACCGACGAAGTCGTAGTCGAGGTTGGCGTAGCCGGGCAGGCTCCGCAGCGAGCGGGCGGCGATGAAGCGCACCGCGTCGTAGGGGTCGCCGAGGGCCTCGCCGAGGTGGGGCACCATCCAGGTCGTGCCCGACGCCTCCTGGGCCGGCCCCCAGCCCATGCTCCAGGCGGTGAGGGCGCGCAGGCCCGCGTCGCCGGCCAGCATCCAGCGCAGCCCCGCCGCCACCGTGCGGTCGCCGTTCCGCATCGGGGGGACGGGCATGTCGTACCACTCCGCGAGCGTGTCCGCCGTCCACGCCAGGGTCTTGTCGAGGTGGCACAGGTTGCAGGCGTTGGGCCGCCCCAACTGCGCCGTCTCCGCCGCCGACGGGCTGCCCACGGTGTGGCTGCGTATCGCCTTGAGCAGCCCGTAGCTCGTGTAGGGCATGTGGCAGTTGTAGCACCGGCCGCCCGCCGACCCGGGGGCGTGCCGGGTGTGGGCGGCGGGGTCCGCGCGCAGCGGCTCGTGGCACTGCAGGCACGCCTCGTCGCCGTCCATGCCCGCCGACACCTGGTGGGTGTCGGCCCACTCCGCGACGGTCCGCGGGTCGTCGGCGGTCTTGTGCATGCTGTGGCACGAGAAGCAGCTCAGGGTGCGCTCCGGGGTCTCCGCGTCGCGGAAGCAGGGCGAGTCGAGCAGCCCGTTGTACTCGCGGCCCGAAACCCGGATGGTGCCGTCCGGCCAGAACGACCCGCGGACGAACTCGGGGTCGGCGGCGACCAGCGCCCGGATGTCCGCCGAGGTGCGGTCGGCCGCGGGCTGGACGATGAACCGCGTGTCGCGCAGCTCGTCGCCGGGGCGGTAGGGCAGCCCCTCGCGGCTCGCCCGCCGCTCGTCCTCGGGGTCGTAGTACTCCCACACGCTGTGGCACTGCCCGCAGACCTGCGACGACCGCGCCGGATCGAGTAGCTCGGGCTGCACGATGGTCGGGTCGCCGCCTCCCGCGAGGTGGCTCGCGTAGCGCCGCAGCGGGTTGCGGTTGGCCTCGACGTGGGCCTCCGCGGGGCCGTGGCACGACTCGCAGGCGATGCCGAACTCCGCCGCCGTGGTGTCGACGGCCTGCTCCTCGAACGGCAGCGAGCGGTAGGGCGTGTCGAAGGCCGTGCGCCCCTGCGTGGTGTGGCACACGATGCACACCGCGTTCCAGTGGCCGTCGAGCATGGCGAGCGACTGCCCCGGCGGGTGCAGGACGAGCGAGCTGCGCGGCACCCACTGCTCTTCGTCGAGCAGATACGCCCCGGGCAGCACGTTCAGTCCGCGGTCGTGTCCGGTGGCGTACCAGTAGACGTTCTGGTGGTGCGACCCCGTCATCATGACCACCCGCCGGCGGATGCGGGGGCGCTCGGCGTCCGGCCCCTCCCAGCCGGGATCGTCGAACTCCGCCCACAGCTCGTCGCCCCGGCGCTCGAGCCGCATCGCGCTCCCGTGCACCGCGTCGACCCGCACGCCGTCGAAGTCGGCGGCGACGGTGTCGGGGGTCGCGACTTGGGTCATCGTCCGGTGATACGACCCGTGCCAGCTCTCGTACTCCGAGGGGTGGCACGCCCGGCAGGTGTCGGACGACACGTAGCCGTCGGCGGTCACTTCGACGGGGCGGTCGACCACCTCAGATTCCCGGACCGGCCGGTCGGCGGTGAGGGCCAGGGCGATTCCGAGGCCGGTCGACGCAGAGAGGATCAGGATGCGCGGGGGCATGGCGGACGGTGGACGCGGAACGTCGACCGTTGACGGGGAATCTCCCGGCCGACAGGTGCGGGGGCCGACGGCGGCCGCGCACGGCGCGAGGGGAACGAGGCATCGGAGAGGATTCTATAGCGGCGAGGTTCACGCGCCCTGCGCACCGAGTTCTCAGACTGCCGCGCTCGGGGCGGCGCCACCGACGCTCGACCTCGGGATTCACCGTCATTACCTCCTTGAGATTGCGTCCGGCCCTGACCGCGGTCGCGATACTTCGGGTCCTGGCCGCGGTCTTGAGATTGCGTCCGGCCCTCGGGGTGCGAGCGTCGACATTGGCATACCGTGATCCGGTAGTGCCTCTCAAGCTCGCGCGGGTTCGTATCCGGCGGCCTTGATGTCGTCGTCGAAGATGCACCCGAACAGGTGCATGTTCAGCGCAGTCCGCGTCAGGTCGACGAACGCGCACCGTGCCTCGCGCATCTCGATGCAGCTTCTCAACGAGATCGTTCACGTCGTCGATCATCAGGACTCCCTGGCCGGGTTCGGCGATGGGCGGCACGCTCGCTGCCGCTGCCCTCCCGACCTTGTCCGCCGGGAGTCCGCGCCGTGGAACGGCGTGGATTCCCGGCGGGGTTGGTCGGACTCCCGGCGGAGCCGAAGGCGACGATGGGCGGGCTAGTTGAGGGCGAAGCAGTAGAAGTAGCCGTTGCCCCCCGTGGCCTGCAGGTTCGCCTGGCTGCAGCCGCGCGAGCCGTGGGCCGAGTTCCACGAGTTGGGGTTCGGGCCGCCGCCGGTGCGGTCGAAGTGGCCGACCATGGCGCTGCCCTCGCCGTCGGCGTTCGACATCCAGTTGCCGCAGGTGGTGTCGCCGTCGCTCATGACGGCGGTGCCGTCGAGGTACGACCCGGTCAGGATGTCGTGCTGGTTCGGGCTGTCGCCCCGGCCCGGGGTCATCCCGCCCTGCTCGTTGAGCACGGTCTCCTTGGTGAGGTTGTTCTCGAAGTGCAGCACGTCGATGTCGCGCGCCACGACCACGCCGGCGTGGTTCTGCCAGGGACCGTCGCCGATGCGGTCGCGCGCGTTGACGCCGCCCTCGCCGGTGGTGCTCAGGTACGCCCGCCACGTCCGGCTGCCGGCCCCGACCGCCGCGGCCAGCGACTGGCAGTGGGCGTCAGCCCCCGCGAGGCCGCCGAGGTTGGCGCCGTCCCCGGGACCGGCGCTGGTCAGGAAGAAGGTCATGTCGGCGACCTGCTCCTCCGCGGGAGTGGCGGTCGCGAAGCCCACGAGCAGGGCGGCGCCCAACAGCAGCATCTTCTTCATGTCGGCTCTCCTTCTCGTTTCGTGCGCGGGAAGATCCCGGCGGCACAGGTATGACGTTATCAGCCCGATTATAGCGCGGCCCCGGGGGCGGGCTCGACCGGACACCGGCCCCGCGCAAATCGTCTGTGCGGCTCAAGACCGGGAGGCGAGCGGACGACCGGCGGCAGAACGGTCCCGCATGTCGGCGAGGTGTTCGGCATTCAGCACCGTCGGTCACAGCGCCGGCGGCCCCTTCCGCGTCTTGCGTGCGGCGACGGCGCTGCGCAGGTCCTCGATGGCCGCGCTCGCGGCGTCGGCGCGCGCCGACGCCAGCTCCTCGACGAACGTGGCGCTCCAGGCAGTTTCGGCCGCCAACGCCCGCTCGAGGATGTGGATGATGTAGCGGTTCCAGTTCATCTTGCGTCCCCGCGCCTCGCTATCCACGGTCGCAAGCAGGTCCGCCGGCAGATGGACGGCCGTGCTCATGACGGGTGGAATATGATCCTACTCGCCATCGGGTCGATTGCGGCGCGGGGCGCGGATGGGCGTCGGCAACGCTAGGTCGAGATCGGGACTGTCGGCCCGCCGCCGAACGAGGCGGGCACGCGTCTGACGGAGTGAGATCATGTCGAAGATGTTTGCGTCATTGTCCCGCGTCGGAACGGCCGCCCTGCTGCTCGCGGCCGGCGCCGCCGCCGTCGACGCCCAGACGCCGGGCCAGATCATGCGCCAGGCCGAGGCCGACTTCCTCGCCGGCCGCATCGACGAGTCGGTCGCCGGCTTCGACCAGGTGGCGCGGGCGCGGCCCGACGCGGCCCCCCAGTTCTGGCAGCGGGGCATCGCCCTCTACTACGCGGGGCGCTACGACGACTGCCGCCGGCAGTTCGAGGACCACCGCATCGTCAACCCCAACGACGTCGAGAACGCGGCGTGGCACTTCCTGTGCGTCGCCCGCGGCGAATCGCCGGAGGCGGCGCTCGAGGCGCTGCTGCCGGTGGGGCGCGACCGGCGCCGGCCCATGCCCGAGATCTACGAGATGTTTCGCGGCCGGATGACCCCCGAGGAGGTCCTCGCCGAGGCCGGCGTGCAGGCGGGCGCCCGCTTCTACGCCCATCTCTACCGCGGGCTCTACCACGAGGCGTGGGGCCGCGACGAGGCGGCGCGGGAGGAGATATTCCTCGCCGCCGACCCGCGCTTCGCGCGTTTCGGGGGCTACATGTACGGGGTCGCGGTGGTGCACCGCGACCTGCTGCGGCGGGGCCGGTAATCGACCGGCGTGACGAGCCGGGTCCAGGGCCGTGACCACGCAAATGCCGGCCGGCTGGCGGCTTCGCATTTTGCCGTGTCCAGCGGTTGCTCGGACGTCGCGGTGTCGGCGTTGCGCGCTTCCGGCTCGCCAGCCCCGCGGCCATCCCCGGCAAGTTCGGTACGGCTTCGATCCCGGACGGAACCGGCCCCGAGCAGATGCCACCGCCTCCGAACGGTAGATCGGTCTACTCCCCCCGGTGCCTCTCGCTGGACCTCGAGGTTGGCCGGGACGACCGGCGCATCCGCGCGTTCGCGGCAGTGCGGCCGGATACCGGCGAACGCTTGCTGTTCCGTGGCGGCGATCTCGCTCTGGCCCTGACGCGGCTCGACGACCTGGCCGACGGCGCGGACTTTCTGCTGGGCCACAACCTCATCTGCTTCGACCTGCCCCATCTGGCGGCGGCGAAACCCGACCTGCGGCTGCTGAGGTTGCCAGCCGTCGATACGCTGTGGCTCAGTCCCCTCGCCTTCCCGCGGCACCCATACCACCATCTCGTCAAGCACTACCAGGACGGAGCGCTCAAGCGAGGGCGGTTGAACGACCCGGAGCTCGACGCGAGGCTGGCGCTCGACGTCTTTTGTGGCCAGCACAACGCTCTGCGGTGGGACGCCCCGCCACCACCCGATCTGCTGTTGTCCTGGCACTGGTTAACGACGGCGGGGGGCGAAGGGGCTGGTTTCGACCAGTTCTTCGCGGGCGTTCGTGAATCGCCTCGACCCTCGGAAGCCGCAGCCCGCCAAGCAATCGGGGAACGGCTGGCGGGCATCGCCTGTCGAACCCACGGCCGCGAAGTCGTTGCGAACCCGGCCCGCAGCGGTTGGGCGCTGGCCTACGCACTGGCTTGGCTCTCGGTATCGGGCGGCAACTCGGTCATGCCGCCCTGGGTCCGCTACCAGTTTCCGGACGCGGGCCGGCTGGTTCGCCGGCTGCGGGACACCGCCTGCCACGACCCCGCCTGCGAGTGGTGCCGGGAGGGCCGCGACGCGCGCAAGGAGCTGTTCCGCTGGTTCGGCTTCGCCGATTTCCGCCCGGAACCGTCGGACGACGATGGGCGTCCGATGCAGCAGTCCATCGTCGAGGCGGCGATGGCCGGACGCCATGTCCTCGGGATCCTGCCCACCGGCACCGGCAAGTCGCTCTGCTATCAGATCCCGGCTCTGTCGCGCTACGACAAGACCGGCGCCCTCACGGTAGTGATCTCACCTCTCGTCGCGCTCATGGCGGATCAGGTGGCCGGCCTCGAGGCGCGCGGCATCGGTTCTTGCGTCGCCATCAACGGGCTCCTCTCGATGCCCGAGCGGGCCGAGGCGCTGGATCGGGTCCGGCTCGGGGACGCCGGGCTGGTGCTGGTCTCCCCGGAGCAGCTCCGCAGCCGGTCCTTCCGGCGCGTGCTGAACCAGCGCGAGATCGGAGCCTGGGTGCTGGACGAGGCGCACTGCCTGTCGCGATGGGGGCACGACTTCCGGCCCGACTATCGCTACGTCGGGCGCTTCATCCGCGAGAAGGCGGGGCCGGAGCCGATACCGCCGCTGCTGTGCCTTACCGCGACGGCCAAGCCTGACGTGGTGGACGACATTGCGCAGCACTTCCGAGACGAGCTCGGCGTGGAGCTTACGGTCTTCGACGGGGGTGCCCGGCGCAAGAACCTCGAGTTCGTGGTCGAGACGACCGGTGGCTCGAAGCTCGCGCACGTCCACCAGATTCTGATGCAAGACCTGCCGCCGGATGCCGCCGGCGGCGCGATCGTGTACTGCGCCACACGCCGGGCGACGGAAGAGGTGTCCGAGTTTCTGCAGACGAAGGAGGTCGCGGCCGCCTGTTTCCACGCCGGGTTGCCGCCAGAAACCAGGAAGGACGTCCAGCGGCGCTTCATCGACGGCGAGCTTCGGGTAATCGCGGCCACCAACGCTTTCGGCATGGGCGTCGACAAGCCGGATGTGCGTCTAGTGATCCACGCCGACATCCCGGGCTCGCTCGAGAACTACCTGCAGGAGGCGGGGCGAGCCGGCCGCGACCGGGCGGCGGCGCGCTGCGTGCTGCTGTACTCGACGGACGACGTCGAGCGGCAGTTCGGGATGTCGGCCCGATCTCGGCTCACCCGGCGGGAGATCTACGGCATCCTGCGCGCGCTTCGCAACCTGGACCGGAAGAAGCGACTCGCCGGCGAGGTCGTGGCCACTGCCGGCGAGATTCTGCGCGAGGACGACGAGAAATCGTTCGAGCGGGACTCGGCGACGGATGATACCCGGGTGCGGACCGCCATCGCTTGGCTCGAGAGCGCCGTGCTGCTCACGCGGGAAGAGAACCAGGTGCGGGTGTTCCCCTCGTCCCTTCGGGTAGGCTCCCTGGCGGAGGCGCGGGCAAGGCTCGACAGACGGCCCATGCGGGCCGACTACCGCCGGCAGTTGCTGTCCATCGCCGAGGTGCTGATCGACGCCGATCCCGACGAGGGCATCTCCACCGACGAGCTGATGGGCGTGTCGGGCTTGAGCCCCGAACGCGTGCGCGCCGCTCTCCACGACCTGGAAGCACTCGGCATTGCGAGCAACGACACGGTGCTCACCGCCTTCGTCCATGAAGGGGTGGACCGGAGCTCCCGGAAGCGCCTTGACGAGGCGGCGAAGCTCGAGACCGCGTTCATCGGCGACCTTCGCACGGCCGCGCCGGACATGGGCAAGGGCGACACCTCGGTGCTGCACCTGCGGGTCGCGTCGCAGCGCCTGCGTGATGAAGGCATGGCCGACCCGCGGCCGGAACGGCTTTGGCGCATTCTCCGCAGCATCGCCGCCGACGGGCGCGGTGAAGGCGGTGGGGCCGGAAGCCTGGGGATCCGCAAGCGGGATACGGAGACGGTGCAGGTCACGCTGCAGCGCGAGTGGCCGGCCCTGGAGGAGACCGCATCACGTCGGCGCGAGGGCGCGAGACACCTGCTCGATCACCTGCTCGGCCGCCTGCCCTCGGGAAGCCGGGGCACGGATCTGCTTGCCGAAACCACCCTCGGAAAGCTGCTCAATGCGTTGACATCGAATCTGTTGCTGAAGAGCACGGTCAGAAATCCGGAGAAACTGCTGGACCGAGCGCTGCTGTGGCTGCACGAGCAGGAGGTCATCCGTCTCCACAAGGGTCTGGCGGTGTTCCGGCCGGCCATGACCATCCGGCTGACGGACGAGACGCCGAGGCGCGGCTTCGCCGCCTCCGACTTCGAGCCGCTCCGGCTCCACTATCAGGGGCAGGTGCGGCAGATCCACGTGATGGTGGAATTCGCACGACGGGGCCTCGAGGCCATCGCCGACGCGTTGCGCCTCGCCATGGACTATTTCAACCTCAAGGAAGGGGACTTCCTGCGCCGCTGGCTGCCGGATCGCGGGATCTGTCGCGAGACCACGCCCGAATCGTGGCGCGCTATCGTCGAGAGCCTGAAGAACCCTGATCAGCAGCGCATCGTCGCTGACGCTCGAGAGCAGACGAACGTGCTCGTCCTCGCCGGCCCCGGTGCCGGCAAGACGCGCGTGCTGGTGCATCGGATCGCGTACCTGCTACGTGCGAGGCGCGAGAATCCCCGTTGCATTCTCGCCCTCGCCTACAACCGCCACGCCGCCGGCGAGATCCGCCGCCGGCTCTGGGAGCTGATCGGCGACGACGCGCGCGGGGTGACCGTGTCGACCTGCCACGGCCTTGCCATGCGGCTCGTCGGCGCGAGTTTCACCGCGGGGGCCGATCGTTCGGACGGCGAGAGGTTCGAGGAGGTGCTCCATGAAGCGACAGCGCTGTTGAAGGGCGAGGGGCTGCCGGCGGAGGAAGCCGACGACCAGCGCGATCGGCTTCTCGCCGGCTTCCGCTGGATCCTGATGGACGAGTACCAGGATATCGACGCGAACCAGTACGAACTGATATCCGCCCTCGCCGGTCGCACCCTGGAGGAGGATCGCAAGCTCACCCTCTTCGCGGTCGGCGACGACGACCAGAACATCTACGCCTTCAACGGTGCCTCGGTGGCGTTCATTCGCCGCTTCGAAAGGGACTACGGGCCGCGGCCCGCCTTCCTTGTCGACAACTATCGCTCCACCCGTCACATCGTGACGGCGGCGAACGCGCTGATCGAGCCGGCCCGCGACCGGATGAAGGGCGAACATCCCATCCGAATCGACCGGTCGCGCGCACAAGATCCGCCGGGCGGTGCGTGGGAGACGCTGGACCCGGTCGCGAGGGGCCGGGTGCAGATCCTGCCGGCGCGACCCGATGCGATCGCCCAGGCGCAGGTCGCGATGAGCGAGTTGCGACGGCTCGCCGCTCTCGCGTCGGATTGGGACTGGTCCTCATGCGCGGTGATCGCCCGCGAGTGGAAGTACCTGGAGCCTGTGCGCGCGTTCTGCGAGGTCCACGGCATCCCGGTCCAGATGGCGAAGGAGGAAATCCCGAGCTTCTGGCGCCTGCGGGAGACCCGGGCGCTCGTCGAATGGATGCGCGGCCGCCCGACCCCTCTCGTGGACGGTGCCGGCCTGCGCGGTTGGATGGACGATCACCGGTCTTCTGGACCCTGGACCGATCTGCTGCGGGAAGCCCTGGATGAGCACGCGGCCGAGACCGGCGGCGCCGAGGTGCCGGTCGACCAGGTCATCGAGTGGCTGGCCGAGTGGGGCCGGGACGTCCGGCGGCGCCAGCACGGACTGATGCTCTTGACCGCGCACCGCGCCAAGGGGCTTGAGTTCGATCACGTCGCGGTGCTTGATGGAGGCTGGGAGCGTCGCAGCGACAACGAAGATCCGGACGCACCCCGCCGGCTCTACTACGTGGCCATGACTCGCGCCCGGCAGACTCTGGCGCTGTTGCGTTTCGGCGGATCACGGGACGGCTCGTGGCCGGGCTTCGTCAAGGAACCCGAAGCCCCAGCCGACGCCGCACGCTCGCACCCGCTGCCGCCTGGCTTTCCGGAGAGCGGTGCAGTCCTTTACCGTTCCGCCGTCCCCGTTCCGCGGGAGAGTCCGGAGCTGGCCCGTCGCTACCTGCGGCCGGGTCTGGGCGAGATCAACCTGGGCTTCGCCGGTCGCCACCCCGTCGGGCATCGGGTGCATCGGGCCATCGCCGCCCTGTCCCCTGGCGATCCGCTGACCGTGGGGGTGGACGAGTGGGGACGCTGGGGACTGCGGGACGGCGAAGGGACGGTGGTGGGGCATCTCGCCAGAGGCTTCGAACCTCCGAGCGGCGCGCGGTGCAGGTCCGCCACCGTCCGCGCGATCGTCGCGTGGAGCCGCGAAGTATCGAAGCCCGGCTACCGCGAGGGCCTCGAGTGCGAGACCTGGGAGGTCGTGGTCCCGGAACTCGTGTACGACTGAAGGCAGCGACCGCCGTGGACATGGTTCGACCGGCCTTCAGGGCGTGCGGTTCGACGTGGGCGCTATCCTGGTGTAGAACAACATGCCAGCCATGTCCGACGCTGTAATCGATGAGCTCCGAGCGGTGCGCGAGGAGCACGCTGCCCGTCACGGTTACGACATCAAGTCGATCTTCAGGGAGATTCGGGCCAGAGAAGAGGCATCGGGTCGCACGTACGTTCGCTACCCGCCGCGCCAAATCGATGCGGGCCGAGAGAAGCAGGCAGGGAGCGCCGA